>JBEVOM010000079.1:0-14743 GCA_040507575.1 Ilumatobacteraceae bacterium
CGCTCGGCGTGCCCGTCGCCCCGACGTCGCCGGCCGGGCCGCGACGCTTCCACCAGACGACGCCGGCAGCAGCGGCGATCGCCAGGAGGAGCACGAACAGCACGGGCTTCTTCGAGCGCTTCGGGGCCGGGCCGACGCGATCCTTGGCCAGCGCGGCCAGGCCGGCAAGCCGATCCGGCAGCTCTTCGAGCTGTCCGACGGCGGCGATGGCGACGTCAGTGGCCAGTTCGGCGGCCGTCGTGGCGAGGTCAGCCACGACGCTGCTGCTGGTCGACCAGGCGTCGGTCACGGAATCGGTGACCCCGGCGAGAGGTGAACTGCTCACGGAATGCTCCTCTGTCAAGTGGCTCGGTGGGACGGTGGCCTCGGACCGCCGTCGCGCTCGGTCAGATCGATGCGACGGACGGGGCGAGCGGGTCGGTGACCACGATCGGGACCGTCGACGGTGCGGCGGCGGGGCCGGTGATGCCCCGCTGGTCGAGCTTGCGCTTGATGATCTCACGCCGACGCGCCCCGGAGTCGGGGTCCAACAGCCAGGCGAGCGCGGCGCCGAGCGCCATGGCGATCAGGAGCTTCTTCATGGGGTCATGGTTACCCCCCGGCGGGGGGGTTGAACCTCATCGGATCGTGATCGGCTCGGTCCCGTCCCGGCGCCCGCCCCGTGCTCGTCCGGAGCCGGCGCACCGGGAGCCGTCGTCGTCCACGGGCCGGCGGTGAGGAGGTCGCTGTGGTGGGCGGCCGCGACGTCGGGATGCGCCCGGAGTCGCACCTTGAGCGAGTTGTCGCCGTAGTTGGCGAGGATCGGGTTGCCGGGGTCGTCGCTGTCACCGCCCGGGGCCAGCGCGGCCAGTCGGGGCGGCAGGTCGACGGGTGTGAGCGTCGCTTCGAGCTTCGGGTTGAAGAAGTAGGCGAGCGAGATCCGCTCGATGCCCGGCGGCGGGCTGACGACCTGGTGGACGGTCGCCTTGTAGTAGCCGCGGGTGACGAGCTGGAACATCTCGCCGATGTTGACGACCAGGGCGCCCCGCAGGTGCGGGACGTCGATCAGGCGTCCGTCGCGCTCGACGCGCAGGCCGCCGACGGCGTCCTGGTGGACGAACGAGAGGAACCCGGTGTCGCGGTGGGCGCCGACGCCCTGACCGCCGCCGGCGAGTGGGGTGCCACCTTGGGTGTCGGGAGTGCGGTAGCGGATGACCTTGAGCAGCACCTCGGGGGGCGTGACGGCGGACGCGAACGTGTCGGGCGGCAGGTCGAGGGCCCGGGCCAGGGCGCGGAGCAGGACGTGGCCCAGCCGTTCCAGTTCGTCCATCCACGCCAGCGTGACCTCGCGCAGCTCGGGCAGCGAGTCCGGCCAGAGGTTCGGGCCGCGCAGGCGCAGCCAGGGCGGGTCGTCCGCACCGATCGACGGCGCTGGAAGCTCGCGACCGATGTCGACCTGGTCGCGCAGGTCGACGCGCCCGTTCGTGCGCTCGTGGCCGAAGCGGGTGTACCCGCGGAACTGGGGCGAGCGGACGTTCTCGATGGCGAGGCGCTCGGACTCGGGGAGGGCGAAGAAGCGCCGGGCGACGTCGTGGGCGCGGTCGCCGAGGTCGTCGGGGATGCCGTGTCCGACGACGTAGAAGAAGCCGATCTCGTGGACGGCTCGACCGAGGTCGGCGACGAACCGGTCGGCCGACGAGGTCGTCTCGTCGGCGATGAAGGGGCCGACGTCCAGGACGGGGAGCGCGGCAGCGGGTACGGTCACGACACGATGCTCCGGCCCGATCCCCGTCCGTGCCCGCTGCTGATCACCGCCATCGATGGTAGCCGGAGACGTCGCCGGAATCATGACTGCTCTGGTCGGCTTTAGGTAGGGTCATCACCATGCGCCATCGTTCCAGTGCCGCCCGCCCCGGGTACCGACTCGCCGCCGTCCTGGTCGCCGCCGCGATCGTGGCCACCGCGTGCGGCGACGACGACGATGCCGGCCCGGCATCATCGGTCGCCGCCGAGACCACGACCGGGGAGAGTGCCGCGCCGACCACCGACGCGACCGACGCGACCGACGCGACGGATGCATCGACCGCGAGCAGCACGCCCGACACGGCAGTCGAGCGCGAGTGCGTCTCGGGCGAAGGCGCCACCGAGACCACCGCCACCGACGACACGACGGGGGACACCACCGGGGACACCGGGCCGGGGTCGTCCGACGTGACCTCGGAGGACACGACCGGCGATTCGGGACGCGACACCACGACGTCGGACTCGACCGGTTCCACCGCCGGTGGTTCCACCGGGCCCGACGACTCGGCCGCAGCGGGCCTGCGCCGGACTACCCCGGACGCCGATGCCGACGTCACGGTCGGAGCGATCCTCGAGCCGACCAGCCTCGACCTGGTCACGGTCGCCGGCGCGGCGATCGACCAGGTGCTCCTCGACAACGTGTACGAGACGCTCCTCACGCTCGACGACAACGGTGAGATCGGATCGGGCCTGGCCGAGCTGCCGGAGGTCTCCGACAACGGCACCGTCTACACGTTCGCGCTGCAGAGCGGAGTCACGTTCCACAGTGGCGAGGAGCTGACCTCGGCCGACGTGAAGTGGAGCCTCGACCAGCAGCGGGCCGAGAATGCCATCGAGTCGGACCGCCTGGCCAGCATCGAGGACGTCGAGGCACCCGACCCGCTCACCGTCGTCGTCACGCTGTGCCAGCCCGACAACGACTTCACCTATCTGATGACACGCCGCGGCGGCGCCGTCCTCCAAGAGGGCGCCACCGGACTCGAGAACGATGCCAACGGCACGGGGCCGTTCACGTTCGAGCAGTGGAACGTCGGCTCGTCGATCACGCTCGCCCGCAACGACGACTACTGGGGTGACGAGCCAGCCATCTCCGGCATCACGTTCGAGTACTTCACCGAACAGAACGCGCTGGTCAACGCCCTGACCACAGGGCAGATCGACATCGTCACCGGCATCACCTCCGACCTCGTCGGCCAGTTCCAGGACAACCCGGACTACGTCGTGAACGAGGGCACGACGAACGGCGAGTTCACGCTGGGCTTCAACAACGCCCGCGAGCCGTTCACCGACCAGTCCGTGCGCATGGCCATCCGCCAGGCGATCGACAAGGAGGGCTACAAGGAGCTCAACAACGGCTACGGCACCATCATCGGAGGGCCGGTGCCCCCGACCGATCCGTGGTACGAGGACCTCACCGACATCGCCCCGTACGACCCGGACGCGGCCTCGGCCGCGCTCGACGCTGCCGGGTACGGCGACGGGCTCGACCTCACGTTGACGTGGCCGAACTTGTATCCGGTCAGCAACGCCGAGTACGTGGCGACGCAGCTCGCCGACGTCGGGATCAACGTCACCATCGAGACGGTCGATTTCTCCGTGTGGTTGGAGCAGGTGTACACGAACCACGACTACGACATGACCGCCGTCAACCACGTCGAGCCCCGGGACATCGTCAACTACGCCAACCCGGACTACTACTGGCAGTACGACAGCCCCGAGGTGCAGGACCTGATCGCCGCGGCCAAGGTCAACCCCGATCCGGACGCCGCCGTCGAGCAGCTCAAGGAGGCGGCCCGCACGATCTCCGAGGACTCGCCCGTCGACTGGCTGCTCCTCGCCGCCGACCTCACCGTCTCGACACCCGACGTCACGGGCTACCCGACGAGCGACACCGGCGCCCGCTTCGACGCCTCCGCGATCACGGTCGGCTGAGCGGCGTGGCCGCGTCATTCCCCGTGCACGGTGATCGCGGGCACGGGGAGCGCGGGCGCGGGGTGGTCCCACGACGACGATGATCCGCCCATGACGTTGTACGTGGTGCGGCGGCTCGGGCTGCTGCTCGTGGCCATCGTCGTCACCAGCATCATCGTGTTCCTGCTGCTGCGGCTCCTCCCGGGCGACCTGGCGACGGTCATCGGCGGCACCCAGGCGTCACCGGATCGCATCGCCGCCATCCGCCAGGAGCTCGGACTCGACCGGCCCCTGGTCGTGCAGTACCTCGACTGGGTCGGGGGCATCCTGCACGGTGACTTCGGTGTGTCGGCGCTGAACGGCGAGACGGTCACGAGCGAGCTCGGCAGGAAGCTCGGCGTGAGCGTGCCGCTCGTCCTGGCGTCGACGCTGCTGTCCATCGTCGTCGCCGTGCCGCTCGGGATCATCGCCGGGGCCCGCCACCGCCGCGCCGACGGCGTCGGCATCTCCGTGGTCAGCCAGCTCGGCATCGCAGTGCCGTCGTTCTGGGCCGGGCTGATCCTGATCGTCGTCTTCGCCGTGAACTTGGACGCCCTGCCCGCCGGAGGCTTCCCACGCAACGGGTGGGGCGACACGACGGTCGCGGTCCGATCGCTGGTCCTCCCCGTCGTCACGCTGGCCCTGGCGCAGGGCGCCGTGCTGCTGCGGTTCGTCCGCTCGGCGACGCTCGACGTCCTCCACCAGGACTACATCCGCACGGCCCGGGCCAAGGGCCTGACCCGCAGCCAGGCGCTGTACCGCCACGGTCTGCGCAACGCGTCGCTCCCGATCATCTCCATCCTCGGCGTGCAGGTCGCCAGCCTGATCGCCGGAGTCGTGGTCATCGAGCGGGTGTTCAACCTGCCCGGCGTCGGCCAGATGCTGGTGCGCGACATCGGATCGCGGGACCTCGAGAAGGTGCAGGGCACCGTCCTGTTGATCGCGATCATCGTGCTCGTCATCGGGTTCATCGTCGACGTCCTCCATCGCATCGCCGACCCCCGGTTGCGGGTCGTCGCATGAGGAGCGCGGCGTGAAGCACGTGTGGCGCTCGTGGCCCGGCCGCATCGGCGTCGTCCTCGTGTCGATCCTCGTGCTCGGGGCGCTGGTCTCGCTGGTGTGGACCCCGTACGACCCGACGAGGGTCGTCCCTCGCGACAAGTGGCTGCCGGTCTCGTGGGCGCATCCGTTCGGTACGGATGGTGCGGGCAAGGACCTGCTCAGCCAGGTGCTGGTCGGGGCGCGCACGACCCTCGTCGTGGCACTCGCCTCCGTCGTCATCGCCGCCGTGCTGGGACTGTCGCTCGGCATCCTGAGCGCGATCACACCCCGGTACGTCGGCGAGTCGCTGGCCCACCTCATCGACGTCCTCATCGCGCTGCCGACGTTGATCCTGGCCCTCGTGTTCCTGGCCGCCCTCGGCGGGTCGATCTGGACGGTATCACTGGCCATCGGGCTCGGGTCGGCCGCGGTGCTGGCTCGAGTGGTGCGGGCCGAGGTGTCCCGGGTCCTCACGAACGACTACATCCTCACCGCCGCGGCATCGGGATCGTCGACGTACCGCACGGTGTGGCGTCACGTCATCCCCAACATCGCGCCGACGGTGATCGTGCAGCTCTCCCTGTTCGCCGCACTCGCCGTGCTCGCCGAGGCGGCGCTCAGCTACCTGGGCCTGACCCAGGTGTCGACGCCGTCGTGGGGGCGGATGCTCGGGACGTTGCAGGAGACGATGACCGTCGAGCCGCGCGCCGTCGTGTTCCCCGGCCTGGCCGTCCTTGCGGCCACGCTGGGGTTCAACCTCCTCGGCGACGGCCTGCGCGACGCGGTCGACCCGCGTCTGCGGGGCCGGGCGGCGTCGGTGTCACCGACGTTCTCCAGCGTCGTCGACGGCGTCGACGATCCCGCCCTCGTCGCCCTGCCCGCGGCGCCCGACGTGCGCCCGATGGACATCGAGGTGCCGTGAGCGACGGCGCCGGCCCGCTGCTGGCGGTGGACGCGTTGACCGTCGAGCTGGGCGGCCGCAAGGTCGTCGACGACGTGTCGTTCGCGGTCGACCGCGGCGAGCGGCTCGGGATCATCGGCGAGTCCGGGTCGGGGAAGACGATCAGCGCGCTGTCGATCGTCGGACTGGCACCGGAGGCGGCCACGATCACCGGCAGCATCCGCTTCGACGGCGAGGAGGTGCTGGGCCGCGACGACCGGCGGATGTCGGACCTGCGCGGCGACCGGATCGCCATGGTCTTCCAGGACCCCCGGACGGCGCTCAACCCGGTGATGCGGGTCGGGCGCCAGATCTCCGAGCCGCTGCGGCTGCACCGGGGTCTCGATCGCAAGGCCGCGGCCGCGGCGGCGGTCGAGCTGTGCGCCCGCGTCGGCCTGCCCGATCCCGACCGCATCGTGCGGGCCTACCCCCACCAGCTCTCCGGTGGGCAGCGCCAGCGGGTCGGGATCGCGATGGCCATGTCGTGCCGGCCGGCCCTGCTGATCGCCGACGAGCCGACGACCGCGCTCGACGTCACCGTGCAGGCCGACGTGATGGGTCTGCTGCAGCAGCTCGTCATCGAGGAGGGGACCGCGCTCATCCTCATCACCCACGACATCGCGCTCGTGTCAGGTGTCGTCAGCCACATCGTGGTCATGCGCAACGGCCGCATCGTCGAGCGGGGCGCGGCGCTCGACGTGGCCCGTGATCCGCACCACGAGTACACCCAGCAGCTGCTCGAGGCGGCCCGCACGACGTCGTGGCACGGATCGTCGACGAACGGCGACCGGCCGTGACCGGCACCGCCTCCCAGGCGGCGACGGGGGGCCCGCTGCTCGAGGCGACGGGGATCCACCGTCACTTCGCGCTGCCGCGCACGTCGCTGTTCGGCTCGCGGGGGGTGCGCACCGCACTCGGGGGAGTCGACTTGTCGCTCGACGAGGGCGCCAGCGTCGGCGTTGTCGGCGAATCCGGCTCGGGGAAGTCGACGCTGATGCGGATCCTCCTGGGACTCGACCGGGCGAGTTCCGGGGAGGTGCGCTACCGCGGGCGGCCGATCGTGCCCGGCAAGCCACGCGACCTGCGCTGGTTCCGGCGGGAGGCCCAGATCGTGCTGCAGGATCCGCTGTCGTCGCTCGACCCACGCATGACGATCGCGTCGATCATCCGCGAGCCACTCGTGTGCCTCGGCGTGCCCGAGGACCACGATGCCCGCGTCGTCGAGGTGCTCGAGGCCGTCGGCCTCGACCCGGCATGGCGGACGCGCTACCCGTACGAGTTCTCGGGCGGCCAGCAACAACGCATCGCCATCGCCCGTGCCATCGCGCCGCGCCCCGACCTCCTCGTCGGCGACGAGCCGGTGAGCGCACTGGACGTGTCGGTGCGGGTCCAGATCCTCGACCTGCTGCAGCGGCTCGCCGACGAGGAGCGGTTCAGCCTGATCCTCGTCTCCCACGACCTCGGCGTCGTCCACTACCTCTGCGACGACGTCATCGTGCTGCGCGACGGGCTGGTGGTCGAGCGCGGCCGCACGGCCGACGTCTTCGCTGCGCCCCAGCACCCCTACACGCGGGCACTGCTGCGCGCCGTGCCGCAGCTGCCGGTCTGATTCCGGGCGTGCGATCGCGACGATGACCCCCGCCCGCACGCTCGACGTGCTCCTCGACATCGACGGCGTGCTGTACCCGTTCCCCGAGTTGTTCACCCCGTACGTGGCCGGCGAGCTCGGGCGCGACCTCGTGCTGGACACGACGCACTGGGCGTTCTACGAGCAGTGGGGCGTCGACTACGACGGTTTCGTCGACCTCGTCGCCCGTGGCGTCGCCGAGGGGCGGCTGTGGTGGGAGGGCGCGCCGTACGAGGACGTGCCGGCGGCCGTCGACCGGCTGCGCGCCGCCGGGCACCGGCTCCACCTCGTGACCGCCCGCGACATCACCGACGCCGACGTCGCGATGGCGGCGACGAACCACTGGATCGACGAGCACGACCTCCTCGTCGAGTCGGTCAACCTCGCCCAGGACAAGCCCACGGTGCTCGCCGCGCTCGGGCTCGAGCCGGCTGGGTGCGTGGCCGTCGACGACGGTCCCCAGCACGTCGAGGCGTGGCATCGGGCCGGCGTGTTCGCGGTCGTGCTCGACCGCTGGGGCAGCTATCGGGGCGACCTCCTCGCCGTCCCCGACCTCACCGCCTTCGCCGACCTCCTCGAGGCCCGGCTCCGCGACGGGTTCTGACTCCGGTTCGGGGCCAGAAATGGCCCCGGATCCACCAGAGAACCCGGGATCAGGGCGGCGTGGCCGTGGTGGTCGTGGTGGTCGTGGTGGTGGTGGTGGTGGTCGTCGTCGGTGTCGACGGCGCCGTCGACGTCTCGGGCTCCGAGCCCGGCGTGTACGTGATCGTCAGCTCCCGCTCGATCTCGGGGAACACGATCCGGGCGACGTCGTCGATGACCGAGAACGCGACCGCCGCACAGTCGGGATGCGCACCGTCGGCGCCGAGCGTGCGCACCTGATACGGATCAGTCGGGGTTCCGGCACCGGACTCGACCACCACGGCGACCGTGGGATGAGCGCCGTCGGCGCCCGGTACCTCGCACGTGACCAACCCGGCGTCGGTCCAGAGCCGGGCCGCGGCCGGGGTGTCGGACCACACGAGCTGACCGAGGCGCGCCGCGGCTGCGGTCCCGGCGGCATCCTCGTCCTCGTCGTCGTCGGGTGCGGTGCCGAGCAGCAGCAGGTACGTGACCGCGCCGAGCACGATGGCCACCGCGGCGAGCCACATCCGCCACGACTGACCGACGAAGAGCCGCCGCGTCTCGGTGTACGCGGCCTGGGCCAACAGGTCGTCACGCACCTTGTTGTAGATGGCCAGGTTGTCCTGGACGTCGACGAGCGTGCGTTCGTACAGGTTGATGTCGTCGCGCAGCTCGCGGGCCCTGGCGGCGTCGGTGCGCGCGTCGAGCGTCTCCAGCTCGTCGTTCAGCGCGGCGAGGTTCGTGCGCAGGTCGCGGGCGGCGACGTCCCAGGTCTGCAAACCGTCCCGGAACGCGGCCACGTCGGGCTCACCGCCAGGCAGGTAGGCGCGTGGCGCGCTCGTGATCTTGGCGGTGAGCGATGGCGGCAGGTCCGCCAGCGTCACCTCGAACGGCAGGAGGACCCGCGCCGTCCTGGCGATGATGTAGGCAAGTCCGAGCGTGCCGACGAGCGCGCCGAGGATGATGCCGACGACGCGCCATGCGACGTGGTCGCCGGTCAGGTCGCCGCTGGCCAGGAACGGGCCACCACCGAAGATGACGGCGCCGACGGCACCGGCCGTGGCGACGACCCACTTGGCGGTCTCCTGGGTCTCCTTGGTGCCGGTCACCCAGCGCGACGTCGGCGCGGGTGGCGTCGGCGGCGTTGCCGGTGCCGCGGGTGCTGGCGCTGGCGCGGCTGCCGCCGGTGGCTGCGCGCCAGCCGGGCCGGTCAGGACAGGTCCTCGTTGCGGGCCTTCTTGCCCGGTGCGGGCAGGCTCGTCACCGAGTGCCACTCGCCGTCGCGGTAGACCTCGATCCGGCCGTTCTTCAGGCGCGTCTGACCGTTCCTCGGCACGGCGCTCAGCCCTCGTCGCCGAGCAGCGGCTCGGTCTTCTCGATGCTCGGCCGGCTCACGCTCCCGATCTCATGCCACGTTCCGTTGCGGTACACATACACCTTCCCGCCCTTTCTGCGCGTCTGACCGTTGATCGGCATGGGTTCCCTCCCGTCATCGCCTCGGCGACACCGTAGTCACCTGGCCGGGAACCCCCGGTTCTTTGTGGCTTTCGGGGCCATTTCTGGCCCCGAACCGGAGTCAGAATCGGAGGGCCGAGGGGAGCTGGTCGGCGTAGCTCGACATCGGGCCGGCGGAGGTCGCGGCGAGGGCGGCGTGCACGATCGCCCGGGCGACCACGTCGGCGGCTGCGGCGATGATCGGGGCGAGCTGGGTGAAGCGGGCGACCGCCGGTCGGATGAACCCGTCGGTCGGCGCCGCAGGGACCTCCCGTCTGCCGGTCGCCAGCGTGAACACCACGTCGCCGTCGGTGTAGGTGTGGATGGGGTTGATCGCCCGCGCCATGCCGTCATGACCGGCGCCCGCGACTCGACCGCACTCCGCCTTGGACAGCTCGGCGTCCGTGGCGATGACGGCCAACGTCGTGTTCGTCGCCGACGGCGGCTGCGGCGGCCACGGCAGGGCGCGGAACGCCCGCAGGTCGGCCCTGGACGGCCGGCGCAGCGCCCGGAACTCGTCGCCGAGACCGTGGCGGGTGCCCCACAGCTCGCCGGTCGAGGGATCGACGGGCGAACCGCCGGAGTTGAGCACGACGAGCGCGGCGACCGTGACCCCGCTCGGCAGCACCGCGCTGGCCGAGCCGATGCCGCCCTTCAGCGCAGCGGCGTGTGCGCCCGTGCCGGCGCCGACGGTGCCCTGGGCGACGCGGCGCGATCGGGCAGCAGCGGCGGCCCGCCGTCCGAACTCGGCGTCCGGACGCTTCGAGAAGTCTCCACCGGCGCCGAGGTCGAACACGACCGCGGCCGGCACGATCGGCACGACATGGTGGGGTTCGGCGCCGATCTGGAACCCGCGGCCCCGTGCCTCGAGCCAGGCCATCACGCCGCCGGCGGCGTCGAGCCCGTAGGCGCTGCCCCCGGTGAGGCAGATCGCGTCGACGTGGGTGACCATGTTGATCGGGTCGAGGAGATCGGTCTCCCGGGTCCCCGGTCCGCCGCCGCGCACGTCGACGCCGCCGACCGTGCCACGCGGGGGGACCACGACCGTCGTCCCGGTCAGCCAACCCCGCCCCCGGCGGGAGTGGTGCCCGACCGCGACACCCTCGACGTCGGTGATGTCGTTGCGCGCCCCGGCGCGCGGGTCAGCGCCCACGCGTCGTCATGCCGAGGCCCCGGCCCCCAAGAAGCGCGCCGCGGCCTCGACGTAGACGTCGGCGTGCGTGAGCAGGTCGGCGACCTCGACGAACTCGTCGGCCTGGTGGGCGATCCACTTGCCGCCGGGCCCGTACACGACCGACGGCATGCCGGTGCGGGACGTGATCACCGTCCCGTCGGTCGCCCCCGGCACGCCGCCGAGACGGGGCGCACCACCTGTCACGGCGGCGTGCGCGTCCCACACGGCGCGCACGAGCGCGGCGTCCTCCGCGGTGGCGACCGCCGGCCGGTCGTCGATGACCGTGACCTCGGCACCGATCCCGAGCTCGGCCGCGCTGGCCGACACCAGCCCGGTCAGCTCGTCGACGAGGGCGGCATGGTCGACCGACGGGATCGTCCGGACGTCCACCCACAGCGATGCGTTCGCCGGCACCACGTTCATCTGGACGGGGTCGCCCGAGCGCAGCACGGTCGGCGTGATCCACACCTCGCCGAGGTGTGGATCCTGCGGATGCCGGGCTTGCATCGATGCCTCGAGGTCGGCGAGTGCAGCGATGGCTCGGGCGACGGCACGGTTCGGGTTGCGGCCCTGGAACGGCATGGCGCCGTGGGACATCTTGCCGGTGAGGTCGAGGCGGAGGCGCAGTGCGCCCTTGGCGACGGGGCAGATCTCGCCGCCCTCGGGTTCGCAGCAGATCACGGCATCGACCCCGGCCGTGCGACCGCGGGCGACGAGGTCCTTGGCCCCCAGCATCATCCCCTCCTCGTCCACCAGTGCGGCGAGCACGACCCGCCCGGGGAACGGCCCACGAGCCTGCAGCGCGTGGGTGGCGAAGAGCATCGCGGCCAGACCGCCCTTCATGTCCGCCGCGCCGCGGCCGTACAGGCGGCCGTCGACGATCTCGGCACCGAAGGGATCGACCGTCCAGCCGTCGCCGACGGTGACGACGTCGGTGTGGCCCTCGAACATCAGCGTCGGCCCCGGGCCACCTCCGCCCTCCACGACGGCGATGACGTTCGGCCGGCCAGGTGCGACCAGGTCGAGCTCGGGCTCCCAGCCGAACCCTCGCATCCGCTCGGCGATCAGCTCGGCGACGTGCGCCTCGGACGTGCCGTTGGCCGGGTCGTGCACGCTCGGCGTCCGCACGAGCTGTTGGGTGAACGCGATGAGGTCGGCGCCGTCGATCTCGTCGGCGCCGTCATGTCGGCGGGGTGAAGCGACCGTCGGCTGCGGTCCAGCCGCCGTCGACGAAGATCGTCGTGCCGGTGACGTAGCTGCTGGCATCAGACGCAAGGTAGACCACGGCGCCGACCATCTCCGAGGGCTGCGCCCAGCGCCGCAGGATCGACTTGTCGGCATAGGCGTCGTACCACGCCGGCTGGGCCTTGATCTGGGCGGTCAACGGTGTCTCGACGACCCCGGGCGCCACGGTGTTGGCTCGTACGCCCTGGGGCCCGAGCTCGGCGGCGAGGGTCTTGAACAACATCACCGTCGCCGCCTTCGTCGCCGCGTACGCGCCTTGACCGGGCTCGGTCGTCTGGGCGCGGATCGAGGCGAACCCGATCATCGACCCCCGTCCGGCGTCGGCCATCAGCCGGCCGAACGCGCGGCACAGCCGGAAGGTGCCCTTGATGTTGAGGTCGACCACGCGGTCGAGCTCCTCGTCGAGGTACTGCACGATCGGCTTGCGGACGTTCACCGACGGCGTGGTGACGAGCACGTGCGGCGCGCCGAGCTCGGCGGCCGCGTCCTCGATCGACGCCGTGTCGAGCAGGTCGAGGCGCCGGGCGACGGCCGGGCCACCGAGCTCGTCGGCCGTGCGCGTGGCTGCGGCGAGATCGGAATCGGCACACACGACGGTGGCACCGAACGCGGCGAGGCCGCCGGCCACGGCGGCGCCGATGCCGCTCCCGGCACCGACGACGACGGCCCGGCGACCGTCGAGCCGGAACATGTCCTGCAGCTGATCCATGGTCGGGAGTCTCGCCCACCCGATTCGTAGGATCGTGCACCGTGAGCGCCTCCCCGTCGGTGTCCGAGTTCGAGTTCCTCGGTGAAGAGGCCGCGGAGTTCGCCATCCCGCTCCCGTCGCCACCTGTCGTGCGGCGGGTCTCCGTCGACGGTGGCGCGACGAGCGCGCTCGTGTGGGGCGACGAGCCGGCGCAGATCGCGTTCTTGCACGGCGGGGGGCTGAACGCCCACACGTGGGACGCCACGACGATGGCCCTGGGGCGTCCCGTCGTCGCCCTCGACCTGCCCGGTCACGGCGATTCGGCGTGGCGCGACGACCTCGACTACCGCGCCGAGGTGATCGCCCCCGCGGCGGCATCGGCGCTCGGGCAGCTGGCGCCGGACGCCGTGGCCGTCGTCGGGCAGTCGCTCGGCGGGCTCACAGCGATCGCCGTCGCCGGCCAGCGGCCGGACCTCGTGGCCGCTCTGGTCATCGTCGACGTGAGCCCCGGCCTCGTCGTCGGCGACGGGAACCAGGTACGCGACTTCTTGGCCGGACCAGAGAGCTTCGCGACGCGCGAGGAGATCGTCGAGCGGGCGGCGTCGTTCGGGTTCGCGGTGTCGAGAGCGGCGCTGGCCCGCGGCGTGTTCCTCAACACCAGGGTCCGCGACGACGGTCAGATCGTGTTCAAGCACCACCTCGCCAACCGCGGCGGTGGCGAGCCGGTCCTCGGCACCGACTTCCGGTCCCTGTGGCCGACGCTCGAGCAGTACGACAACCCCGTCCTCCTGGTGCGGGCGACGCGCGGGTTCCTGTCCGACGAGGTCGTCGACGAGTTCATGGCTCGCGTCCCGGGGGCCGAGCTGGCGACGATCGACGCCGGACACAACGTGCAGGAAGACGCGCCCGTGGAGCTGGCCGCCGCGATCAACGGCTTCGTCGTCGGACGGCCGCCCGGCCGACGGCGCCGGCCTACAGCTGCAGGGCCTTGACCTCGAGGAACTCCTCGAAGCCGTGGTGGCCGTACTCGCGACCGACGCCGGACTGCTTGTAGCCGCCGAACGGAGCGTTGGGGTTGAACGCCCCACCGTTGACCTCGACCTGGCCGGTGCGCAGTCGACGGGCGACGGCGACGCCGTGGTCCTTGTCGCCCGACCACACGCCGCCGGCGAGCCCGTAGACGACGCCGTTGGCGATCTCGACGGCGTCGTCCTCGTCGCGATACGGGAGGATCGACAGCACCGGGCCGAAGATCTCCTCCTGGGCGATCGTCATCTGCGGCGTCACGTTCGAGAACACGGTCGGACGCACGTAGTAGCCCTGTTCGAGCCCGTCGGGAGCGCCCAGACCGCCGGCGATGACGGTGGCGCCCTCGTCGATGCCCTGCTGGATGTATCCCTGGACGCGATCGCGTTGGGCGGCCGACGCCAGCGGTCCGAGGTGGACGCCTTCGGCGAACGGGTCACCGACCATCATCTTCCCGGCCGCCTGGGCGGCGAGCTCCTCCGCTTCGCCGAGGCGGCTCTCGGGCACGAGCATGCGGGTGAGCGCGGAACACGTCTGGCCCGAGTTGAGGAACGCCTTCTGCACTCCGTCGCCGACGGCCTTGGCGAACCCTGCGGTGTCGAGATCGTCCAGGAGCACGTTGGCCGACTTCCCGCCGAGCTCGAGCGCGACCTTCTTGATCGTCTCGGCCCCGAGCTGGGCGACGCGCCGTCCGGCGCGGGTCGAGCCGGTGAAGGACACCATGTCGACGTCGGCGTGAGCGGCGATCGCCTCGCCGACGACAGGTCCGACGCCCGACACCAGGTTGAAGACGCCGGCGGGAAGGCCGACCTCGTCGATGACCTCGGCGAGGATGAACGCGTCGACCGGAGCCACCTCGCTCGGCTTGAGGACGACGGTGCACCCGGCGGCCATGGCGTACGCGACCTTGGCGGCGATCTGGTGCAGCGGGTAGTTCCACGGCGTGATGCAGCCGACGACGCCGATCGGCTCGCGCACCACGAGCGAGGTGCCGACGGGCTCCTCGAAGCGGTAGGCCTCGGCCGTCGCCGCCGCCGTCTTGAAGCTGTTGATGGGCAGCCCGACCTGCACGATCTGCGACAGCCACTTGGCCATGCCGGTCTCCTTGGAGATCGTCGTGGCCAGCTCGTCCATCCGGGCGCCGAGGGCGTC
>JBEVOM010000116.1:0-24213 GCA_040507575.1 Ilumatobacteraceae bacterium
AGTCGATCCGCCGCACGCGGGCCGGCCTCAAGGACCCCAAGCGCCCCAGCGGGTCGTTCATCTTCCTCGGCCCCTCGGGTGTCGGGAAGACCGAGCTGGCCAAGACGCTGGCCGAGTTCCTGTTCGGCGACGACTCGGCGATGATCACGCTCGACATGTCCGAGTACATGGAGAAGCACACGGTCAGCCGGCTCGTGGGCTCTCCCCCCGGGTACGTCGGCTACGAGGAGGGCGGCCAGCTCACCGAGGCCGTGCGCCGCAAGCCGTTCTCGGTCGTCCTCTTCGACGAGATCGAGAAGGCCCACCCGGACGTGTTCAACACGTTGCTGCAGATCCTGGAGGAAGGTCGCCTGACCGACAGCCAGGGCCGCTCCGTCGACTTCCGCAACACCGTGCTGATCATGACGTCGAACCTCGGCACGCAGGATCTGCGCAAGGCCAACGTCGGCTTCACCACGGCCGACTCGGCGATGAGCTACGAGCGGATGAAGGAGAAGGTGATGGACGCGCTGAAGGTGCACTTCCGTCCCGAGTTCCTGAACCGCATCGACGAGGTCATCGTCTTCCACGAGCTGAACCGCGCCGAGGTGCTGCAGATGGTCGACAACCTGACGCGCCGCCTCACGACGCAGCTCGAGGGTCAGGGCCTGGGCATCGAGCTCACGCAGTCGGCCAAGGAGCTGCTGGCCGCCAAGGGCTACGACCCGCAGCTCGGCGCCCGCCCGTTGCGTCGGGCCATCCAGCGGATGGTCGAGGACCCGCTCTCGGAGATGCTGCTGTACAAGCAGTTCCACGCCGGCGAGATCATCGTCGTCGACACCGAGGACGATCCCGACAAGCCGGGTGAGCAGAAGGTTGCCTTCTCCTCGGTCGAGGGCTTCGTGCCCCCGGCTGCCGTGGAGCTGGCGACGACGACGACGGCGTCGACCAAGCTCAAGGTCCCGGAGGAACCCGTGCCCGAGGTCCCACCGACCGACTGACGTCGCAGGGCGGGCGCGTGCGTACTGTCGGACGCATGCGCTACCGCACCCTCGGCAACACCGGCGTCAAGGTCAGCGAGCTGTGTCTCGGGGCGATGATGTTCGGCGCCAACGGCAACCGCGACCACGACAACTGCGTCGGGATGATCCGTCGCAGCCTGGACGCCGGGATCAACTTCGTCGACACCGCCGACGTCTACTCGCGCGGCGAGTCCGAGACGATCGTCGGCAAGGCGCTCTCCGGACGCCGCGACGACGTCGTGCTCGCCACCAAGTTCCACGGCGCCATGGGCGACGGCCCGAACATGGCCGGCAACAGCCGCCGCTGGATCGTGCGCGAGGTCGAGGACTCGCTGCGCCGCTTGGGGACCGACTGGATCGACGTCTACCAGGTCCACCGGCCCGATCCGACGACGGAGATCGACGACACGCTGGCCGCGCTCGACGAGCTGGTCCGCTCGGGCAAGGTCCGGTACGCCGGGTGCTCGACGTTCCCGGCCGAGTACATCGTCGAGGCCCACTGGGCGGCCGAGCGGCGCGGGTTCGAGCGGTTCCGGACGGAGCAGCCGCCGTATTCGATCTTCGCCCGGGCCATCGAGAACGCCGTGCTCCCGACGTGCGAGCGCTACGGGATGGGCGTGCTCGTGTGGAGCCCCCTGAACGGTGGCTGGCTGACCGGGCGCTACTCCAAGGGCCACGTCGAGCGCTCCAGCCGCATGGACCGCATGCCGCTGCGCTTCGACCTCGAGCGGCCCGACAACCAGCGCAAGCTCGAACTGTGCCGCGAGCTGGAGAAGGTGGCCGCCGAGGCCGGGACGGACCTGCTCGGTCTGGCCCTCGGGTTCGTGCTCGCCCATTCCGCCGTGTCGTCGGCGATCGTCGGGCCGCGGACCGACGAGCAGCTCGACGGCATCCTCGCCGCGAGCGCACCGCCGCTCGACGACGACGTGCTCGATCGGATCGACGCACTCGTGCCACCGGGCACGGACGTGAGCGACGCGGATGGTCGCTGGGTGCCGCCGGCCATCGACTCGGCCTGGCGGCGACGCCGCTCCCGGGCGATCCGCTGAGCCGTCGAGACACCCAACCATGCGCTTCTCGTTGTGGCCGAACCTGTCCCAGCCGTGGACGGAGCTCGTCGCCGAGGTCAGCCACGTCGAGGCCACGGGGTGGGACGGTGTGTACGTGGCCGACCACTTCATGGGTGACGGTGAACGGGCCGGCGGGAACGTCAGCAGCATGTTCGAGGCGACAGCCGCGCTCGCCGGCCTGGCCGCGTCGACGGAGCGGGTGCGCCTCGGCTCGCTCGTGTTCGGGGTCACGTACCGCCACCCGGCGGTCCTCGCCAACTGGGCGGCCACCGTCGATCACATCTCGGGTGGCCGGCTGCTCCTCGGGCTCGGCGCCGGATGGCAGCTGAACGAGCACGAGCAGTACGGCATCGACCTCGGACCGCCCGGCGAGCGGGTCGATCGCTTCGTCGAGGCGCTCGACGTCATCACCGGCCTGCTCGGCGAGCCGGTCACCGACGTCGCCGGCCGTCACTACGCCGTGACGGCCGCCGTTGCCGAGCCCAAGCCGGTGCAGACGCCGCTGCCGATCCTGATCGGGGGCACCGGTGACCGGATGATGGGGGTGGTGGCCCGGTACGCCGACGAGTGGAACATGTGGGCGCTGCCGGCACGGTTCGCCGAGCGCTCGGCCGTCCTGGACGCCCGCTGCGAGGCGGTGGGGCGGGACCCGGCGACGATCGCCCGCTCGTGTCAGGCGCTGTGGTTCGTCACCGACGACGCGGAGGCGGCGGCCCGCCGCGTGGCGCGCGCCTCGCCACTCCCTGCCGTCGGTGGCTCCGTCGAGCAGCTCGTCGACGCGGTGGGCGCGTGGGCGGCGGTGGGCGTCGACGAGGTGATCATCCCCGACTTCACGCTCGGCTCGGGCGCCCAGCGCGTCGAGCTGCTCGATCTGGTCGCCGAGGAGATCGCGCCTGCGTTCCGCTGACCGGGGGGCCGCTCAGCCCGCCGCCGTCGTCGGACCAGCCGGCGGGATCGCCGCCGACGGATCGTAGAGGCCCATCGCCTCGGCCGTCTCTGCGTCGACGATGCCGGTGGCGGGGATGCCGTGTTGGGATTGGAACAAGATGACGGCGTCTTGTGTGTAGGGCCCGAAGTAGCCGTCGACACCGCCCCGCAGCGAGATGCCGGCGCCGACGATCGCCTCTTGGATGTTGCGCACGATGTCGTCCCGGGCGCCCTGCCCGATGTCGATCCATTCCGGGGTCGGTGAGGGGGTCTCGGTGGCACCCGGAGCCAGGCCCAGGGCCCGGGCGGTGGCCAGGTCGACCACACCGGACGGTGGCAGGCCCCTGCGCTGTTGGAACGTGAGGACGGCAGTGCGGGTGTAGTCGCCGTAGTTCCCGTCGGCGCCGCCGCGCAGGTAGACCCCCGAGCTCATCGCGGCGCGCTGGACGGCAGCCACCGCTGAGCCGCGGTCGCCGGGCCCGATCTCGGTCCAGCCGGGTGAGACGGGCAACGACGTCGTCGTCGCCGGCGTCGACGCCGGCCCGGAGCCACCGGGTTCTGTCGTCGGCGGTTCCGTCGACGGCACGGTGTCGGTCGGCTCCTCGGGCTCCGTCGCCTGCCCAGCGGCGGTGAGCGAGTCGAGTGTGACGCTGTCGACGATCCCGGTGACGGCAAGGCCCGCCGAGTCCTGGAACTGCTCGACGGCCACCTCGGTGGACGCCCCGAAGACGCCGTCGGCGCCGCCGACCAGCGGTGTACCGATCCGGATGAGCTCGTTCTGGACGACGCCGACCCGGTTGCCGCGGTCGCCACGGCGGATCGGGATCCACGCGTCGGCGGCGACCGGCGCGAGCTCCGGCGTGACGGTCGTACCGGCCAGCACGGCGTCGGCGGTGTCGGCGATGAACGTTGCGGCGGCCGTCGCCCCCGCCGCGCTGAGCGTCACGCCGTCGGGCCCGAACCACGACGGGTGGGCGGCGCTGTGGGTCGCCCAGTCGGCGACTTGCAGCGCGCCGCCGTACTCGGCGGCCTTCTGGAGCAGGATGCGGTTGTTGTCGCGGAACGTGTAGCTCGTCGAGGCGTAGTCGGGTCCGACGGCGTCGACGTCGGCCGTGGCCATCGTGAGCCACACGACCGTGCCGATCCCCTGGCGCCCCGCAGCAGCCATGACCGCGTCGACCGCCGACGCGAACTGGGTGCCCGGGTCGTTCGACCCGTTGACGACGACGAGCACGTCACCGAGCTGACCGCTCAGCCGCTCCATCGTGGTCAGGAGGTTCTCGGGGGCGTAGCCGTCGCGGCCGAGGCAGGACGTGGCGATCGTGCGCCGGCAGGACTCGCCGTCGAACGTGTAGTTGTAGCGGTTGAGCGGCGCGTAGGCGTCCTGCCACCTGATGCCGGCAAGCGTCCCGTCGCCGAGGATCCCGAGGCGAGCCTCGGTCGGGCCGGCGCCGTCGTAGACGATCGTGTCGTCCGCCGAGGCCGACGGCCACGGCCCGGCCAGCCCGGCGGCCAGCAGCACGGTCGTCGCCGCGATCCCGCCGGCGATCCGGTCTCCGAGACGTGACATCAATGCACCCCAGCCGCTCGAACGGTCACAAGCGGGCGAGGAGTTGGCCGACGAGCCGACGGGTGGCGTCGGACAGTGGCACGCCGGTGTCGATCCCGCTCACGACGGCGGTGACGGTCCGACCGTCGGCGTTCGTCGTGACGGCCGTGTAGGCGCTGGGATACGGGACCTCCGACGACGGTCCGGCGCTGAGCTGGATCTCCCCACCGTCCAACACGATGCCAGACACCGTGGCGCCGCTCTCCGCGAGTGGCGCGATCTCGACCTCCGAGGACTGCAGCGCGGCGTCGCCGCTGGACGTGGTGCACGATCCGAGGCCGCCCAGGTTCTCGTCGAACGAGGCTGCGTCCTGGACGGCGACGATGAGGTCGATCCGCAGCAACCCGTTGTCGAGCGGTCGCTCGGGTGCGGTGAACGTCCGCTGGATCCATCCTTGCTGCGGCCGGAGGGTGGCGTCGTCACAGCTCAAGAAGCCCTGGAACGGATCGGCGTCGAGCGTCAGCGCGTCGTCCATGATGGCCGGGTCGAGGTCACGGATGGCCCAGGTCTCGGGCACGCCCACGTCGCGCGATCCGAGGAGCGCAGCGGCCAGCTCGTCGAGGTCGGGGGGCGGGGGGAGCGTCGTCGGCGAGGTGTCGGGCGACGTGTCCGCCGAGGTCGTTGCGGGTGCATCGGACGCGGCAGGCGCGGTCGATGCCGGCGAGGTCAGGTCCGACGATGGACCAGTCGAGGCGACGGCCGTCGCGACAGTTGCCGAGGTGTCGTCGTCGCCAGAGCACCCGACCACGGCACCGACCGGCAGCGCTGACGCGAACACGACGACGAGCGCATGACGCGCGTGCGGGCGGAGCACGCGGAGGACGATACGGGACGCGATCGCTGGTGCACCGAGACGATGTGCCGCCGCTTCGGTGGATGGATCCGCCATCCTGTCCCGTCGTGGTCCGTCGTGCCTCCGTCGCGCTCTCGCTCGTGCTGCTGTGCGTGGTGTCGGCGTGCCGCGTCGACGTCACCGTCGACGTCGTGATCGGCCCCGACGGCACGGGGGAGGTCGTGGTGACGGCGGTCGCCGACGCCGAGGTGGTGCAGCAGGCTCCCGGCCTCGCCGACGACCTGCGAACCGACGACGCCATCGCCTCCGGTTGGGTCGTCGACGGCCCGACCGCGACTGCCGACGGCGGCCTGACGGTGACGCTGCGGCATCCGGTGACGTCCGCCGAGGATGCCACGAACCTGCTGGCCAGCCTGGGGCCGCCGATGACCGACCTGCGCGTCGAGCGCACGCTGTCGGCGGACGGCGACGAGACGACGGTCGTGCTGTCGGGCCAGCTCACGTTGCCGAACGGATTCGACTCGTTCGCCGACTCCGACCTGCTCGGCGCGGTCGGCGGCACGCCGTTCGGCGACGAGCTGACGGCCGCGGGGGCGACACCGGCATCGTCGATGTCGGTCACGCTGCGGGCCGAGTTGCCGGGCGACGTCATCGAGACGTCCGGCGCCGAGACCGACGGCGCGCTGGTGTGGGACGCGCCGCTGGACGGAACGTCGGCGAGCGTGACCGCCCGCACCGAACAACGGCCGTCGTCGGGCGGCGGGTGGGCCGGACCGGTGGCGACGGTGCTGCTGCTCCTGCTGATCGCCTGGGTGGTCGCCGCGGCGGCGTTCGTCGTGTCGGTCGCCCGGGCCCGCCGCCGCCGGGCCCGCCGGCGCTCCCGCAGCCTGGACCGCCTCGACCGCCTGTGAACCCCGGTCGCCCGGCACGTCCGCCGCGCCGTGACACCCCTGGGTCATGATCCTCCCATGACCAGGACGAAGACGGTTCACGCCTGCCAGGACTGCGGCGCCGCCCACGCCAAGTGGAGCGGGCAGTGCTCGGTGTGCGGCGGGTGGAACACGCTCGTCGAGGAGCTGATGGGCGCGGCGCCGGGCGCCGACCGGTCGGGCACCGTCGCCGCGTCGGTGGCGACGGCCCACGTCGAGCTGCTCGACGACGTCGACGCCCTGCTGGCCCAGCCCCGGCCGACGGGCATCGGCGAGC
Source organism: Ilumatobacteraceae bacterium (assembly GCA_040507575.1). Lineage (GTDB taxonomy): Bacteria > Actinomycetota > Acidimicrobiia > Acidimicrobiales > Ilumatobacteraceae > JALZMG01. The sequence goes on from JBEVOM010000116.1 coordinate 6,607, forward strand.
TCGACCGGGTGCTCGGTGGCGGCATCGTCCAGGGCTCGGTGACGTTGCTCGGCGGAGAGCCCGGCATCGGCAAGAGCACGCTGCTGCTCCAGCTGCTGGCGTGGTGGCCCGGCCCGACGCTCTACCTCAGCGCCGAGGAGAGTCCGCAACAGGTCCGGGCCCGCGCCGAGCGGCTGAACGTCGGCCGGCCGGACCTCTGGATCTCCGCCGAGACGTCCCTGGCCGGGGTGATCGATGCCATCGACAGGGTGGCGCCCGGCCTCGTCGTGGTCGACAGCATCCAGACGATCACCGATCGGCGACTGTCGTCGTCGGCCGGATCGGTGGCCCAGGTCCGCGAATGCGCCCAGCAACTGGTCGTCGAGGCGAAGCGCCGTGGCGTGGCGATCGTGCTCGTCGGCCACGTGACGAAGGACGGCGCGCTCGCCGGGCCGCGGGTGCTCGAGCACGTCGTCGACACCGTGCTGTCGTTCGAGGGGGAGCGCCATCACGCCCTCCGCCTGCTGCGAGCCGTCAAGCACCGCTTCGGCTCGACCGAGGAGCTCGGCCTGTTCGAGATGACCGGTACCGGGTTGGCCGGGGTCCCCGACCCCTCGAAGCTGTTCCTGGCCGACCGCCGCGAGCGGGTGCCCGGATCCGTCGTCGTCCCGGCGATGGAGGGCCGGCGACCGCTGATGGTGGAGGTGCAGGCGCTGACCGTGCCCATCCCCCCTGGGACGCCCGGACGGCGCAACGCCCAGGGCCTCGACGGTGGGCGTCTGGCCATGCTGCTGGCCGTGCTCGAGCGGCACGCCGGGCTCGCCGTCGGGCGCGACGACGTGTACGCGTCCACCGTCGGTGGGGTGCGCCTCGTCGACCCGGGCATCGACCTCGGGGTGGCCCTCGCCGTGGCCAGCGCGGCGACCGAGGTCCCGGTCGCCGCCGGTGACGTCGTGATGGGCGAGATCGGGCTGGGCGGCGAGGTCCGCCAGGCCCCTCACGCCGCCCGCCGGTTGGCCGAGGCGGCGCGGATCGGCTTCCAGCGGGCGCTCGTGCCGACGTCGTCGCCGGCCTGCGCCGGGATCGAGCTGGTGCGCGTCGGCACGGTGGCCGAGGCCTTGGCGGCGGCGCGGATGGGGGGCCGGCGACGCTGAGGCCGGACCGTCCCCCAGACCCGTCCTCTAGGATCCGAGGATGGGCAACCGGTATCGCGGCGCGAACGACGAGATGCGCAACGCTCTCGGCCGCGTCGCGCCGGGCACGCCGCTGCGCGACGGCATCGACCGGGTGGTGCGGGCCAAGGCGGGCGCCCTGCTGGTCGTCGACGACAGCCCCGATGTCCTGGCCATCTGTTCGGGCGGGTTCCTCGTCGACGCGCCGTACAGCCCGCAGCGCTTGTCCGAGCTGGCGAAGATGGACGGCGCGATCATCATCTCGACGGATGGGAGCCGCATCGCGCGGGCGAACGTCCACCTCGTGCCGGACCCCACCGTGCCGACGAGCGAGACCGGTACCCGCCACCGGACCGCCGAGCGGGTCGCCCGCTCCCTGAAGGTCCCGGTGATCTCGGCCAGCGAGGAGATGGGCGTCATCAACATCTACGCCGGCGGGTCCAAGCACCAGCTGCAAGACGTGAGCCGGCTGCTCGACCGGGCGAACCAGGCGCTGCAGACGCTGGAGCGCTACAAGGTCCGGCTCGACGACGCCATCGCCAACCTGACCGGGGTCGAGCTGGAGGACGTGGTGTCGCTGCGCGACGTCGTCGCCGTCGTGCAGCGCGGCGAGATGGTCCATCGGATCAGCGACGAGATCGAGACGATGATCATCGAGCTCGGCATCGACGCCCGCCTGCTGCGACTGCAGCTCGACGAGCTCTACGGCGACATCGACGACGAGCTCGACCTGGTCGTCGCCGACTACCTGCCGCCGGGCCGCACGGCCACCGAGACCCAGGCCGAGATGTCCCGGCTCAGCGACGACGAGGTGCTGGACCTGCGCATCGCCGCCGCGACGCTGCACCGCGACGGTGACAGCCGCAACCTCGACCAGGAGGTCGCCCCCAAGGGTCTGCGCCTGCTGCACCGGGTCCATCGGCTCCCGACCGAGCAGGCGGCCACCATCGCCGACCACTTCGGGGGGCTGGCCAGGCTGCAACGGGCCACCGTCGCCGACCTGATGGCCGTGGACGAGGTCGACGAGACGATGGCGATCTCGATCAAGGACACGCTGGAGCGGGTCACCGAGTCCACCATCCTCGACCAGTACAGCTGATCGACGCGACGCCGTGACGACGCACCTGCAGATGTGTCGCATCTGCCACAACGGCTGCCCGATCGTGGTCGACGTCGAGGACGGCCGAGCGGTCCGCGTGCGCGGCGACCGCGACAACCCCGTCTACGACGGGTACCTCTGTCCCAAGGGCCGCACCCTTCCTGAGCTGCACAACGACCCGGCTCGCCTGCTCCACCCGTTGAAGCGAACGGCGCGCGGCGACTTCGAACCGATCCCGATGACCCAGGCGATCGACGAGATCGCGGCCCGTCTGCAGGACATCATCGACGCCCACGGACCGCGCAGCCTGATGGCCTACGGCGCGACCGGCGTCCAGCCGCAGGTCGTCATGTTCACCGCGATGACGTCGTTCCTGGACGCGCTCGGATCGCCGTGGCCGCCGTTCTCGGCGTCGTCCATCGACCAGGCGGGGAAGGCCACGGCCGCCGCGCTGCACGGTACGTGGATGGCGCCGCCGCAGTCGTTCGACGAACCCGACGTCGGGCTCCTCGTCGGCATCAACCCCCTGGTCAGCCACATGGGGTTCCCGCAGCGCTCACCGATCACGTGGCTCCGCGAGCGCAAGGCCGCCGGGATGCAGCTGCTCGTCGTCGACCCGAGGCGGTCCGAGACCGCCCACCATGCGGACATCCACCTGCAGCCGCGGCCGGGGGAGGACATCGCCGTACTGGCCGGCCTGCTGCATGTGATCCTCGAGGAGGGGTGGCACGACCAGGCGTTCGTCGCCGCCCACGCCGACGGCATCGACGCGCTGCGCGCCGCCGTCGCGCCGTACTCGCCGGCGGCCGTCGCGGCACGCGCCGACGTACCGGCCGACGATCTCGTCGCCGTGGCCCGGACCTATGGCCAGGCCCGGCGGGGCTTCGTGTCGGGCGGAACCGCAGTGAACATGTCGGGCACGGCGACGCTCGCCGAGTACCTGATCCTGTGCCTCGGCACGATCTGCGGGCGTTGGCAGCGCGCCGGCGAGGTCGTCCGCGCCGCGCCTGCGCTCATGCGCCGCCGCGAGTACCGGGCCCAGGTCTCGCCGCCCCGCCCGACGGATGTGCCGGGGCCGCCGCTGCGGGTGCCCGGCCGCACCAGGGCGCCCGGTGGCCTGCAGATCGGCGACATGGTCGACGAGATGCTGCTGCCCGGCGAGGGGCGGGTCCGCGCGCTCATCTGCGCGGGCGGCAACCCGGTCGCCGCGTGGCCCGACCAGCTGCACACGATCCGCGGGCTGGAGGCTCTCGACCTGCTGGTCGTGGTCGACCCGTCGATGACGGCGACCGCCCGGCTGGCCGACTACGTCGTGCCGCCGAAGCTGCTGCTGGAGGTGCCGTCGTCGACCCTCATGCAGGACTACTTCGGCGGACGCTCGGGATTCGGATACGTCGAGTCGCACGCCCAATACGTGCCGCCGGCGGTCGATCCGCCGGCCGGCGCCGACGTGATCGAGGAATGGGAGCTGCTCTACGAGATCGCCACCCGGATGGGCCGACGCATGCGGATCGGGCGCGTCGAGCTGGATCCGGCGTCCCGCCCGACGAGCGACGAGGTGCTCGCCCTCCTCGTGCGCAACGCCCGCGTGCCGCTCGACGAGGTCAAGCAGCACCCGCACGGCGCGCTGTTCGTCGACGAGTCGATCACGGTGCTGCCGTCTCAGGACGGGTGGACCGGCCGCTTCGACCTCGCCGCCGCCCCGATGCTGGCCGACCTGGCCGACCTGGCCGCCACCATCGACGCCGGCGATGGCGACAGTGGCGGAGACGACGCCGAGTTCCCCCTGCGCCTCACGGCGCGACGGATGCTCCACGTGCAGAACTCGATGCTGCGCGGCTACGTGTCGACCCGGCCACGCCACAACCCGGCGTTCATGAACGCCGCCGACATGGCCGGCCTCGGCGTGGTCGACGGCGACCGCATCGAGATCCGCTCCTCACGGGCGGCGATCATCGGCGTGGCGACGCGCGACGACGGGCTGCGACCCGGTGTCGTGTCGATGGCCCACGGTTTCGGTGATCTCCCGGCCGTCGATGCCGCCGACCAGTCGCTCGGCGCGAACACCGGACGCCTCGTCGACATCGACGTCGGTCACGATCCGTACTCCGGCCAGCCGCGGATGAGCAACATCCCAATTGCCGTCCGGCGGCTCGGCGTCGGTCCGATCGGCTGACTGGTCCGACCCGGGAGCGTGCGGCGCTCCCATCGTTTCACCGGTGATGCCTCCACGCCTCGGGGACGCGTCGAAGGATGAGCCGGGCGACTGGTGTCACGATCGAAGGGTCCGGCGGATCGAGTTCAGGTTCGTGTGCGGCAGTTCGCAGACGGTCACCGAACGATGACCGTGATGTACGTGATCGGGAACGGTCGGACGTCGTTGACGTTCGCCGACGGCCTGGCATCCGTCTGGTCCAGATCCACGACACGTTGCGAGGGCCGTTCCTGTCCGGTGCGGGGATGCTCTTCGGGTTCGCCGCGGCCGATCGGGCCCCCGGAGGGACCGGCTCGAGGTCGGGCTACTGTCGCCACGATGGGCAACCCGGTCAACGCCGTTCGTCCGCCGACGGCCCGCTGGACCCACATCGCACTGCGGGTCGGTGACATCGGCGCCTCGATCGCGTGGTACGAGGAGTTCACCCCGTTGCGTCTGCTGGATCGACGCCAGGACGAGTTCGGCTTCGGCGCCTGGCTCGGTCAGCCCGATTCGCCGGACAAGCCGTTCGTGCTCGTCCTCGCCCAGTTCCTCCCGGCGACCGACCCCTACGCCGACCACCCCAAGGAGGTGCTCGCGCCGTTCGCCCACTTCGGCGTCGAGCTTCCCGAGCACCACGACATCGACGACATCGCCGCCCGTGGCGAGCAGGCCGGCTGCCTGGCGCTGGCGCCGCGGGAGATGCCCGACCCGATCGGGTACATCTGCATGCTGCGCGACCCGGACGGCAACATGGTCGAGTTCTCCTACGATCAGGGCGTGTACGCCAAGGCCCACGAGGTGTGGGGGGCGGCGGTGCGATGACGACGGGGACCGATGCCGCCGCCTCGACGGTGGCCAGGGCGTTCTTGGCTGCGTTCGACACCCACGACCCCGATGCCATCGCCGCGCTGGTCAGCGACGACTTCCGCAGCGACCACATGTCGGCACTGGGCGCCCGCTGCGACGGACGCGAGGAGTACGCCCGCCGGCTCCCGACGTTCCTCGCCGCGTTCCCCGGCATCACGTACGACGTCGAGCGGATCATCGCCCAGGACGACACCGTCGCCGTGGAGTACCACATGCGCGCGGTCAGCGAGGGCCACCCCGTGGACGTGCGGGGCGTCATGGTGCTCGAGGTGTCGGGCGGCCTGGTGCGACGCCGGACGGACTACTGGGATTCGCTCGGCTACCTGCGCCAGATCGGCCACGCCCCGCCGATCCCGTCTCGCTAGCCGACAGCGGCGCGGCTCGACCAGGGACGACGTCTGGCAGACTGGACGACACGTGGAAACCGGCCCGCTGCTCCGCCTCGACGCGCTGACCAAGCGATACCCCGGCGTGACCGCGCTGGACAGCCTCACCGTCGAGGTGCCCCGGGGCCTCGTCGGCCTGGTCGGAGCGAACGGCGCCGGCAAGACGACGCTGTTCCGTCTCCTGCTCGGCCTGGCCCACCCGACTCAAGGTCGCGTCGAGGTGGTCGGGATCGACGTGGCCAGCGACCCGATCGGCGTGCGCTCGCGGCTGGGCTACATGCCCGAGCACGACTGCCTCCCGCTCGACCAGACGGCGGCCGACGTCGTGTCGACGTTCGGCGAGCTGAGCGGGCTACCAGCCAGGGCGGCCCGCCAACGGGCGTCGGACATCCTCGATCTGGTCGGTCTCGACGAGGCCCGGTTCCGGCCGATCGGCGGGTTCTCGACCGGGATGCGCCAGCGCACGAAGCTGGCCCAGGCCCTCGTCGGTGACCCCGAGCTCGTGCTGCTCGACGAGCCGACGGCCGGGCTCGACCCGCTCGGGCGCGAGGAGATGCTGGCGCTCGTCGCCCGCCTCGGCACGTTCGGCATCTCGGTGCTCATGGCCACCCACCTGCTCGACGACGTGCAGCAGGTCTGCGACCACGTGCTGATGATCGACGCCGGCACGCTCGTCGTGTCGGGGGCCACGGACGCCCTGCTCGAGCGCACCGGCCGGGTGACCGTCGACGTCGGCGTCGGTTGGTCGCCGCTCGTCGAACGGCTGGGGCAGGTCGGCATCGCGGCGACCGCCCACGACGGGCTGGTCGACGCCACGATCGAGGGTGACGAACAGCTCGACCGGCTGCGCGACGTGATCGCCGAGCTCGGCCTCCCGCTGCACCGTCTGTCGACGCGGCTCACGTCGCTCGACGAGGTGTTCCTCGACCGCTCGGCGGACATCAGGAGCCGCACGTGAGCCGGGCCGCGACCTCGTGAGCGTGACCGGTGCGGTCTACGACCGCGGCTACCGGCCGTACGAGGGACGCCGCGGCACGCGGGCCGCGGCGACCCTGGCGCTGTACAAGGCGTCGATCCGCCGGGCCTTGGGGCTGCGGCGGTCGTGGCGCCAGAAGGTCGCGCCGTTCGTCCTGCTCGGCGTCGTCACGATCCCGGCCATCATCAACGTGGGCATCGGCTACGTCACCCGTGAGCAGGGCATCGATCGCGTCGAGATCGTGAACTACCGGGACTACGTCGGCTACTCGTCGGCGTTGCTCCTGTTCGTGGCCATCGTCGCCCCCGACGTCGTGTGCCCCGACCGCCGCCAGCAGGTGCTCCCGGTGATGTTCTCCCGACCACTCGTCGGCATGGACTACGTCATCGCCAAGGTCGGCGCGATCTTCACCATCCTGTTCGCGTTCTCGTTCCTCCCCCAGTGCGTGCTGTTCCTCGGGAACATGCTCGTCAGCGACAGCTCGTTCACGTACTTCCGCGGTCACCTGTCGGTGCTGTGGCAGGTCCCCGTCGCGGTCTTCGTGCTCTCGCTGTACTACGCCGTCATCGGCGTCGCGATCTCGTCACTCACCGACCGTCGGATCGTCGCCGGCGCCGCCATCATCGGTCTGTTCCTCGTCACATCGGTGGCCGCCGGGATCCTCACCGACGGCACGGAGAACGGGTCCTACGGCGCGCTGCTCAACGTCCTGGCCATGCCGGTCTACCTGCGCGACATCGTGTTCCTCGGCCACATCGGGGAGCGCTCACCGCTCGGCGGTGCCGCCGGCGGCGGGGCACTGGCCGCCGCCACCTACACGGTGATCACGCTGCTCGGTGCCGGCGTCCTGCTGTGGCGGTACCGGTGGGTCGAGCGATGAGCGCGCCCCCGCTCGCCGACGCCCCGCGCACTGACCCGGCGTTCGCCGCCGACCCGACGGTGGAGATCGCCGACGTCTCGGTGTGGTTCGGCCCGAAGGTGGCGCTGTCGGACCTCAGCTGCTCGTTCGGCCCCGGCGTGACCGGACTGCTCGGACCGAACGGTGCCGGCAAGACGACGCTGATGCGGGCGCTGACCGGCATGATCGGCGTCAACCAGGGCCGCGTCACGATCAACGGTCGCGATCCGCGGCGCGACCGCAGCGTCCACGAGCGCATGACGCTGGTGTCGGAGGACGAGGCCGTGCCGAACGGGTTGACCGCCCGCCAGCTCGTCCGGTACACAGCCGACCTCCACCGCATCAGCGACCGCGGCGCCCCGGACGCCGCTCTGTCCACGGTCGGCCTCCTCGACGTCGCCGACCGGCGGGTCGCCGGTTTCAGCAAGGGCATGCGCCAGCGCACGAAGATCGCGTCGGCGCTCGTCACCGATCCGCACGTCCTCGTGCTCGACGAGCCGCTCAACGGCGCCGACCCGGTGCAGCGCATCTCGCTCATCACCCTGTTCAAGCAACTCGGCGCCAGCGGCCGCACGGTGATCGTCAGCTCCCACGTGCTCAACGAGGTGGAGCGGCTCGCCGAACGGGTGATCGTGCTCGTCCACGGCCGCCTGGCCGCGGCCGGCGGGCACCGGGCGATCCGCGATGCGATGGACGACCGACCACGTCACGTCCTGGTGCGGGCCGACGCTGGCCGCCGGCTCGCCGCCGCGCTCGTCGCCCTCGACTCCGTCGGCGGCGTGACCTTCGACACCGGCCGCGACGGCCTCGTCATCCAGACCGGGCGGGCCGGCGAGCTGGCACTTGCCCTGCCCCGCCTGGCTCGCGACCACTCGGTGCGGCTCCTCGAGGTCCGGGCCCTCGACGACTCACTGGAGAGCCTGTTCCGCGAGCTCGTGCGATGACCGCTCCGACGACACCGACGCCGAGCCCGCTGCCGCCACCACCCGAACCGTCGGGCGCGACACCGACCGCCGCGCTGCGACCGCGCCCCCGCCTCTGGGCGATCTTCGTCTACACGCTGCAGTCCTGCGTCCCGCCGCGCCGCTGGGCCGCAGTCATCGCAGCGTGCGTCGGATCCGTGCTGTTCGGGCTCCTCGCCCGGGCGATCGACACCGGGCCCGACCGGGCGTTCGCGTACGTCGCGACCGAGGGGATCCTGTCGCTCGCCGTGCCGATCGCCGCCCTCGTCATCGGCGATGCCGTCCTCGGAGCCGAGATCCGCGGCGGGACGTTCATGTTCACGTGGATGACCCCGTCCCCGGTGTGGCAGATCGTGCTCGGCCGCTGGCTGGGCGGCTCGCTCGTCGCACTCGTCACGATCGTGCCGGCGTGCGCGCTGGCCGCACTCGTGTCCGGCGCCCGCGACGGGCTCGCGCAGATCGTCGTCGCGTCGGCCGCCGGGGCTGTCGCCTACGTCGCGCTGTTCATCGCCATCGGCTGCCTGACCCGCCGCACCGCGGTGTGGTCGCTGGCCATCGTGTTCCTGGTGGAACGGCTGCTCGGCGCCGCGCTGACCGGCATCGCCCAGATCTCGCCGCAGTGGGAGTCGCGAGCCGCGTTCGTCGGGCTGCTCGACAACCCGCCGACCCGGTTGATCCGTGAAGGCGTCCCGTCGGGCGGCAGCGCACTGATCCGGCTCATGGTCATCTCGTTCGTCGCCCTTGCCGTGGCCACATGGCGCATGCGCCACCTGCGCCTCACCGGCGCCTCCGACTGATGGCACTGCGCACGGTCATCATCGGCGGCGACGCCGCCGGGATGTCGGCGGCGACGCGGGTCAGGTCAGCGCGCCACGACGCTGACGTCATCGTCCTCGAACGCACCCGGTTCACGAGCTACTCGGCGTGCGGCATCCCGTTCCTCGTCGGCGGGCTCGTCGCCGGCGGTGTCGACGCCCTCGTCGCCCGCTCGCCCGAGGAGCACCGCCGGCGGGGAATCGACGTCCGCACCCATCACGAGGCGCTGTCGATCGACACCGCCGCAGGCACGGTCGAGTACCTCGACGAGCATGCCGGTGAGACGAAGCGGCTCGGCTACGACCGTCTGCTGATCGCCACCGGCGGACGCCCCATCCGCCCCGACCTGCCCGGCATCGACATGCCGTTCATCCACGGCGTGCAGTCGCTGGACGACGCCCGCGGGCTGCTGTCGCTCGCCGACGAGGGGTGCCGCCGGATCGTCGTCGTCGGCGGCGGCTACATCGGCCTCGAGATGGCCGAGGCCTACATCGAACGGGGCTGCACGGCCACCGTCGTCGAACGCGGCGAGCAACCGCTCGGTGTCGTCGATGCGGACCTCGGGGCACGTGTGGCGGACGCGATGCGCGCGCACGGCATCGACGTCCGGTGCCGCGCCACCGTGGACGGCTTCGAACCCGGCTCCGTGCTGACGTCCGACGGCCCGATCGAGGCCGACCTCGTCATCCTCGGCATCGGCGTCGAGGCCCGCTCGGACCTGGCGGCCGCCGCCGGGCTGGCACTCGGCCCGAAGGGCGCGATCGTCGTCGACGAGCGCCAGGCCACGACCGTCGACGGCGTCTGGTCGGCCGGCGACTGCGCGACGTCGACGCACCTCGTCTCCGGCGCCACGATGCACCTGCCGCTCGGCACGTACGCCAACAGGCACGGGCGGGTCGCCGGGATCAACATGGCCGGCGACCACGCCCGGTCCCCCGGCGTGCTCGGCACGGCGATCACGAAGCTGTGCGAGTTGGAGATCGCCAGCACCGGGCTGCGCCACGACCAGGCGACCGATGCCGACCTCGACGCTGTCGCCACGACGATCGACACGACCACGGTCGCCGGTTACCTGCCCCACGCGTCCACGCTGACGGTCCGTGTGGTCGCCGAGCGGGGCACCGGCCGCCTGCTCGGGGCCCAGATCATCGGCGGACCCGGGTCGGCCAAGCGCATCGACACGGTGGTGACGGCGATCACCGCCGGAATGACGGTTGCCGACGTCGCCGACCTCGACCTCGCCTACGCCCCGCCGTTCTCGTCGGTGTGGGATCCGGTCGCGGTGGCCGCCCGCGAGGCGCTGAAGGCCGTCTGAGCAGACGCGCCGGCCGCGCCGCTCAGCCGGGTTCGAGCAGCTGGCGCGCCAGCACCGTCGTCGCCCACCGTTCGAAGCGCTCCCGAGACCATCCCCGGTCCACGGTGAGGAGGCGGTAGACCTCCTCGTTCAACACGCCGTACACGATGTCGGTCGCCGTCTCGACGTCGCAGCGGTGATCGAGGTGCCCGGCCACGGCCAGCAGCTCCACGAGCCGGTGCTGGTCGTCGTAGCGGTGCCGGCGGTTGTCGGCGAGGAGCGCACCGATCTCGGGGTCCGACGCCGCGCAGTGCACCACCTCGTACATCGGCGTCACCCGGTGCACGATGGCCACCCCCCCGCGCACGAGCTCGGCCACGGCCGCCGCGGCGGCCGGTTGGCCGCCGAGCTGGCGGACCCAGTCCCGACCGATCACCGGCACGGGCTCGGAATCACCGGCGATGGTCGCGTCGAGCACCGCCGCGAGCAGCCGCTGCTTCGTCCCGAACACGTGGTACACCGTTTGCACGGCGACGCCGGCGCCGGCTGCGACCGCATCCATCGTCGTCGCCACGTAGCCGTGCTGAACGAACAGGTCGCCGGCCGCGTCGATGATCCGCAGTCGCGTCCGTGCCGACCGCTGTCGGCGTCCGTCGGCCATGTCGTCGGGCCGTGCCCGTGTGTCGCTCATCACTCCTGGCCGGGGGCCAATCCCGTTGACCCGCCGGAACTTCTTGGAGTACAACTCTAATGTTCTAGACCGCGAGGGGGTGCCGCGCGTGTCCTGCCGCCGCCCGCAGCCCCGTCGCCGACCCTCGGAGCGTTGATCGATGTCACATCCGTCGTGCACCCCGCGGGGTCCGAGCGCGACCACGACGCTGCTCTTCACCGACATCGAGGCATCGACCCGGCAATGGGAGGAATCGGCGGGCATGTACCAGCGCGTCGAGGCTCACTTCGACGTCCTGCGGGCCGCCATCGATGCCGCCGGGGGGACGATCTTCGCCACGATGGGCGACGGTGTCGCAGCTGCGTTCACGTCGGTCGACGGCGCCGTCCAGGCGGCGATCGCCGGTCAGCGGCAGATGGCGTCCACCGGGCTCAGCGTCCGCATGGGCATCCACACCGGCGACGTCGAGCGGGCCGGCGCCGATCTCCGCGGCCGGGCCCTGAACCGCGCCGCCCGGATCATGGCGGCGGGTCACGGCGGCCAGATCCTCCTGTCGGACGTCTCCGCGGCGCTCCTGCGCTCCGGCCCGAGCCCCGTCGGCCTCGTCGACGTCGGAACCCACCGCCTGCGCGACCTGGCCGAGCCCGAGCGGATGTGGCAGGTCGCCCATCCCGAGCTGCGCGACGCGTTTCCCGCCGTCCGGGGCGTCGACAGCTACGCCAACAACCTCCCGGCGCAGCGGTCCTCGCTGATCGGGCGCGAGCTCGACGTGCAGCGGGTCGTGTCGACCGTCCATCGACACCGGGTCGTGACGCTCACGGGCACCGGCGGCGTCGGCAAGACGCGCTTGGCCATCCACGCCGCGGCCGACCTCCTCGCCGAGCGCGGTGACGTGTGGTTCGTCGAGCTGGCGAACGTCAGCGATCCCGACGACGTCGCCGATGTCATCGCGCTCACGATCGGCGCGGCGGCCGTACCCGATCCCTTGGCGGCCGCCGCGACGTTGTTGGCGGGGGCGCCCACGCTGCTCGTCATCGACAACTGCGAGCACGTCCTGGACGCCGTCGCGGTCGCGATCGAGACGCTCACCGCGGCGTGCTCGACGCTGTCCGTCCTGGCCACGAGCCGCGAACGCCTCGGCATCGACGGCGAGCGCGTCCTGCCGGTTCGACCGCTCGACCCGGCGACGTCCATCGAGCTGTTCCACCAGCGGGCGGCGGCCGCCGGCGCCGACCTCGACCGGGTCGAGCGCCGCTCGATCGCCGTGCTGTGCCGGCGACTCGATGGCATCCCGCTGGCGATCGAGCTGGCCGCCGCCCGCACGGCGACGCTCGGCGTCTCGACGATCCTCGGAGCGCTCGACGACCGCTTCGCGCTGCTCGACGCCGCCCGCAAGCGCGGCGACGACCGCCACGGCACGATGCGGGCGACGATCGACTGGTCGTATCGGCTGCTCGACGACGCCGAGCAGCAGCTGTTCGTCCACCTCGCCGTGTTCCGGTCGGGGATGGAGATCGACGCCGTCCGCCACGTCGCCGGATCGCTCGGCATCGCCGACCCGGCCGCGACCGATCACCTCGTCTCGCTCGTCGACAAGAACATGCTCGTCGCGGAGCCGCACCCCAGCGGCGTGCGGTACCGCATGCTCGAGACCGTCAGGGCGTTCGCACTCGAGCAGCTCGACGAGCGCGGCGACCGGCTCGCGGCATCGGCATCCCACGCCGAGTGGGTCACGACGATCACCGACCTGCCGTTCGCCGACTGCTGCAACGCCGCTGTCGAGCGCAGCACGCTGCGGCTGGAACGGGAGGCGGACAACTGGCGGGAGGCCGTCGTGCACGCCGCGCGCATCGGCTCCGGTGAGCTCGCGGCCCGACTGTGCGGGCCACCGGTCGACTACTTCCTCCTCGGTCGCCACGATCTCGTCGACGTCGTCCGGCCGCTGCTCGAGGCGTGCCGGGACGACGTGTTCCACCGCCGAGCCGTCCTCAGCGCCCTCATCGTGTCATCGTCGGGCGCCGCCGACATCGTCCAGCTGCAGTCATGGGCCAACGAGGTGCAGGCCGCCGACGACCGCGCACCGACTGGCGTCGGCGGCCTGATGCGATGGATGTCGTCGGCCTGGCGCGGCGACTTCGAGACATCGGTCGACATCTGCGTCGAGTCCTCCCTCGACGAGCGCTACGCCCGAGGCACCCGGGACATGTTCGTCGGGATCGCCGTGCTCGACCGCTTCAGCCTCACCGACGCCACCGACGACCCACACGGGCTGATCCCGCGCGCGCTGGAGATCGCCGGACGCTCCGACGTCGCGATCCATCGCGTGACGTGCCGGCTCGGCGCGGCATGGGGACTCGCCGACCGCGAACCGGAGCGGTCGCTGGAACTCGTCAGCCTGGCCCTCGACGACATCCCGCACGTCCCGGCGCTGACGCGACTCACGTTGCCGGGCAGTGCGTCACGCCTGCTCGCCCGACTCGACCCGCAGGTCGCGGCGCGGGGCCTGCTGGCCCAGCTGGACGGCAGCCCGCTCCGGCGCTCGTTCGTCGACCTGATCCCGCTGTTCTACGCCGCCGAGCTGCTGCACCGTCTCGGACATCCGGCCGTCGAACGACCGCTCGCCCAGCTCACCGTGTCGCCGGTGGCGCCGTACCTGTCGATGATGGACTTCATCGACCTCGCCCGGCGGGCCTTCACGACCGGCGACGCCCGATCGCTCGGCGGGCTCGAGGTCGCCGTCCGCGACGGCCTCGTGCAGGTCGCCGGAGCCGCAGCATGAGCGAGCACGACTTCCTCGACCAGCTCGACGCCGACCACGTCGAACGCCTCGTGCAGCTGGGCCGCCGGCGCACCCATCCGCCCCAGTCGATCCTGTTCTTCGAGGGCGACGTGCCCCACGACGTGATCCTGGTGCGGCGCGGCGACCTCAAGGTGTCGACCGTCGTCGACGGGCGCGAGGTCGTGCTGGACGTCCTCGGCCCCGGCGCGATCGTCGGCGAGGTGTCGGCGGTCGACGGGCGCACCCGCTCGGCGACGGTCACCGCACTGACCACGACGGAGATCGTCGCCATCCCGGCGGCGACGTTCATGGACTTCCTCGGGCAGCACCCCGTCATCGCGCTCACGCTGCTGCGGTGCATGGCGACGCGCATCAGGGACGCATCGCGCCGTCAGGTCGAGTACGGGGCCCTGGACGCCGTCGGTCGCGTGTGCCGCCGGCTCGTCGAGCTGATGGATCGCTACGGCCACCCGGTCCCTGGCGAAGCGACGAGCGCCGTGCGCATCGATGCCCCGCTGACCCAGGGCGACATCGCGGCGTGGGCCGGACTGTCCCGCGAGGCGGTCGTGAAGGCCCTGCATGCGCTGCGCCGGCTGGGCTGGGTGGCGACGTCGTCGCGGGCGATCACCGTGCTCGACGTCGACGCGGTCGTCGCCCGCGCTGCGGTGACGTGAGCACCGCCGCCTGAGCACGAATGCGCAGCCCGGCGGCGCAGGCGTCCGCTGCGCCAGGCGCCGATCAGGCTCATCCTCGTCGGGGGACCGCGAGGAGGAGACGAGATGAAGCGCAACGATCCGACGATCGAACGCCTGGGGGCCGTCCGGCCGTTCGCCAGGTGCAGCCGCCGCGAACTGGCCGTGCTGGCCAGGACGCTGACCGAGCAACGGATCGCGGCCGGGGAGGTCGTGATGCACGAGGGCACGGTGGGCCGCACGTTCCTCGTCATCGCCGATGGCACCGCCGTGGTGCAGGTCGGCGAACGAGTCGTCGCCCGGCTCGGCGCCGGTGACGTCGTCGGCGAGATCGCGCTGCTCGACCACTGCCCGCGCACCGCGACCGTGACCGCCGAGACCGATCTCGTGGTGCACAGCTGCACACGCCAGGAATTCGCCGGTCTGCTGGTCACGGTTCCGAGCGTGACCCGCCACCTGCTGCACACCCTGGCCGATCGGCTGCGAACGGCCGACTGCGAGCTGGCGGCGGTCGCAACGGCAGCCGCGGTCGCTCCGGCGTCGACGGGCCGGCGGTGACGGCCGTGCCCATCGACGGACCGGGCGTCCGGATCGCCATCCCGTTCGACGTGCCGGGCGGCACCGCCGTGGCCGGCTCACCCGCGCCGACAGCGACCCGGCGACGTACTACTGCGCCGGTACCGACACCAAGCACGTGGTGCACCGAACAGCAGACGGTCACGTCCACGACCTGTGGTGGACGCCAGGTGGCGGCATTCCGGCCGATGTCGACCTGACGTCGAGGCGCTCGCGCCCCTCGCGGTGGATCGGCCCGTGGCGACATCGCTGGTCGGACCGAACAGTCCGCACGTCGCGTGGCGCGGTGCTGACGGACAGGTGCACGAGATCACCTGGGTGTGACGGCACCGGCCGTCGTGTCGACGAGATCGTGGCCACCTTCAAGTTTCACGGCATGGGACGCGGCGCGGACGACGAAATGGTGAACTACGAGGCATACGGCGGAACAGCGGATCGGGCGAGAGCCCGTGATGCGGACCACCGTACGACGACGGCGAGATGTCGACGGTCGACGGACCGAGGTCGCGGTGGATCCGCCCGCTCCACCGCGGCTTCAACCCGGAGGCAGTGGTCCTTGAACGCTCGGCGGCCCGCCCGCACGCCGAGCAGACGAGGACCGCGGGTCGGCGTCCGCCGTCGTCATGGTTGGCCACCGCCATGGTTGGCCGGCGCCAAGCTGGTCGACGGCCGCAGCGGCGCGCGGGTGTCTACGATCGCCGCGATGACCCGCCGGGCGCTCGTCGTCTGCACGGCGAACGTGTGCCGATCCCCCGTCGTCGAGCAGATGCTCACTCGACGTCTCGACGGACTGGTCGATCTCGACGGGCAACCATGGGTCGTCACGTCGGCCGGCATCGCCGGGGGCCTCGATCCGGTCGACCCGGATACGACGAAGGTCGCCGCCGAGTACGAGCTCGATCTCGACGCTCACCGCTCCCGACGGCTCGACGAGTCGATCGTTCGCGAGGACGGAGCCGACCTCGTGATCACGATGTCGCGCGACCACCTGCGCGCCGTGGCCGGCATCTCACCAGCAGCCTGGCCGCGCACGTTCACGTTGAAGGAGATCGTGCGCCGCTCCCTCGCGGTCAGCGCGCCGGCGGGTGACGTCGCCGGTTGGCTGGACTCGGTCACGGCCGGTCGCCGCGCCGCCGACCTGCTGCGACCCGACCCGGCCGACGACGTCCAGGACCCGTATCACCGGGGCGAACGGGCGATGCGGGCCATGTTCCAGGAGGTCGATCGACTCGTCGGCGATCTCGTACATCTCGGCCCGTGGCGCTTGTCGGACCCAGGATCCGACGCCGTCGAGGTCTGAGGCCGCGTTCGGCGCGCCGGCGAGCGCCGGTGGGCCGCCCCTGTCACGCTGTGCTGCCGAGCAGCTCCCGGCGCAGCAGCAGGAGCTTCGGTGCCGGCTCACCATCGCTCCAGGGGTCGGCGGTGAGCACCCGCTCGTAGGACTCCCACTCCAGCCGGACACCGGACAGGTCACCGGCCCGGGCGTGGGCCCGCATCCGCATGGCGATGAGCTCCTCGTGGCCGGGGAGCACCTTGAGCCCCTGCCCGGTCGCCCAGAACACGCCGTCGACGTCACCCATCGACAAGTGGTGCCCGGCCAGCTCGGTGGCCGCGCTGG
Organism: Ilumatobacteraceae bacterium; assembly: GCA_040507575.1. Classification (GTDB taxonomy): domain Bacteria; phylum Actinomycetota; class Acidimicrobiia; order Acidimicrobiales; family Ilumatobacteraceae; genus JALZMG01. The sequence goes on from JBEVOM010000116.1 coordinate 23,588, forward strand.
TGGCCAGCAGCACGAGGTTCGACGTGATGCCCTCGGCGTCCGGCCACAGGTACCCGGTGCCGGCGAACGGCATATGGGCGGCACGGCGAATGCCGTCGACCACCTGCACGCCGACGCACCGGGCGACATCGTCGCGGATGCGCTGATGGCGGGTCTCGACGTCACGCTCGACTCGGGCAACGACGTGCGCGTGGGGGTGCTCTCCTCGGGCACGAAGACCGCGGTCGACGCTGGCCACGACATCGTGATCGGCACGGCGACGTCCCGGACGGGGACGGTCGTTTCGGCTGGTAACGATATGCAGCTCGGTACCGTGAACGTCCTGCAGGGCGACCTGCAGGGCACCGCGGGTCGGGACCTCGGCGTCGGCGCCTATGACGTCTCCGGCAACGTATCGCTGGCTGCAGGGCGCGACATGCGCCTGGGCAGTGGCCACAACAACGGCACGCTCGACCTCAGCCTCGGCCGCAACCTGGACTTCGGCACGCTCTCGGCCGGTGGACCGATCACCATCGACTCGTCGAACGGCAGCATCCACGGTGGCGACCTGATCACGGATGTCGCGACGCTTGGGGCCCACGACGGCATCGTGCTCGATACGTCGCACATCGGCACGCGCCTCAACC
>JBEVOM010000171.1:0-15945 GCA_040507575.1 Ilumatobacteraceae bacterium
TCCATCCTTCTCGAGAGCGTTGCGGCAGGTGTCGAACCCGCGACGCGCGGCTCAGCGCCCCTCGGCGGTCGGACGATGCGCGGCACCGAGCGGAGGTGTCACCTCATCCGGCTCGCGCTCGAGCAACCAAGGCATGACGCCATCGAGGTCGTCCTGCCTCCAGCGCTGCCAATGTCGGGCGGTGCGGGCCGGTCGGGGGTCGTGCCAACTCCCGACGGTCGTGCCGCTGACGCTCAGGACCTCCCCCGTGATCTGCCGGCTTCTCTCGGAGAGCAGGTAGACCGCGGCCGGCGCGATGTCCGCCGGATCGGATTCGAAGTGGAGGTCCGATGCCTCGGTCATGCGGGTGTTCGCTCGAGGTGCGATGGCGTTCGCCCGGATGCTGTGAGGGGTGCCGGCCAGCGCCACGCTCTTCGTCAGAGCCACAACGCCGGCCTTCGCCGCCCGATAGCTCGAACGCAAGGGATCTCCTTGGAGATACCCCGACGCGATGGCAACCAGGGAACCCCCGGATCGCTGGCGGAGGAAGACGTTGAAGGCCGCCTGGAAGATCGTGAAGTGCCCTTTGAGATGCGTCTCGATGACCGCGTCGAAGTCTGCTTCGGTGAGCGTGTGAAAGGGCCCGTGTCTCAGGATGCCGGCCGAGCAGACCGCCCCGTCCAAGCGCTGCCACGTGTCCAGGGCCAGCTGCACGGCTCGCTCTGCCACCGCCATCGGCCCGACACCCTCAGCCAGACCGACGGCGGCTCCCCCGTTGTCCAGGATCTCGGCGACGACGTGAGCGGCGACATCTCGATCCTCGTCGGCGCCGCGAAGCGTGCCGCCCGGATCGACGACGACGACGCTGCCACCGGCGGCCGCCACCCCGAGTGCGATGGCACGTCCGATGCCACGACCACCACCCGTCACGACGACGACACGCCCCTCGAGGTCCAGCGAGTCCATCAGCCTCCCCTGTCGTCGGTTCACGGGACGGCGGCTCGACGAGGGCCGTCGCGTCGGAACCCTATCCAGCCCGGGTGATCGTCTGGCGTTGCTGCGGCGCGCCGAGCAGCTCGGCGAACGCCTGCTCGATGTAGCTGGCGAGCGGCTGGGGCTCGTCGGTCTCGACCCAGCGAGCAATTGCGGTCCGATACAGCGTCATCGCGACGGCGGCGCGGGTCTCGCAGGCGTCGTCGTAGACGCCATGGCGTTGAGCGAGCACGCCGGCGACCCACCGCTCGAGCTCGCGACCGGCATCCCCTTGTCGTCCCCGCAGCGCCGCCGAGCTCTGGCATGCCGTTCGGAGCATGGCGATCTGATCGCGGTAGCTCTCGATGTCCGGCGCCAACGACTGGAGCGCCAGGCCCAGCGCCGGCACGTCACCGACGTCGTCCGACTCGATCAGCAGCCGCAGGATCGCGGCCTTGAAGCGCTCCTCCGAGATGAAGAACAACGGCCGCTCCCGGTTCGGGAAGCTGAAGAGCAGCTCCTCCTTGGACGGGAAGTAGCGGAAGAATGTCCGCGGCGACACGTCTGCGGCCTCCGCGATCTGCTCGATCGTCGTCTCGTCGTACCCCTGGGACGCGAACAACCGCAGAGCGGCCTCGGCGAGGCGATGCTCGGTCTGACGCTTCTTCCGTTCGCGCAGACCGGCTGGGTTCGCGACCGGGGACTGTCCGTTCATGCCTCGATCCTCGCCTCAGCGAGACGGCCCGGTCCACTACCGGCATGGCCCGCCGGAGCCCGGCGGCGATCCGTCCGCCCCTGATCGCGAGACCGGGTAGCGCATCGCGCTACCCGGCCTGCACCGGTCGTGATGCCGATCACACCGTCGCGGGCACCGGCAGCGCCGCGACATCGATGCCATAGAGCGCGGCAGCAGTGCCCCGGAGGATCATGGCCACGTCGTCGTCCTTGAACCCGCCGGCGAGGATCTTGCCGACGAACGCCCGGTCGTTCGGGTAGCGGCAGTCGTAGTGCGGGTAGTCGGTCGACCACATGAAGTGGTCCGCGCCGAGCTGCTCGACCGCGAACTGGAATCCAGTCGTCTCGAACTGCGCGGTGGAGAAGATGTTGTCGGCGAAGTACTCCCCGGTGCGGCGCTGCTGGGTCAGGTACTGGCCGTGCCCGGTGTCGAGGAAGTGGTCCATCCGGTAGATGAAGTGGGGCTGCCAGCCGACGTCGGTCTCGGCCATGATCAGCTTGAGCGTGGGATACCGGTCGAAGACGCCGGACGCGATCATGTGGCCGAGCGACGCCTGGAGCTCGCCGAGCACGTTCGTGACGTAGTGGACGAGTGCGGCTGGGCTGGGCTTGCCGTTCGGCTGCATCCTCGCGTGCTTGATGCCGCCCTTGCCCTTGGCCCCGGTGAGGATGTGCATGCTCAATGGCACATCGAGGTCGGCCGCGGCGGCCCAGACCGGCTCGTAGTCGTCGATGAAGTAGGGCCGCTCGTCCTCCGGGGAGCCGGTGACGAGGGCACCGCTGAGACCGGTCCGCTTGATCTGCTCGAGGTGACGGACGGCGGTCGCAGGGTCCGTGACGTCGCACAACCCGAGACCCTTCAGGCGGTTCGGATCGTGGGAGCAGTACTCGCTCGCCCAGCCATTGAACGCCGTGAAGCACTCGGCTCGCAGATCGTCGTCGTCCAAGCTGAAGAGGAACATGCCCCAGGACGAGTAGAGGACCTCAGCCGAGATGGTGTCGAGGTCCTGCTCCTTGATGCGCTCGGCCGGATCCCAGACGCTCTTCGGCGCGGCGGCGTACCCGAGCTTGTTCGCCTCGCGGATGTCGGCCGAGCCGGCGCCCAGGACACCGGCGACCCCGGCCGGCTCGAGGTTCTCGACCATGAAGAACTCACCCTCACGGCCGTCGGGGAGCGAGGCGCTGACGACGCGCGGAGCCCGATCTCGCAGGCGAGCCGGCAGCCGGGTCTCGAAGAGATCGGGCGGCTCGGCGAAGTGCGAGTCGCCGGAGATGATGATCTGGTCACCGATGTCAGCCATGTGGACCTCCTCGAGTCGTGCGGCGCAGTCGCGCCGGCTGCGGTTCCTCCCCAGGAACTCCGTGCCATCGTAGCAGTCTAGGCGCATTTGTCAATCGACTGTTAGTATTGGCCTTCTCCCGTCAGGCGGACGGCCCGATGCGGTCGATGAAGCTGACCACCTCGCCGTTGAAGGCATCGTTGCGATCGCCGGCCACGATGTGACCAGCGCCGGCGACATCGAACACCTCGAGATGCGGCACCCGTCGCCGCAACTCGTCGACGCCGGCCTGGCTGACGATCTCGCTCATCCGCCCCCGCACCAGCAACGTCGGCACCGTCAGCCTCTCGGCCGCGGCCGCCAGGCGATCATGGTCGATGAGGCCCTGCTGGCCGTCGATGCCGTCCAGACCGGCGATGAACTGCGGATCCCAGTGCCAGTACCAGCGGCCGTGATGCCAGCGCAGGTTCTTCCGCAAGCCGGACACGTCCTTCGGTCGCGGGCGGTTCGGCGCGAACGCGGCCACGGCATCCGCGGCTGCTTCGAGCGACGGGAATCCCTGCTGTCCTGCCATCATGAAGTCCCCGGATCTGTCGCGCTCCATCCGTCTCGATGGTGGGCGTCACGTCGACCAGCACCAGTTCACGGGCCAGCGGCTCGTCCGACTGACCGATGGCGACGAGGGACGCCAGGCCGCCGAGCGAGGCGCGGCGCGGCCGCCATCGAGGAGTTCCTGCGCGACTACGCCATCGTGACGCCGAGCCGGAAGGCCACGACGGACTTCGAGCACCACGGCTGCCCGATCAAGAAGGGCGAGATGGTGTTCCTGCCGCTCGCCGCGGCCACCCCGCGACCCGCGCGAGTTCGTCGACGCCGACACTGTCATCATCGACCGCCAGCCGACCAACCACATCGCCTTCGGCGCCGGACCGCACCGCTGCCTGGGGTCCCACCTGGCCCGGCGGGAGTTGCGCATCGCGCTCGAGGAGTGGCACGAGCGGATCCCCGACTACGAGGTGCCCGACGGCGCGTCGGTGCCCGAGTACATCGCACGCAGATCGGCATGCCCGGTCTGCCGCTGCGGCTCAACCCTGACCGGAAGGACCGAACGTGAAGATCGTCGTCGACTCAGGCCTCTGCTCGGGCCACGCTCGTTGCAACGCCGTCGCGCCGGAGCTCTACGAGCTCGACAGCAACGGGTACTGCTCGATCGGAGAGCTGGACGTGCCTGCCGGCCTCGAGCAACGGGCCCGCGAGGGCGCGGCGGCGTGCCCCGAACGCGCCATCTCGATCATCGAGTAGCCCGGCGCGCTCCGGCGCTCACAGCTGTTCGGCCGGCCACGGCCGCGGACGGGCCGTCCTACCGACCGAAGGTGTTGGGGTCGGCCTGCACGGCCGCGGGCACGGGGTGGCGGAACAGCTCGGCCGCGTTGCGCCAGGCGATCATGTTGGCCTCGTCCTCCGGCAGCTCGCCGATCAGCGAGTGGATGCGGGCCTGGGTGTCGGGCCAGCTCGTGTCGGCGTGCGGATAGTCGACCTCGAACATGATCCGGTCGAGACCGATGCGGTACCGCTGCGGCATGGCGGAGGGGTCGTTGAGGGTGCAGAACCAGAAGTTCCGTCGGAAGACGTCGGCCGGCCGCACCGCGCCCTCCCATCGGATCTGGGCGTCCCGATAGTTCTCGGAGTGATCCAGCCGGTCGAGGACCCCTGCGACCCAGCCGATGCCGCCTTCGCTCATGCAGATCTTCAGGCCTGGGAAGCGCAACGCCATGCGGGCGAACAGCCACTCCAACGTCGTCAACATGGCGTAGCCGGCGCCGAAGATCGCACCGACCGAGTCGGTGCCTTCGGACAGCGCAGGCAGCCCGGACGAGCCGGTGTGCACACAGATGACCGTGTCCGTCTCCTCGCACGCCTTCCAGAACGGGTCCCAGAACCCGGACGAGAGTTGCTCGAAGCCGAGCTTGCCCGGCAGCTCCGGGAACGTGACCGCCTTGAAGCCTCGGTCGGCGTTGCGCCGGATCTCGTCGGCCGCCAGCTCCGCATCGTTCAGCCACGGGATCTGGCACGGGATCAGTCGGTCGGGGTACGGGCCGCACCACTCCTCGATGTGCCAGTCGTTCCAGGCGCGGACCGTGGCCAAGGCGAACTCCTGGTCGGGCAGACCCTGCAGCCGGACGCCGGCGAAGCCGACCAGCGACGGGAAGTTGAGCGAGGCGTAGAGCCCGTCGGTGTCCATGTCGGCGACGCGCTGGTGGACGTCGTAGGCGCCTGGACGCACCATGTCGAAGCGCGTCGGCTCGACGAAGGCCTCGTCCTTCTGCTGGCCGGCGACGGCGTTGATCGCGATCTGGGAGAGCACCGTGCCGTCGAGCACCCAGACATGACTGCCGTCGTCGGCTTCCACCACGCGCGGCTCCCGATCGCGGAACTTGGCTGGCAGGCGACCTTCGAAGAGGTCGGGCGGCTCGACGAGGTGGTCGTCGACCGAGATGACGGTGTAGCGGCGGGCTCGCCGCTCGGGCCGAGCCTCGACCTGAGGAACCCGCGACGGAGCGAACGTCGCAGCGGCCGCGGCTTGGGCCGCGTCGGCGAGCACGTTGCCGGTGCTGGTGAGGACCTGGTTCATTGGGTGCTCCGTTCCTCAGGGTCCGGGAGCTTGTACGACCGGACCGCGTTACCGCCCACGATCTGCAGCTCCTGGCCGTCCGTGATTATCCGCGCCAAGGCAAACGACCGTGGCCGCGCACGCCGCGGTCTCCTCGACATGAGCCTACACGGAGCACTGCCGCGTGAAGAAGTCGGTCGGGCGCATGCTGAGCGGAACGCTCAGGAACCCCCACTCGTCATGGTGGTGCTCCATCCGTTCCAGCCAGAACGGCAACCAGCCACAGCCGGGCTCGAGGAAGAGGACGCGGAGGTTGGGATGGCGGTCGGGCACGCCTCCACAGATGAGGTGGAGCAGGGCGACCAAGTGCTCGAACGGATGCGAGATCATGTGCTGGGAGAGGAAGTTGTCGCTGCGGTCAGTCCGATGCGTCCGGCGCGCACGCCCTCCTCGAGCGTGCGTCCCATGACGCTGATCTCGTCGGCGGCGGCGTGCTCGAACGCCCGCTCCCCCATGGCCCAGATGCGCAACGCCGAATGACCGCCGTTCGTGGCGTCGTTGATCCCCGTCGGGATCCGGCTCAACGCCTCGATGTACTCACCGATCGTCGTCCACGTCACGAGCTGGTGCCGAGCGGATCCCAGATGACCTGCGCGTCGAGATGCGTGTGACTGTCCATGAAGCCCGGCGTGACGGCATGGCCATCGGCGTCGATCGTCCGCGCCGCCCGCTCGCTGATCTGGCCGATATGGGCTATGCGTCACCGCTGATGCCGACGTCGGCGCGATGCGCCTCGCGGCCCGTCCCGTCCACGACGCGACCGTTGCGCACGACCAGGTCGTAGGACATGTCGGTACCCCGATCGTTCGAGCGGCACCTGCGGCGCCGTCCGAGGTGGCCTACATCGGGGGCGTGGCCGGCGCCGGCCGCACGCGCGAGGAGGCCAATCGGCTCGGACATGACGGCGCGCCGAAGAGCGTGTGGGCCCGGCCGAGCGGCTGAAGGAGCAGGACCTCGACGGCATCTCGGCCGAGGTGCTGTACCCGTCGTGGGGCATGTTCCTCTTCAGCGTCGACGACGACGACCTCCGGCGCGAGCGCTTCAACGTCTTCAACGAGTGGGCTGGCGAGTACTGCCGCTACGCCCCACACCGGACGAAAGGCCTCGGCGTCTGCGATCTCGGCGACATTGGCCTCGCCGTGCAGCAGCTGGACCGGATCGCCGGGCTCGGTCTGTGCGGCGCTGCCATCACCAGCGCGCCCGAGGACCTGGCGCCGTAATCGCTCGACCTCTACAACCCGGTGTGGGCAAAGGCGGAGGAGCTCGGCCTGCCACTCCACGTGCACATCCTGACCGGGCGCAAGGGCAAAGGGCGGCTTCCTGCCCTCGACCGGCAAGCGCGACGCCATGCACCTGGTGATCTACGTGACCGCGGTGGTCGGTGAGCTGCAGGCGTCGCTCGGGCGCGCAGTTCGAGAAGGAGAACCTGCGCTTCGCAGCCGAGACGATCGGCCCCGATCATTTCATGTGGTCCTCGGACTACCCGCACCTCGACTGCGTGTTCCCGAACTCACGGCCGTTCGCGGTATCGCTCCTCGAGGACTTCCCCGACGACATGGTCCAGGACATCCTCGTTCGCACCGCCTGCCGGCTCTACGGCTTCGACGTCGCGAAGCTCCCGACGCCGGTGCTCGTCTGAGCGGCGCACCGCCGGGTGCTCCCGGTCGCCCGACGGCGGACCGATCTTGACGCCCCCGACACGCAGTACGTATCGTCGGCATACAAGATGTATGGTGGGAGTCTCGGAGCCGGGCCCTCGCCCGACCTCGACGGTGATCGACAACAGCACGGGATTCCCGGCGACCTGCGGCCGCCGCTCGCCCGAACCTGAGCGACTGGAGAGCAAGATGGGTAGCCACTTCGTAGAGAAGATCGACGACGCGCTCCTCCCGGAGCGGTTCGCGCCGCTCCAGGTCAAGCAGCTCATGCCGAACTTCGGCGCTCGGATCGACGGCGTCGACCTGACGGCAGATCTCTCCGACGACACGCGGGCGCTGCTGCGCGATGCGTGGACGGCGTACGGCGTCGTGATCTTCACGGGCCAGAAGACGTTCACCGCGGACGAGCACATGGACGTGGCCCGCATCTTCGGCACCCCGGACCTCGGGAGCCGCCACACCGAGAAGCTGACCGCGCAGGTGGATCTCATCACGACCGACGCCGCCCGGCCGCCGGTGACGAACCTGTGGCACGCCGACAACACGACGAACGAAGGACCCTCGCTCGGCACCATCATCCAGATCCAGGAGTGCCCGCCCGTCGGCGGGAACACGTCGTGGGCGTGCACGTCGAAGGCCTATCGCTGTCTGTCCGACAACATGAAGCGGTACCTCGAGGGCCTGATCGCCGTCCACCACTGGGACTTCACCGGGCACAAGCAGCCGATATACCTGAACACGAACGTCGATCAGCAGGCGTACTTCAGGAAGATCAGCGAGAACCCGCCGCGCCGCTGGCCCATCGTCAGGGAGCATCCGATCACCGGCGAACGGTCGCTCTACGTGAACGAGACCTACACCACCTACATCGAGGATCTGCACCGCTACGAGAGCGAAGCCATCCTCGGCTTCCTCTACAACTGGATCCGGATGCCGGAGTTCTACGTGACGCACAACTGGTCGCCGAACGACGTCGCGGTCTGGGACAACTTCACCATCCAGCACTACGGCCTCGCCGACTACACGGAGCACAGGGTGAACCAGCGCGTGACGTTCGTCCGGGAGGGCGACCCGGTGCTCTGAGGAGCTCCGCGGTTCGCCGCAGCCTCTACGCCGGACCTCGGTCGGAGCGTCGGCACTGACGATGACGCTCGTCCCCCGTCGTGAGATGACGTGCCGCCTGACTCGAGCTTGGCCCCCCCACATACGAGAAGTACCGCCCGACATGCAGCCTGTATGTCGGGCGGCAGGGGCACAGAAAGATGTCGTGATGACCGAACGACTCGACATGATCCGGACACCGACCGGAGTCCAGGGGGGCGCCGGTCATGGGCGCGTTCGCGCTGCGCGACGACACGATCGCCCGCTGGCACGACTACTGGGACACCGCCCTGCCCGGGAAAACGTACGCGGGCGAGGACATCTGCGCCCTCGTTCCCGCCAGCTACTGACCACAGCGCGACCGATCACGGGAAGGGGTCGCGCCCGGCGACCGACGAGAGGGGACACGGCATGACCACCGACGACACGATCACGGGATTGGCGAGGCGCGAGCGCACGGGCAGCGAGAAGCGCGCCATCGGGATCAAGAACATCCAGCGGATGCTGCCGGGCTCCCCGACCGGGCTGCACGGCGGGGACATCCCCCCGGACATGTTCTCGGGCGACACGGCCCTCATGTCGATGGAGGACTCCTACTGCGACATGTGGGATCGCACGGATGTCATCGATCTCCGCACCCGCAGCCTCTTCAACGTCAGCCTCATGATCGGCGTCGGCAACGTCGGCAACCAGTTCGAGCTGGCCTACCACGTGCCCGGCGCCATCTACAACGGCGCCACGCTCGCGGAGCTCGAGGCCGTCCTGGTGCACGCCCGGCCGTACGTCGGCTCACCGTGCGCGGCGTGGGCGATGCAGGCGGCGTTGGCCGCACTGGACGCCCACCACCTCATCACCGGGCCCCTGCCCGAGACGGACGTGGCTCGCAAGGAAAGGAGGGGCAGCGAGAAGCGCGCCATCGCCCGCGAGGTCCTCCGCGAGATGGAGCCCGACTCCCCCCTGCTCGACGTCAACGAGGACGAGATGGCGAAGGACGTCTTCGCGGCCGAGCTCGACTACATGACCTTGGAGAACGTGTACTTCGATCTGTGGGCGCGCACCGACGTCCTCGATCGCCGTATCCGCAGCGTGGTCACGCTCGGCATGATCATGGGGCTCGGCAACCACGACGCCCTCCGCGAGCACATCCCCGTCGCCCTCCGCAACGGCCTCACCGTGCCCGAGCTCGAAGAGCTCGTCTACCAGGCCGCCACCTACCTCGGCTACGTGTCCGGCAGGTCGATCCGCGCCACCATCGCCGGCACGCTGGAGGACCTCGGCATCAAGGCTTGACGGCCGCCGCTTCGACTGTGGCGGCGCCGGTACGCCCCCGTGCCTTCACGTCGTCGACCTCGTCGGCGAGCAGCAGACCGAGCGCCAGGAGATCCTCCACGGCCGCGTCCCAGGCCTCGAGGAACGCCGTCGGATCAGGGTAGAGCTCGAGGATCTGCTCGGAGCTGAGCGGGACCGTCCGACCCGACAGCGCCATGGCGCCTCCGAGGTCGTTCGTGCCGCTGTGGACGCCCAGCGGTGCCATCACCTCGGGTAGCCGCACTCCTCCCAGCACATTGCCGACGGGGTCGGTGCGGAACGTCCCGGGGCGGGTGGGGTCGAGCTCGATCGGTGGGATCGAGGCCGGCGGTGGCGGTCCGTCGACCCACTCGATCAATCGAGCCAGCGCCGCGTGCTCGACGTAGTCCCACACGACCTGGTTCCGCTGCGGGGCCTCGGGCAGGCCGGTCCCGATGCCGTCCCGGATGAAGATGAGGCCGAGGGATGCGAGCAGGTCGCCGCCGGCGTGAGCTGCGCCAGCCATCTCCCAATGCCGGAAGGTTTCGCTGTCGGGTTGGCGGACCAACGCCATCATCAACGCCTCGGACTCCGAGGTCAGCACCAGGATCGGCGTAGCGCCGTCGTCGCGGATCTGGGCGCTGGCGGCGAAGCGGAGCTGGTCCGTGAACTGGAAGCTGTCGACCAGCGACAGGTCCGGCGGTGGCGGGCACAACCCCCAGTGCACGGTGAGCAGGAAACCGTCGACGACCCGGTCGTGCTGGTGAGCGATGTTGATGTACGAACCGAGTCGCATCGCGGACTGCGAGGCACCGATCGCCACGAACAGCCTCGCCTCGAGCCCATGCAGGACATCGGGATCGTGTCCCCGACCGTGACGTAGGTAGCGAACGACCTGGCTGAACATGTCATAGCTGTAGGCGTCGCCGGGGTGGCTCAACGACCCGTACCGCGCAGGATCCCATGCGCGCAGCCCGCTCGTCGCCGGCATGTCCGGCGCCAGGGATGGCTGCCCCTCGAGCGCCACCCGCTGGGTCGTCACCCCGACCCACGCGAACCCACGGGCCATCTGATCCGGTGTCGGGAACCCCACATCGACGCCCATGGTGACGTTCTGCCAGTGCACCAGCACGACGCCGTTGAACGCGGTCGGCTCGGTGGGAACGGCCACGTAGATGCGGGTCCGGAACGTGGCCTGCTCAGCGGGCGCAACGGTCCAGCGGCCGTCCAGGGTCGCCTCGGCTCCGTGCGCCAGGACATACGAGAGCGCGTCACCCTCGACGAAGTACTCGTCCAGGCGATACCCGTACGTCGCGACGTCGACCACCGGACTCCCGAAGATCCATCCCCTCCCACTCGACACCGGCCCGGTCACCGTCGGCACGCGTGCCTCAACCATGCTTCATCTCCCTCTTCCCGATGCCCTCACCGGCCTCGCCGCGATGGAGTGTCCCGACGAGCAGACCACGCCGTTCTCCCTGTTCCGAACGCTCGCCTCGATGCGACTTCGCTCGGCATCACCGTCACATACCACCAGGACCGCCGAGTCCGTGTTCAGGCCCTATCCCCGTGTAGTCAGCGATGGTGTCGGAGGGGGGACTTGAACCCCCACGAGGATTAGTACCTCACTAGCACCTCAAGCTAGCGCGTCTGCCATTCCGCCACTCCGACGTGGTGGGCAACCGAGACTACCTCCAGAGCGCCCCGAAACGAACGGCGTCAGATGCGCTGCAGGAGGAACGACAGCGCGATCACCGAGAACATCCATGTCAGCGCGAACGCGAACGTGATGCGGGTGAGGTTGCGCTCGGCGGCCGACGATCCGAGCGCCGCACCCGAGCCACCGCCGAACATGTCCGACAGCCCGCCGCCCCGGCCGCTGTGCATCAGGATGCCGGCCACCATCGCGACCATCGACACGACGTTGATCAGCAGCACCCCGTAGAGGACGACGTCACGCACGGCCACGCAGTCTACCGACCGACGGCCGACCTACCCCCCCGGGCCAACAGGACCGGCGGAACTGGGCGCGGAGGGTCTCGAATCTGGGACCAGGCGCGCCCAGACGGGTGGGTGGGACTGAGCGCGCCCAGATGGGGCGGCGCGGCGGTCAGACGACGGCCTCGACGGCGGCGAAGTGGCACGCCACCGGGTGGCCTTGCCCGCGATCGACGAGCGCTGGTTCCTCCTGGGCGCAGATCTCCTCGGCCTTCCAGCAGCGGGTGCGGAAGCGGCAGCCGCTCGGCGGGTCGATCGGGCTCGGCACGTCGCCGGTCAGCATGATCCGCGTGCGCGTCCGCTCCCGGTTCGGGTCGGCGATGGGGATCGCCGAGAGCAGGGCCTGCGTGTACGGATGGGCCGGTTGCGAGTAGATCGAGCTGCGGTCACCGATCTCGACGATCTTGCCCAGGTACATCACCGCCACGCGATCGGAGATGTGGCGCACGACCGACAAGTCATGGGCGATGAACACGTACGCCAGACCGAGCCGGTCCTGGAGGTCCTCGAGCAGGTTGACGACGCCGGCCTGGATGCTGACGTCCAGTGCGGAGACCGGCTCGTCGAGCACGATGATGACCGGCTCGAGCGCAAGGGCGCGGGCGATGCCGACCCGCTGGCGTTGGCCGCCGGAGAACTCGTGGGGGAACCGCGACGCGTGCTCGGGCGCCAGGCCGACCATCGTCAGCAGCTCACGCACCCGCTTCGACGACTCCGCCTTGCTCATGCCCCTGTTGACCCGCAGGCTCTCGGCGATCGTCGTCTCGACCGTCTTGCGCGGGTTCAGCGAGGCGTACGGGTCCTGGAACACGATCTGAAGGCGCTGACGGACGTTCCGCAGGTCGCCGGCACGGAGCGAGGCCAGATCCTTGCCGTCGAACCAGATCGAGCCCGACGTCGGGTCGAGCAGGCGCAGCACGAGCCGCCCCGTCGTCGACTTGCCGCAGCCGGACTCGCCGACCAGACCGAGCGTCTCGTTGGCGTGGAGGTCGAACGAGACGTCGCTGACGGCCTGCACCTTGGCCACGGCGCGCTGGAACACGCCACCGCGGACCGGGAACTCCTTCACCAGGTTGCGAACCGACAACAGCGCGTCGCCGGGGGGCGGCGGGGACTCCGCGACGTCGACGTCGGCATCGGGGGCGACGGTCACGGCTCGCTCCAGTCATGGACGGCCCGCAGGTCGGCACCCTCGAGCTCCTCGGCGAAATGGCACGCCGACAGGTGCGAGGAGCCGGTGACGAGGCGCAGCGCCGGCTCCTCCTCGCGGCAGCGGTCCTGCGCGAAGTCGCAACGCGGGTTGAACGAGCAACCCGGGGGCAGCTTGATCATCGAAGGGGGTGCGCCGCGGATCGGGATCAGCTTGTCCTGCTCGTCGGTGTCGAGCCGCGGGATCGACGCCATGAGGCCGAGCGTGTACGGGTGGCGGGTGCGGTAGAAGATCTCCCTCACCGTGCCGAACTCGACCTGCCGGCCGGCGTACATCACCATCACGTTGTCGGCCATGCCGGCGACCACGCCGAGGTCGTGGGTGATGAGCATGATCGCCGAGTCGATCTCGTTCTTGATCCGCAGGAGGACCTCGAGCACCTGGGCCTGCACGGTGACGTCGAGCGCCGTGGTCGGCTCGTCGGCGATCAACAGGTCGGGGTTGCAGGTGATCGCCATGGCGATCATCGCCCGCTGGCGCATGCCCCCCGAGAACTCGTGGGGATAGTTGTCGACCCGGCTGTTGGGCTGCGGGATGCCGACCAGCCCGAGCATCTCGATGGCCCGGGCCCGGGCCTGCTTGCGCGAGAGGTTCTCGTGGATGCGGCCCATCTCGGCGATCTGGCGCCCGACCGTGTGCACCGGGTTCAGGGCGGTCAGCGGATCCTGGAAGATCATGCCGATCTCGCCTCCGCGCACCTTGCGCATCTCGTCCTCGCTGACCTTCAGGAGGTCGCGGCCCTTCCAGAAGACCCCGTCGCCCTCGATGATCGCCGGGGGCTGGGGCAACAAGCCCATGATGCTCATCGCCGTCACCGACTTCCCGGAACCCGACTCGCCGACGATGGCGAACACCTCGCCACGCTTGATGTCGAAGCTCGTGCCGTCGACCGCCTTCACGAGCCCGGCGTCGGTCTTGAACGACGTGCGCAGGTTCTGCACCGACAGGATCACCCGGTCGTCGGTCGGCGGCCCGATCGTGCGGGCCTCGGCGGTGTCGGTCACGGACGTCACTTGAGCTTCGGATCAAGCGCGTCGCGCAGGCCGTCGCCGATCAACACGAACGCGAGGACGGTCAGGAAGATGGCGAACCCGGGGAAGAACAGCATGTGCGGCGCCGACGTCAACGAACCGGATCCGGCTTCGGCGACCATCAGGCCCCACGCCGGCGTCGGCGACTGCGGGCCCACCCCGAGGAACGACAGCGCCGCCTCCGAGAGGATCACCCCGCCGATCGCCACCGTCCCATAGACGATGATCGGCTGCATCGCGTTCGGGAGGATGTGGCGGAACATGACCCGGGACTTCTTGAACCCCTGGGCGTGCGCCGCCTCGACGTACTCCTGCTCCTTCAGCCCGAGGAAGCTGGATCGCACGATGCGGCTGATCGCCAGCCATCCGGTGAGGCCGAGCACGAGGATGATCGAGTTCTCGCTGCGGCCGAAGATCGTGGCGATGGCGATGGCCAGCACGATGTACGGGATGGACAGGAAGATGTCGGTGATGCGCATGAGCAGCGAGTCCGCCGCGCCGCCGAAGAAGCCGGCGACGGCCCCGTACGTGACACCGATGATCAACGTCAGCACCGTGGTGAGGATGCCGATCTTCAGCGACACCCTGGCGCCGTAGACAACCCGGGAGAAGATGTCACGACCGGTGGTGTCGGTGCCGAACAGGTGGTTCCACGACGGCGCCTCGCGCGACTCGCCGGCGAACTCGGCGAAGCCGTACGGCGCCACGAGCGGCGCGAAGATCGCGACGAGCGCCAGGAAGAAGATGAAGATCAGGCCGGCCATCGCCAACTTGTTCCGCGTGAACCGCTTCATCGCGTCGACGCGCAGCGGCCGGCCTTCGACGACATCGGAGATGCCATCGCCCGGCGTCGGCTCCAGGCCGGGCGCCATCGCCGCAGCGTGCGGCTCGGTCATCGCCATGGGGAAGCCTCCTGGATCGGGTGGGCGGGCCTCGTCATCGTCACCGTCGCCGCCGTCACGACAGGCGGATCCGGGGGTCGAACCAAGCGTACGACAGGTCGACCACGAGGTTGATCAACGCGTAGGCGATCACGACGACGAGCGTCAGCCCGAGGATCACGGGGAGGTCGCGTGAGCCCACCGAGTCGGCGATCTGCGAGCCGATGCCGGGCCACGAGAACACGGTCTCGGTCAGGATGGCGGCACCGATGACGGTGCCGAAGTCGATGCCGATCAGCGTGACGACCGGGATCAGCGCGTTGCGCAGGCCATGGCGCAGCACGACCTTGCGCTCGGTGAGCCCCTTCGACTTGGCCGTGCGCATGTAGTCAGCCCGCATCACCTCGAGCATCGAGCCCCGCATCATGCGAGCGGCGAGGGCCGTCGAGACGCAGGCCAGCGTGACCGCGGGAAGGATCAGGTAGCGCCACTGGTCCTGGGTCGGGATGAAGAACAGTGCCCACGAGTCGGGGCCGAGCCGGGACGTCTTGAGCTGCATCCACTCCGGCCAGCCGTGCTGGTTGGGGACGACGGCGAAGACGTACTGCAGGATGAAGCCGAGCACGAAGGCCGGGATCGCCGCGGCGGCGGCCGTCCCGACCGTCGTCAGCTTGTCGGAGATGGAGTACCGGCGGACGGCCGAGATGATCCCGACCGGGATCCCGACGAAGATCTCGATCAGCGTCGCCCAGATCGCCAAGCGGACGCTGCGCGGCGCCTTTTCCTTGAGGATGTCGTTGACGCTGCGGTTGTTGACGAACGACTCGCCGAGATCCCACTGGAGGACCCGTTTCCAGTAGTTCACGAACTGGACGAGGATCGGGTCGTCGAGGCCGTAGCGGGCCTTGGCCCGCTCGATGACCCCTGGATCGACCGACCGTCCGCCGCCGCCCGCGATCAAGGTCGCCGGGTCGCCGGGCAGCAGGAAGAAGAGGAAGAAGAGGAAGGAGACGGCGAAGAAGATCGTCGGGATCAGCAGCAGGATGCGACGGATGACGTAGCTGAGCATTCACGACCCCCCGGGTCTGGAGCGTCCGATGGGTGGGGGCGCCGGAGCGCCCCCACCCATCCGAACGGTTGCT
>JBEVOM010000174.1:0-22329 GCA_040507575.1 Ilumatobacteraceae bacterium
GCAGCAGCGGGATCTGGGTGTGGCGGATCTCGTCGAGCGCCCCGAGGCCCGCCATCATCCGCCACGCGCTGTCCCGGCCGAACCGCGCCATCCGGAGCTCGGCGACGGCGCCGGCGTACTCGGCGAGGGCGAGCGCTCCGTGGTGGAACTTGACCACCTGCACCCAGCCAGGGTCGAGACCCTCGAGGACGTGGCGCTTGCTGAGCGCTGAGCGCACGCCGAGCACGGACTCGTCCTTTGATCGCTGGTTGGTCACATATTCGCGGTAGGTGGTGCGGTAGGTCTCGGTCCAGTCCTTCCACGCGTCGTGCGGCAGCCACGGCTGGCCGCTCATCGCTTCGGGGAAGACGTCTCGCTCGTCGACGTAGCGGTAGGTCCAGTCGACCTTGCGGGCTAGCTCGATCCAGTCGTCGCGTCGTAGCACCACTGCGCAACCTCCTTCAGATCTCGGTCGATGGCGTCGAGCGTGCCTGCTTCGGAGGCGACGTGGACCTCGTCAGGGGTCATGCAGTACGGGTTCTCGACGATTGCCCCACCGACCAGCACCCGTGGGTGGGTCTTCAGCAGGTCGACGACGATGCCTCCTCCGAACCGCTCGAGGTCGTAGAGGCACAGGATCACCTGGGGGAAGAGCGGCAGGAATCGATTCATCTCCGATTCGAGGACGAGCAGCTCGTTCCTGTCGGGTACGACCTCGCGCAGCGACCACGTCTCGACGGCCCGGACCAGGTCGAACCGGGTGTCGTACATGACCTCTGAGATCGCCGCCTTCCAGGATGCGAGCACTTCAACGGCCGAGAAGACGCCGGCGCGGAGGTAGATGTCCGACGAGCGGATCACGTCGAGTTGGTTGCCGGTCGAGTGGCCCGACGCTGCGACGTCGGCGCTGAGCGTGGTCACCAGCTCGGCGGGCTCGGCGCCGTCGACCACGCAGATGCACTTGTCACCGGCGCGCAAGCCGGCTCGCAAGAACGGGAGGATCAGCGCGTCGCGTTCTCTCGCCCCCGAGTAGAGACCGCACAGATGTTCGCCGGCCTCGACCTCGAGGCCGTCGATTCCGAGGGTGACCAATGCCATCGGCGCCCGTCCCTTCGAAAGCTGCGGCTTTCCCGCACCGCGCTCACGAAACCTAGCTGCTGTGGGCGGTCCCATTCTCGAGTCCCTGTACCGCAGGTAGGTGATTGAGGTCCACCATCGGGGTGATCGTTCGTCGTGTTCCGACGCCAGCCCAGGGGTCGATCCTGCCAGGGACGTCCGTCAGTCGCCCGGCTCGGATCGACCGGACCGTGCTCCGCTGTCGGGACCGTGCCCCTGATCGATCTCGTTCCCTGGCGGTTTGCACGCTCGAACCACGCGGGCTCGTGGTTCGTGGTTCGGATGGAGTCGTCATTGTTGCGGGTGATGGTGCCTGCAGCAGCGAAGTCGTACGAGCAACGCCGCCGAGAGGGCCGGTCGCTCCGACGGGACGTGCCGCGGTCAGCGCACGCTCGGTGGCAGCCCGACCCTCGACGGCCCGATCCCGTAGCGCGTCTCGAGTCGTCGAACGCGAGCCGCGTCCCGGACCTCGTGCCGGTGCGCTACGCGCGAATGCTGGTCTCTCCGTTCGCGTTCCTGCGCGGTGCGGCGGAGCTCATGGCCGACGACCTTGCGAGCACCCCGGTGACAGGGCTCCGCGTGCAAGCTTGCGGCGACGCCCACCTCGCCAACTTCGGCGTCTTCGCGACGCCCGAGCGGAACCTCGTGTTCGACGTCAACGACTTCGACGAGACGCTCCCGGCTCCGTGGGAATGGGACGTCAAGCGCCTCGCGTCGAGCGTCAACGTGGCGGCCCGCAACCTCAACCTGCACGAACGAGCCCGCACCGCTACGGTCGAGGGCACCGTTCGCGCCTACCGGGAGCGCATGCAGGAGCTCGGACAGATGTCGCCACTCGACATCTGGTACGAGCGCGTCGACGTGCAACGGGTCCTGGCCATCGCACGAGAGGAGCGGGCCAAGGACCTCACGGACGCCCTGTGCGTGGCCAAGGTCCGACATCGGACGAGCCTGGGCGCTCTCCCCAAGCTCACCGCGGTCGTCGAAGGTCGGCGTCGGATCATCGACAGACCGCCGCTGATCGTCCACGATGTGATTGAGGATCGCGACGCAGAACAGATGCTCGTGCGATACGTGGAGTCCCTCCCTCCAGACCGGCGCCCGCTGCTCCAGCGTTGGACGATCGTCGACGCCGCCCGCAAGGTGGTCGGCGTCGGCAGCGTCGGGACCCGTTGCTACCTCGTGCTGCTCATGGACCACGACGGCCGGACGCCACTGTTCCTGCAGCTGAAGGAAGCGAAGGAGGCCGTGACCGCACCGCACGCGGGGCCCTCCGAGTTCCCGCACCAGGGCCAGCGCGTCGTCGTCGGGCAACGGCTGATGCAGGCCGCGAGCGACATCTTCCTCGGCTGGACCACCGATGGGACCCACCACTACTACGTTCGCCAGTTCCGAGACATGAAGGGCTCGGTGAACCTCGACGTCATGACGGCGTCCGGGTTCGCGGCCTACGCCCGATTGTGCGGTCGCGTGCTCGCGCGCGCCCACGCCCGATCCGGTGACGCCGCCGCGATCGGGGGCTACCTGGGTCGGCAGCGGATCTTCGACGAGGCCGTCGCAGCGTTCGCCGATGCGTACTCGCACCAGACCGACCGCGACCATGCGGCGCTCGTCGACGCCGTCCGTTCGGGCCGATTGACGGCAGACGCGGGCCCTGATCAGTCGGCGTCGACCTCGTGACGCGCACCAGAACGCTGCCTGCCCGGGCCTCACGTCCGTCATCGATCCGCGGTGGCAGCCCGACCACATCGGGCCCGACGGGAGCGCGGTCGCGACCTGGGCGACGAGCGCGTCGTCCACGATGCCGCTGGTCCGGCAGTGACGCATGTTCGACGCCAGTGCGTCGATCAGCTCCCCGTCGGCGTCCGAGCCCATGCGCCAGCCATCCCCGCTCCTCGCTCCGGAAGTCGACGTTGAACCGACGCTCGAGGTCGCTGGCCCGCCGTCGCTCGTGGCGCTCTCGCGACGTGTCGCCGAGGCGGGCGGCGAGTGAGGCGCGGGCGAGGTGGGCGGCGTACACGTATCCCTGGACCTCGCAGAGCGCGATCGGAGCGTGAGCCACGCGGCCGTCGTGATACCGGACGCTGTCCCACGAGTCCTTCCAGCCCTGGTTGGCGAGTCCCCGCGCCCGTCGCTCGCCGACAGACGAGATAGCCGTCGACGTGGCGCCGTTCGATCCATGCCATCGCACGGTCGACGTTGCCGAGCAGCGGGCGCAGCAACGCTTCTGGGCCTGAGTCAGCCTCGAACCTCACCGCCTGGGGGAAATCCCGAACACGCGGAGAGCCCGCGGCTGGATGAGCATTGCGCCGAGTGCGAACGGCGACGTCGATCCGGCTATCTCGCCACCATGCACAACGCTCCTCCATCACGGCGCGTCCTCGCGCCTGTCCGGAACGACAGAGCTCCCCGGCCACTCGCTCACGGAATGGGTGGTGCGCCCTCCTCACGCATCGGCACGCCGGATCGCTTCGGCGTCGATCTCGATGCGCACTCCCTTTCCGAGGAGGAAACCCCCCGCTTCGAGAGCCTGGTTCCACGTGATGTCGAACTCCTCCCGGTCGATCTCTGTACCTGCGAGGAAGCCGGCGCGCGGGTTGCCCCATGGATCGACTGTCGCGCCGCAGAACTCGACGTGGAGGACGACCGGTCGGGTGACATCGCGCACCGTCAGATCACCGGCCACGTCCCAACGGTCCTTCTCGCCGTGACCGACCGACGTGCTCCTGAAGCGAACCTCCGGAAACCGCTCGACGTCCAGGAACTCGGCGGAGCGGAGATGTTCGTCTCGTGCGCGGTCTCGCGTGTCGATGCTCGCGGCCTCGATCACGACCTCGACGCGTGAGTCTTCTGGCCGCTCACCGATCTCGATCGTGCCCTCGAACTCCCGAAATCGACCGCGCACCTTCGAGATCATCATGTGGCGGACGAAGAACTGGATCTCCGAATGGCTGGGGTCGATCCTCCACGTACCGGCCGGCGGCAGTTCGCGACCATCGACGATTCGAGTCGCTGCGGCCTTCACATCCATGGTTCGCACCTTTCCTGTGGTTCGAGCGGCGGCCGAGGTGGTCGCTCAGTCGGTCGCAAAATCGACCGAGCTCGCGGTCGATGTCCTCGAGCAGGCTGATCAACCCCCGACCGTCGTCAGTGTCGACGACGAGGGCCAGATCGGACACCAGCGGAGCCATCTGCCGGCGGTGTTGTTCCACGGCGATGACGAGATCGTCGAGTGTCATTGCTCGAGCGTCGCGCCGGCGTGCTCGCCGCGCATCCCGCCGTCACGTAGATCATCACAGCAGCAGATCGAAGAGCGCGAAGGCCCGTTGCCAGTCGGCCGTGCTCGGGTTCACCAACTTCGGGTCGATGATGGTGAATGAGCGGGCGAGCGCGACGCGCAAGCCGACGGCGACCAGTGGGAGGCGCTGATCGGTCTCCTCCGTCGCCAGGTCGAGCTGGTGTGCTCCCGCGAGGCGGTCGAGGATCGGTTGCAGCTCGATCTCGTGGTCGAGTCGCGCGAACTGGTGGCTGCACTCCTGCAGTCCCTTGGTGATCGGCAGGTCCCACGACTCGATGACGTCGCGTCCTTCCGCCCTGGCCGTCGCCTCGGCCATCAGCAGGAGGTCGTACAGCCGGGCCTGGACGAAGTCGCTGTAGCGCTTGAGATCGTCCTTGTCGACGTCCGAGCCGCCGCAGCACGGAAGAACGGTGCAGCCTCGGCACGCTCATGATCATCGTCCGTACGCCCGCCCGGCGGCCGGTTGGGCCCATGATGTCGACTCTGGGATCAGCGCGCCCGTCGCACCATCACGTGATCGCGTGGCATGGCAGACGCGCTGCGGCCTGAGCGGGAGCGCTACCAACGGCGTCATCGACGCTTCCTGGTCCGTCGCCGCGATGGCGGCGGCGGATCCCACGCATTCCCGGTGTCCAGCGGGCATTGCGACTCGGCGTCGGGGCCGGCGGGCCCGGACGGGTGCGGCCCATACAGCTGCTCGGCGAGCGTGATCGGACGCTCGTCGTCGTGGCCGGCGGTGTTCTCGGGGTGCTTGTCAGTGAGGAAGAACCAGGCGACGACCACGACCGTGGCAGTGACACCCAGCACGATGACCGCGGCTGACCACATGCTCACGGCTGAGACCAGGCCCGCGAGGCGCGCATGGGGCGACCCTCCCTCGTGGGTTCGTCCCCGGACGCTGGGCTCGAGACGCCTCGCGTCATCGAACTCCTCCGGTCCGAACCTGGACGGTGTGGGTCCTTGGCGGCCATGCGTCCAGCGTGGGCGCCGCCCGCAGCCCCGACATCACCATGACGCGTGGTCCGGCCTCCCCGACGCCGTCGATCGGCGCCACCCGGTCAGCCAGGTCGCGATGGTCGTGTGGCCCGGTTGGGCCGCTGCCGGCCGGGTACTGATGTCTGGCAGTCCTACGCGGGTGCGGGATGCCGGGGCTCGCGGACGTGGCAACGCCTGCACCGTGCGCTGAACGTCTCCTCCGACGAGCGCTCCTGGGCCCGCGCTGCCGCCACCGGGCTGCGGCTCGCCAACCCATGAGACCCTCGAGCGCGGGGTCGTGGATCGTACGCGGATGCGCCATTGCCGTCACTGCTGTGGCGTTCACGTACCAGTGGGACGAAACGACGAGGATGGCCCGCGGTCTCGGGCTGCCGTCACCGACGGCCCGCCAAGCTCGTGTACGTGTTGTGCGAGAGTGCGTTCATCGGGGTTCCGTGACCCACGGATGTCGCTGGAGCCTCGTCGACGGTCGTCATGTCGTCCTCGTCTGTTTGACCAGGTCAGCCGGCCCCACGGACGACGGCCTGGGCAGTGGCAGCGGCGTCAACGCGCCGCCTAGGAGCGGGTCGCGTTCGCGGCGGCTACCCCGGGACCTTGTCGGCGAGGACATCAACCTTCTCGATGTTCGGCTCGGAGAAGAGAACGCCGGTGTTGGGTCCGAGCGCCTGGCCCACACCGCCCGCGAGGTGGGCATCTCGGGCCTCGTCATCGGGGAACACGTCGTACACGCCGAAGGTCGATGGGCCGAATTGAATGGCAAACCAGGCGATGGTGCCCGGCTCCTCGAGCACGATCGACCGCGCGCCGGTGAGGAAGTCTGCGAGTTCCTTCTCCTTGCCCGGCAGCGCTTCGAGACGCACGAGGAGAGCTTTGGTCAGCATGGCGCGCACACCTCGCCGTTCTCCATCGCGTTGGCGTTGTGGTCGGCAGGTGCACCGAGCCAACGGGCGATGTTTCGCACGTAGTCCTTGAACACGTGGAGGCGGGAGGGATCCCGCTTGATCTCGTCGCTCGGTAGCTCGGTCACGAACGACGGCGCGCCGGCGTCGATGTCCCAGTTCATGTCAGCGAAGTGGTGGAAGGTCGAGCACGCCACCGCCCGGCCCGCGGGGCGGCCGTCGGCCATTGTCTCGCCGTCGAGGGCGACCGCCAGGTTGAACGTACGGCCGCTGACCGTGCTGCGACCGCGGCCGACGACCTGCGCGAAGCCGTACTCCGGCGGCGCCGACACCGCGCCCTCGTGGGGGTGAGCCGGGAACCACTCGATGCGGCCGCTGGGGTTCCAGTCGGTCCGGAGCAGCTCGTGCACCGGTTCGTCCGCGGTGACGGGCTGGTACCCACCGTTCGCGCCCGAGTGGTAGTTCGGCCAGGAGATGTTCGGGTTGTCCTGATCGTCACGACGGGCGTGCGGCTCGGGATTCTGGTTGTGGAAATGGTTGAGCTGGCCGATCGAACCGAGGCAGGTGAGACAGGAGCCGAGGTCCTGATGGTCGCGTGCGGTCAGCACCCCGCCGCCGCGCTCTCGGAACCGCATGATCCCGGCTGCGTCGCCGGGCGAGAGCCCGTGGCCCGTGTCGACGGCCATCAGCCAGAGCTGGTCGTAGTCGAGCGTGTCGAGGACGCTCAGCACCGAGTCGTCGGTCGCGTCGTCGCGGTTGCGAACCGTCACCTCGTGGCCAGCGCGTGCCAGCTCGTCGGCGAGGAGCGAGAACCGCCCGACGTTCCAGTCGTCGGGGATGTCCACGATGGTCGTATGCAGCAAGATGTTGGCCATCGCGTCAGCATGGCCGAGCACCGCCGGCGGCACCCCCCGCGATCTCGTAGTCGTGGCGCTCCTGACCGTGGTGCGGGTGGCGTTGCGACAGGAGCAGGGCGGCTGTTGGGTGGGACGGCGATGGTGAGGGTCCGTCTGACGCGCCCGACCGCGACCAGGGTCGGGGCTTCTGAAGCCCGGAGGTCGCCTGTCCGTGTGCGTCACGACCGCACCGGCCATTGGATCGTTGCGTGCCATACCGAGTCGGCGGCATTCCGCTCGAGCGGCCGGCCCGGCTGCCGAGTGGCGAGGGCACCGAGTCACCAAGGCGGCGCATCACCAGCGCCTCACCGCGAGATGGCAGACGCCTCGAACCCGTCGCGGAGCAGTGCCCGCCACCCGTGCACGGCGTCGGCGTCAAGGGGCGGCGGCAGTGCCGCGGCAGGGAGCGCAGCATCCGCGAGTCGTTGGCGGAGATCGTCGTTCCGGGCGATGCCGCGGAACCATCGTGCTCGCCACCTCGCGAAGTCGGCATCGGTCGGCTCGTCGTACGCCAACAAGGTTCGGCCGATCTCGACGTCCTGGAGCACCGGTGCGCGTCCGAGCAGGCCCGCTCGGCGCATGGCGACTGTTGCGATCGCGCGTTCGGCGTCGTCGCGTCGGTCCCCGAACTCGAGCACGAGATGTCGTCGACGAGCGCAGCCAGCAGCAGCGCGTACCCGGCGTCCGGACAGGGCAGTCCGAACCCGGGGGCCATGATCGGTCGGCGGCCCTTACCCGGGATCGGCTCGGGCCCGACGCGCCGGTGGGATGCGGCCGAAGTCCTCGCGGTGCATCGGGTGACGAAGAGGGGTCGAGGGCACGAACCGTGGCGTCGCCATGGGTCCAGCGTCCGTGCCCGCCGGCCCGCGGACATCCCGCGCCCGCGTGGCATGTCGTCGACACCATCGCGAGCACCCCAAGAGATGCACCGACATCAACCGGACCGCCTTCGACCTCCGCACCGCACCCCCAGCACCCGTGCACCCGTGCACCCGTGATCGTCACCACGCGTCCACGGGATGTGGCGGGAGCTCCGACGATGCGACGGTGATCTCCAGTCGTGAAGTCCCTCGACATCCCCACCGACGACTGCGCCGCCTGAGCGCGCGCACATCCGACAAGGAGCACCACCATGGCCAAAGCGGTCGGCATCGACCTCGGCACGACGAACTCGGTGATCGCCACGGTCGAGGGCGGCCAACCGACGGTGATCCCCAACGCCGAAGGCTCGCGCACCACTCCGTCGGTGGTCGCCTTCACCGATCAAGGCGAGCGCCTCGTCGGCCAGCTCGCCCGGCGTCAGGCGATCCTCAACCCGAAGGGCACGATCTCGTCGGCGAAGCGATTCATCGGACGCCGCCACAGCGAGGTGTCCAGCGAGCTCAACGCCGTGACGTTCGACGTCATCGAGGGTCCTGACGGCGTCGTTCGCATCGCCGTCCGCGGCCGGACATACGCACCGGAGGAGGTCTCCGGGCTCGTGCTGCGCAAGCTCGTCGACGACGCCAGCAAGTACTTGGGTGAGAAGGTGACCGAGGCGGTCATCACCGTCCCGGCGTACTTCAATGACGCCCAACGCCAGGCGACGAAGGACGCCGGCAAGATCGCCGGGCTCGAGGTGCTGCGCATCATCAACGAGCCCACCGCCGCCGCGCTCGCCTATGGGCTCGACAAGAAGTCGAACGAGACCGTGCTCGTCTTCGACCTCGGCGGGGGCACGTTCGACGTGAGCATCCTCGATGTCGGCGATGGCGTCGTCGAGGTGCGCGCCACGTCGGGTGATACGCACCTCGGCGGCGACGACTTCGATCGTCGACTCGTCGATCACCTGGCCGACGAGTTCCAGAAGGACAACGGCGTCGACCTGCGCAACGACGCGCAGGCGCTGCAGCGCCTGTTCGAGGCCGCCGAACGGGCCAAGGTGGAGCTGTCGTCGGTCTCCCAGACCCAGGTGAACCTGCCGTTCATCACCGCCGACGCCAGCGGACCCAAGCACCTCGTGACGACGATCATGCGCTCGACGTTCGAGTCGATCACCAGCGACCTCATCGAACGTTGCCTCGGCCCGGTCGAGCAGGCGATGGCCGATGCGAAGGTGACGGCCAACGACATCGACGAGGTGATCCTCGTCGGAGGCTCCACCCGCATCCCCGCCATCCAGAACCTCGTGCGACGGCTGACGGGCGGCAAGGACCCGAACATGACGGTCAACCCCGATGAGGTCGTGGCCATCGGCGCCGCCATCCAGGCCGCCATCATCAAGGGCGAGGTCAAGGACGTGCTCCTGCTCGACGTCACGCCGCTGTCGCTCGGCGTCGAGACGCTCGGCGGGGTGATGACCAAGGTCATCGAGCGCAACACCACGATCCCGGCGCGCCGGACCGAGACGTTCAGCACGGCCGAGGACAACCAGTCGGCCGTGGACATCGTCGTGCTGCAGGGCGAACGAGAACGGGCCGCCGACAACCGCGTCCTGGGGCGGTTCAGGCTGGAGGGCATCCGTCCCGCTCCCCGCGGTGTCCCGCAGGTCGAGGTCACGTTCGACGTCGACGCCAACGGCATCCTCCACGTCACCGCTCGCGACAAGGACACCGGCGTCGAGCAGGCCATCACGATCAGCCAGAGCTCGAACCTCGAGCCTGGCGAGGTCGACAGGATGATCGCTGACGCCGAGGCCCACCGCGACGAGGACGCCCGCATCCGTGCCGAGGTCGACGCCCGCAACGAGCTCGACGCCGTCGTCAACCAGGTGGATCGGAGGCTCACCGAGCTCGGCGACCAGGTGCCCGTCCACGAGAAGGCCCGCGCCGAGAACCTCATCGAGGACGCCCGCAGGGCGATCCATGAGCACGCCCCGCTCGATCGCCTCCGCACGTTGGGCGCGGAGTTGCACCAGGTCTTCCACGGTCTCGGGGCCAGCCGGCCGGCCGAGAGCACGCCGAACGGAGCGACCGCAACGGCCGATGACGACGACGTGATCGATGCCGACTTCACGGTCTCCTGACGGGAGATCCGATGTCCAGTTCGTTTGCACACCAAGACCCGGACGGGCTCGCGCCCGCCGGCGGCGCCTCCCCCGCGCCGCCGGCCAGCGAGACCGAGGCCGACGGCACGTCGGCAACCGAGAACGACGACCGGCTGCTGAGGGCGATGGCCGACGCGGACAACCTGCGCAGACGGTTCCAGCGGGAGGTCGCACGAGAGCGCGACGCTGAGCGGTCGCGGGTGCTCCTCGAGTGGCTCCCCGTGGTCGACGATCTCGAGCGAGCCGTCGAACACGTCTCCGACGACCGGCAGCAGGCGCTGGCCGATGGCGTCGCCGTCGTTCGCGATCGCGCCCTGGACGTGCTCACCCGACTCGGATTCTCCCGGTTCGAGGACATCGGCGAGCGCTTCGATCCCGCGCGACACGAGGCGGTCGGCGCTGTCGAGACCGACGCGGCACCGGGCACGATCGTCGCCGTCGTGCGACCCGGCTACGGGACCCCGGAGGTGATCCTGCGTCCGGCCGCCGTCGTGGTGGCCACTGCGAAGAGGCCGTCCTGATGGCGCGTCGCGACTTCTACGACGTGCTCGGGGTCAGCCGGGACGCCGCACCGGATGACATCCAAAGCTCGTACCGCAAGCTGGCTCGTACCTACCACCCCGACGTGAATAAGGACCCCGGTGCCGAGGACCGCTTCAAGGAGGTGTCGGAGGCGTACGACGTGCTCTCCGATCCCGAGCTGCGCCGCCGGTACGACGCTTTCGGCCACGAATTCCGACAGGTGCCAGAAGGTGTCGATCCCCAGACCTGGGCCCGCGCCCAACGCGGTGGAGGACGCCCCGGCAGCCAGCGCACCCGGGCGGGCTCGGCGCAGCCGGACGACGAATGGTCG
The DNA here is from genome assembly GCA_040507575.1 of Ilumatobacteraceae bacterium. Taxonomy (GTDB): domain Bacteria; phylum Actinomycetota; class Acidimicrobiia; order Acidimicrobiales; family Ilumatobacteraceae; genus JALZMG01. The sequence continues at coordinate 11,063 of JBEVOM010000174.1, forward strand.
GCCAGCGGGATTGACATCGACGACCTCTTCGGTGAGATGTTCGGCGGCCGCCGCCAGACCCGCTCGTGGGGGCCGATTCCCGGCGCCGATCAAGAAGCCGTGCTCACGCTGACCGTCGAGGAAGCCTTTCGCGGCGGATCGCGCACCATCACGCTCTCGGGTCCCGACGGTCCGCGCAGCTACGACGTCACGATCCCGCCGGGCGTGACCGATGGGCAGCGCATCCGCCTCGCCGGCCAGGGTGGCCAAGGCACCGGGCAGGCACCGTCGGGCGACCTGTACCTCGCCGTCCGCTTGGCGCCGCATCCGCGCTACCGCGTCGAGGGCCGCGACCTGTACGTCGAGTTGCCGTTGGCACCGTGGGAGGCCGCGCTGGGGACCACCGTCGCCGTCGACACGCCGGGCGGTGAAGCCAAGCTGCGGGTCCCGGCAGGGACTTCGAGCCGGCGGCGCCTGCGGCTGAGAGGTCGTGGCATGCCGACTCGGAAGGGACAGCCCGGTGACCTCTACGCCGAGGCCCGCATCATGGTGCCGGCGACGCCCACTGCCGAGGAGCGCCGATTGTTCGAGGAGCTGGCACGGGTGTCGACCTTCGATCCGCGGCGTCAGGGATGAACGTGCACGACGAGAGGGTGTCGACATGAGCGAGCGAGTCTTCGAGCGAGCGAACGATCAGGCACGGTCTTCGGCTCACTGGTGCACCCACGGCGACCTCGATTCGAAGCACGACGACAGGGTGTACCAGTGAACGGGTACCAACTGGCGCGACCGAGGCGCCTCGGCATCGACGCCCTCGCCCGTTCCGCCGGCCTCCACCCCGACGTCGTGCGGTGCTTCGTGGCCCTCGGGCTGCTCGAAGCGACGCGCGACGCGTCAGGCGCGCTGTGGTTCGAGCCGCGCCAGGTGGCGGTGGTCGCCCGACTGCAGCGGCTCCGCGCCGGCCTCTCGCTCAACTACGCCGCGCTTGGCGTAGTGGCCGACCTGCTCGACCGCATTGCCGTGCTGGAAGCCGCACAACGCCGGAGCGCATCAACTCCCCCGCCACGAGGAGGCCCACCATGGACATGAACCGCTTGACCCAGAAGTCCCAGGAAGCGTTGCACGACGCCCAGACCAAGGCCTTGCGCTTCGGCCACAACGAAGTGGACGGCGAGCATCTCCTGCTTGCTCTCCTGGAGCAGCCCGACGGTCTCGTGCCGCGGCTGCTGGCGCAGGCCGGACCCGACCCCGACCGACTCCGGGACGCGCTGGACGCCGAGCTGGCGCGTCGTCCACGCGTGTCCGGACCGGGATCTGCACCCGGCCAGGTGTTCCTCACCCAGCGCCTCGCCCGACTGCTCGACGCCGCCGAAGGCGAGGCCAAGCGACTGAAGGACGAGTACGTGTCAGTCGAGCACCTCGTGCTGGCGATGCTGGACGAGGGCTCGCGGACCGTGGCCGGGCGCCTGCTCGCCGAACAGGGACTCTCTCGCGAGACGTTCCTCAAGGTGCTCACCGACATCCGTGGCAATCAGCGGGTGACGTCGGCGATGCCCGAGGTCACGTACGAGGCGCTCGACAAGTATGGACGCGATCTCGTCAACGAGGCGCGGAGCGGCAAGCTCGATCCCGTCATCGGCCGGGACTCCGAGATCCGCCGCGTCATCCAGATCCTGTCGCGCAAGACGAAGAACAACCCGGTCCTGATCGGCGATCCCGGGGTCGGCAAGACGGCGATCGTCGAAGGGCTGGCCCAGCGCATCGTCAACGGCGACGTGCCCGAGGGCCTGCGCAACAAGACGATCTTCTCGCTCGACATGGGGGCGCTCGTCGCCGGGGCGAAGTACCGCGGCGAGTTCGAGGAACGGCTCAAGGCGGTCCTCAGCGAGGTCACAGGCTCCGAGGGGCAGATCCTCCTCTTCGTCGACGAGCTGCACAACGTGGTGGGCGCCGGGGCGGCCGAGGGCGCGATGGACGCCGGCAACATGCTGAAGCCGATGCTCGCCCGTGGGGAACTGCACATGGTCGGCGCCACGACCCTCGACGAGTACCGCAAGCACGTCGAGAAGGACGCCGCCCTGGAGCGGCGCTTCCAACCCGTGCTCGTCGACGAGCCGACCGTCGAGGACACCATCTCCATCCTGCGCGGCCTACGCGAGCGCTTCGAGGTGTTCCACGGGGTGAAGATCCAGGACGCTTCGCTGGTGGCTGCGGCGGTGCTCAGCCACCGCTACATCACCGACCGCTTCCTCCCGGACAAGGCCATCGACCTCGTCGACGAGGCGTGCGCCATGTTGCGCACCGAGATCGACTCGATGCCGGCGGAGCTCGACGAGTTGACCCGCCGCGTGACGCGCCTCGAGATCGAGGAGGCCGCGCTCGGCAAGGAGAAGGACAAGGCCAGCAAGCAGCGGCTGGAGGAGTTGCGCAAGGAGCACACCGACCTGCGCGCCGAAACGAACGCGATGCGGGCCCAATGGGAGGCGGAACGCCAGGCGTTGAAGAAGGTCCAGGCGCTTCGCGAGGAGATCGAGCGGGTGCGCTTCGAGGCCGATCAGGCCGAGCGGTCGTACGACCTCGAGCGGGCTGCGGAGCTGCGCTTCGGCCGGCTGGCCGACCTGGAGCGCAGGCTGGCTGCGGAGGAGCAGCAGCTGGCCGCGAAGCAGCGCGGGACCCGACTGCTCCGCGAGGCGGTGACCGAGGAGGAGATCGAGTCCATCGTGTCGCGGTGGACAGGCATCCCGGTCGCCCGGTTGCAGGAGGGCGAACGGGACAAGCTGCTGCGGCTCGACCAGATCCTCCACGAGCGCGTCGTCGGCCAGGACGAAGCGGTCCAGCTCGTCGCCGACGCGATCATCCGCGCTCGCTCCGGCATCAAGGACCCGCGACGGCCGATCGGGTCGTTCATCTTCCTCGGCCCGACCGGGGTCGGCAAGACGGAGCTGGCTCGAGCGCTGGCCGCCGCCCTGTTCGACACCGAGGAGAACATGGTCCGCATCGACATGAGCGAGTACCAGGAGCGGCACACCGTCAGCCGACTCGTCGGCGCTCCGCCCGGGTACATCGGCTACGAGGAAGGCGGCCAGCTCACCGAGGCGGTGCGCCGCAAGCCCTACTCCGTCATGCTGTTCGACGAGATCGAGAAAGCGCATGCCGACGTCTTCAACACGATGTTGCAGATCCTCGACGACGGCCGGCTCACCGATGCGCAGGGTCGGACTGTCGACTTCCGCAACACGGTGGTCATCATGACGTCGAACATCGGGTCGCCTCACCTGCTGGAAGGGGTCACCCCAGCCGGGGAGCTCAAGCCGGAGGCTCGAGACGCCGTCTTCGCCGAGCTGCGCCGTCACTTCCGCCCCGAGTTCCTCAACCGCGTGGATGACATCGTGCTGTTCAAGCCGCTCAACGAGGCGGAGATCGAGCACATCGTCGAGCTGATGTTGAACGACCTGCGGACCCGCCTCGCCCCTCGCCGGATGACCCTCGTCGTCAGCGAAGCGGCGAGGCGGCACATCGCCGAGCAAGGGTTCGACCCGGTGTACGGCGCCCGGCCACTGCGCCGATTCATCGCCCACGAGGTGGAGACCCGCATCGGTCGGGCGCTGCTCGGCGGCGACGTGCACGACGGCGCGGCGATCCGCGTCGACCTCGTCGACGGTGATCTCGAGGTGACCTACGAGAACCCCGCCGAGGAGGCAGCATGATGACCTCCCAACCTGCCGAGGTCGTCACGTGCGCCAACTGCGGGCGCAAGAACCGCGTGCCGGCGGCCGCCACCGGGCTCCCCCGCTGCGGACACTGCCACCAACCGCTCCCGTGGATCACCGCCGCTGACGACGACTGCTATCACGACGTCGTCGACGGCGCCGCGCTGCCCGTGCTGGTCGATCTGTGGGCGCCGTGGTGCGGGCCGTGTCGCGTGATCAGCCCGACACTGGAGACGCTCGCCCGCTCCCGGCCCGGCACGATCAAGCTCGTCAAGGTGAACGTCGACGAGGCGCCCCGGGTCGCCAGCAGCCACGGCGCGCAGAGCATCCCGACCCTGCTCGTCGTCAACCGAGGCGAGGTCGTGGCGCGTCACATCGGCGCGGCGCCCGAGCACACGATCCGCGCATGGCTCGACGAGGCGCTCACGCACCTGCCAGGCTCCCCGCCCGCCGGCTGACCAGCTCGGCGCGCACCATCATCGCGTCCGACGACCTCGTCGAGGTGCTCGTGCACGAGGCGCACGGCCATCGACCCTCACCGACGGCCGATGCCACCCGCTTCACCGAGCCCGCCCGGACGTCGCCCACTGCGAACACACCATCGCGAGAGGACTCGAACAGGAGTGGCGAGCGGGACGAGCCGCCGCGGCCGAACGATGCCGCGAGCGCGTCTCGGCCGGTGAAGACGAAGCCGTCAGGTGCTCCCCGAACCTGGGCCGGAAATTCGGCGCCGTCGTCCGGAGCAGTGACGCGATCGCGAACTGCTCGTCGCTCGGCGGTCTCGCCGGACAAGCTGACCGGGCCACATATCACGCCGCCACGCACGGTGTTGTCGGTGCCTGCGTGTATGAAGCCGGCGGCGGTGCATCGCCGCGTCGGAACCCCACTCGGCACTCACCGCGGACGAGTTCGCGGTCGTCATCGCCCGGTGTCAAGCGGTCCGGCTACGCGGTTCGAGAACGATCACCGGCGTCTCCGTCGACCGCCCGGCCGCATACGCTTCGAGCCTCGGATCGACCGCGACCCAGCGCTGCCACAGCCGATCACGCTCCTCCCCCGCCGCCGGGCGGGCGCGCACCTGGCGCGGCTCCTGGTGAGGCAACCGAATGACGGCGTCCGGGTGCGCCTCAAGATTGCGCCACCACGCGGGATGGCCCTCATCCCAGCCGTTCATTGCGATCGCAACGAGGTCGGGACCGTCTTCGAGGTAGCCGATGATGACGCTGCGCTCTTGCCCGGACTTACGCCCGATGGTGGTGAGACGCAGCGCGCCCCAGCCGCGCTTGTTCGACGTGGTCCAGACGAATCGGCCGCCGCTGAGCCGGTACAGCGCGCGATGAACGCGCCATGCCGTGTGCACGAACCACGCCGGCGGGTGTTTCGGCGGCCGGGTTGCTGCATTGCTCATTGGCGTCTCCTCCCGCACCGGGCGGCTCTCCACGGTACGCCGCAACGCATGGTTGGAGCGGTCTCGCTTCGGGTCCTGGGAGAGTCGTCCAAGCGATCCCCAGGACGCTCGCAGCGGTGCCACTGACAGCGTCCGAGTCCGTTGGTAGCGCTTTGTGACGATGGGATGGAGGCTGGTACCGATTACGGCGTCGGCACGATGAACGACGGCGACGCCCGCCCAATCCCGCGGTGAAACGAGTCGGTGGCAGCATCGCGGCTCAGGACCTCGACGGCGTTGGGCATCGGCTCTGCGACGATGGGTCGATGACGCCTCACCCCGAAGCCGGCGGGCTCGACGAGCTCACCGTCACGATCGTCGTCGACAACGCGACCGACACCCTTTCGAGTATCAGCCCTGGCGTGCCGCAGCTCCCCGAACTCGCCTCCCTGCTCATGGGCATCCCGCCGAGCAGCCAGCACGACGGGCACGACTGCGTCGTGGCCTTCGACCACCTCTGCGTGGCGTGCCACGGCTTCTCGGCCCTCGCTACGGCCCGGCTGGGAGAGCGGACGGCGACGGTGCTGTTCGACGTTGGCCCCTACGGCGATGTCTGGCTTGCCAACGCCGAGCGGCTGTCCGTCGACCTGGCGAGCATCGATGTGCTCTTCTTGTCACACTGGCACTGGGACCACTCCGGCGGCCTGACCGCCGTCGTTGCCGCCGTCGCGGCAGCGCGCCGCAGCGCCGGTCGCCCGCCGCTCATCGTCGACGTCCATCCCGATCGACCCGACCAACGCGGCATCCTCACCCCGCTCGGCATCATCGCCATGCTGCCGCCGGACCCCACCATCGAGGGGATCGAGGCGGCCGGGGGCCACGTCGCGGCCCACGGTGACGTCCACCCGGTGGGCGGCGATCTGTTCCTCGCCAGCGGTGACATCCCGCGTCAGACGACCTACGAGACCGGTCTGGCCGGGCACCACACCTGGCGCGGCGACGCCGTGACGCTCGATCCGGAGATCCGCGACGAACGGTTCCTCGCCGCCAGCGTGCGGGGCCGGGGGACGACGGTGTTCACCGCCTGCTCGCACGCCGGCGTCGTCAACGTGGGATTGGAAGCGCGGCGATTGTTCCCTGATCAGCCGATCGACCTGCTGCTGGGCGGATACCACCTCGCGGGAACAACGGTCGAGGACCGCATCGAAGCGACCGTGCGCGACCTCAAAGACCTCATCGAACCGCGGATCGTGGCTCCGGGTCACTGCACCGGCTGGCGCGCCGCGGGCGAGCTGGCCAAGGCGTTCAGCCCGTCCGGGTACGCCCCGAGCGTCGTCGGCACGCAGTATCTGCTCAACGCCTCATGAGGCGTCGACCGCCGGCATGACCGGATGCGTCGGGCCGTCACGGCCCAGTCGTTCCGGATCGTGTCCCCATCCGCTCAAGGAACCGGATTGCCGTCGTGTTGCGCCACGAGGGGGCTGCGTGCGGCGACGACCGTCCAACGCGACGTTGAATCGGCTGCCGGGCTGTGCGGCTCTGCAAAGGTGGTCATGCGCGAGTTGTGCCGACGATGAGGCCGGGTCGTGTTGCGACCGAAACGCTTCGATGCGAGGCCGTGCGGGTCAATCGGGCCCGGCGGCGCTCACGTCACATCGTCGTAGGCCGACGTCGAGCGGATGACGTTGGAGTAGCGGGTGTCCGCCGTCCAGGCCCCCGCGGATCGGGCTGTACTCTGGGCTGGCGTGCGCGCATGGAGAACGCTTCGTCGCCCGGAGTGCCGAACGGCTCGTTCGCTGCGACGGTGAGCATGAAGTGGCTAAACGGTTGGTGAGGTCCGCGGAGCGACGGTTCCGAGCGCGCCGTCGAGGCTCGTCGCGATCACGAAGAGAGCGGCTGCTTTGATGCGCAGCCGCGCCTTCGGCGCGAGGACGTCGGGGGCGTTCGCTGTCCTCGGCGTCGTGGTTGCCTTTTCGCTGAGCTCGACCCTGGTGAAGCGGGCTCACTCGCCCGGTGTCCTGCTGGCGTTTTGGAGGATGGCCACGGTGAGCGTGGTCTGGAACCTGTACCTGCGGTGCACGGGCCGTCGGGTCACCTGGCGGCACGTGCGCCAAGCCTTCGTACCGGGCGTGTTCTTCGGCTTGAACCTGGCGATCTTCTTTGCCGGGGCGACGCACAACAGCGTGGCCAACGCGGCGCTGATCGGGTCGCTGGCCCCGTTCTTGATCGTGCCGATCGGCGCCGCGCTGTTCCATGAGTTCATCGATCTGCGGGCGCTGGTGTTCGCGCTGGTCGCGTTCTGCGGTGTCGGCATTGTGTTGTTCAGCGCACCACCCAACGGGGATGCGTCACTACGGGGCAACGTGTTCGGCCTGTTGGCCATGCTGCTGTGGACGGCGTACGTCGTGTCGACTCGGTACTTCCGTCGAGACATGGATGTCGCGACGTTCATGTCGACGGTCAGTCCGATCGCGGCGCTGGCGGTGCTTCCGCTGGCGATGGCCAACGGGGATGTGTTCGGGTTGAGCCGTACGGGTTGGACGTACATGCTGGCCCTCACGTTGCTGATCGGTGTCGCCGCCCACGGGCTGATGGTGTTCGCGCAGAAGACGATCGCGATCGGCACGATCGGGATCGCCCAGGTCGTCCAGCCGGCCCTGGCTGTGGTGTGGTCGTTCTTGTTGCTCGGTGAGACGGTGCGTGGTTGGCAGATCGTCGGCATCGCGACCGCCATCGGTGGGTTGGCTGCCTTCTTGGTGTTGAACCAGCGGGGCGAGCGGACGCACCGGAGAGCGGCACCGGTGCCACCCCCGATCACGAGCGGGAGTTCGGGGGTGGCGGTCGTGCTCTCCCCGCCTTCCGGCGGCACGACGCTCAGGCGGTCTGTCTGACCGAGTGGGCGTCGGTGCGGTCGATGTCGGTGATGAAGTGGGAGGCGGCCTCGAAGCGCCGATCAGCGGTCGCACAGAGGTCTCGGGCCGTGGCGATGTCGCCGGTGTCGGCGGCGATGCGGGCCATGGCGTCGAGGGCGAACACTTCGACATGGGCGTCGCCGTTGCGTCGGGCGTTGTCGAGGATGGCGATGAGACGTTCCTCGGCGTCGGCGCATCCATCGGCCGCGTCCAGCGCGGCGAGCAGGCATTCGCCGAGGGCGGCCTGTTCTCCGCCTCCGGCGGTGCGGTGCCATGCGGCCGCGGTTTCGAGCACGGTCCGGGCTCGGGGGACGTGTCCGAGCGCACGCAACACGCGGCCGAGATGGACTCGGGCGAGGGCGGCCAGGCGGACGTCACCGGTGGCTTCGGCCTTGTCGACTGCCAGTTGCAGGGTGGCCGAGCCAGCCTGGTAGTCACCCGCCTGGCATTGCGCTCGTCCGAGGCTGGAGATTTGGTAGGCCTCGGTTTGCTGGAAGCCGAGCCGTCCGGAGGTGTCTGCGGCGCGCCCGATGTGGTCGACGGCATCGTCGAAGCGGTGCTGGATGCGGGCCAGTTCGCCGAGTGCGGCGTCGTGCCGTACGTGAAGCCATGGGTCGTCGACGGTTTGCAGCCAGTGTTCGACGTGGGCGAGCGCGTCGACGCTGCGTTCCTGGTTGCTGGCGGAGATCGCCGCTCGGGCGGCGAAGAGCCAGTTGGCGGCCTGGTCCCACGGCCGGTCCAGCCCGGCGTAGAGGGCGTCACTGCGATCGGTCAGCGCCAGCGCTTGGCGGAACTCGCCGTGGTGGGACACGACGTACGCGAGGTAGTACGAGCAGCGGGCCTGCAGGTCGACGTCGTTGATCGTGTCGGCCATGGCGGTGGCGACGGCGATGTGGTCGCGGGCCAGTTCGAGGTGACCGGTCGACGCTTCGATCCACGCCGCCAGCAGCAACGCGTCGGCCCGATCGCGGGGTGGGGCGGCGTCGCCGGTCGCGGCGAGTGCGCTCAGGATGCGTTGGGCGCCTCTGCTGTCGCCGAGCACCACCCAGGCCCAACCGAACCCGGTGACGAGTCGGAGCGCGAGGAGCGGGTCGGTGGTGGTGCTCCATGCCAGTGCGGCGTCGATGTTGGCCCGCTCGGCTCGGGCGAAGGCGAGATGGGTGGCTTGGCTGCTGCTGCGCACCCCTTGCGTGGAGGACGCGGCGGCCGCCGCGAACCACTCGGCGTGGGCGGCGAGGGCGCGCTCGGACGTTCCGGCGTCGGTCATCGTGTCGAGGGCGAACGCTCGGATGCTGTCCAGCAGTCGGTAGCGGACCGACGTCGACGCGTTCTCGTCGTCGACGATGACGAGCGAACGGGCTGCGAGCCGCCCGACGACGTCGATCACGGCGGTGGCCGGCACGTCGAGCGCGGCGAGGACCGACTCCACTGCGGGCAGTGATGCGCCACCGGCGAACGTGGCCAACGCCCACAGTCCCCGTTGGTCGTCGGGGAACAACAGGTCGTAGCTCCATCGGATCGTCGACTTGAGCGCCCGGCGGCGTTCGGGTCGGCGGCTGGTCGGGTCGCTCAAGACGTTGAAACGATCGTCGAGGCGCCGGGTGATGTCGTCGATCGACAACGTCTTGGTGCGTGCCGCGGCGAGCTCGATGGCGAGTGGTAGTCCGTCGAGTGAGCGGCACAGGTCGACGAGCGCGTCGTCGACGATGGAGGGCCGGTGCTTGCGTTGGGCATTGGCCCGGTGCGTGAACAGCTCGACGGCGTCGGTGAGGCCGAGGGGGGCGAGCTCGAATACGGCCTCACCGTCGACGCCGAGGGGGACCTGACTGGTGCACAGGACGCGCAGTCCGGGGGCGGAGTCGAGGAGGCGGACGGTGAGCGCGGCGGCGTCGTCGATCACGTGTTCGCAGTTGTCGAGGATGACCAACGCCTCGTTCTGCTTGAGTCGCTCGAACAGCGCCGTTTCGCCGCCGACGTTCAACGCCGCGATCAAGGTGTCGATGACATCGCTGGGTGTCACCGCCGTGTCGAGTCGGGCCAGCCAGACTCCTCCGGCTCCGGCATCGTTCGCCAGGTTCAGCCGGCGGCCGGTGTCGATCGCGAGCGCCGTCTTGCCGACTCCGCCTGGTCCGACGATCTCGACGAGTCGCTGCCCGGTGAGCAGGTCGGAGACGGCAGCCCGGTCTGTGTCGCGCCCGACGAGCTCGACCGACATCGAGGGCAGGTTCCCCGGCGGCGGGTCATGGTCGAAGGGTTGCATCGTGCGCGTAGGCGCCCCGAGGGACGCGTCGTGGGTCAGGATGAGATGTTCGAGTTGCTGCAGTTGCGGTCCGGGGTCGAGGCCGAGCTCGTCGGCCAACTGGTTCCTGACCCGCTGGTACGTGGCCAAGGCGTCGGCCTGGCGTCCGGCCCGGTACTGGGCGGTGATCAGCAGCTCCCACAGGCCTTCCTGGTACGGCGAGGCGGCGACAGCCGCTCCCAGCTCACCGATCACGTCGGCGGTCTCTCCGAGCCGCAACCGGGCCGCGAACCCGGTCTCGACGAGGATCCGTCGTGCCTCTTCGAGCCGGGCCTGGTGCGGGAGGACCCACTCGCCGTCACCGGCGGCCGGCAACACATCGCCGCGGTAGCGCAGCAACGTCGAGGCGCACAGCTCGGCGGCGCCGCGGTGGTCACCGGCGTCGAGCAAGCGCGGCGCCGCGCCCGCATCGCGCAACACGGCCAGCGCATCGACGTCGGACGGCTCGACGGTGAGCGTGTACCCCCCGTCGCCGCCGGCGACCACGGGTGGCTCCCCGAGGGCCCGTCGCAGCTTGGCGATCTTGGACTGCAATGTGTTGCGCTGCGTGGTGGCCGCCCCGGCGGCCCACAGGTCCTCGACCAGGCGGTCGGTGCGCACGACCAGTCCGGCCTCGAGGGCCAGGCGGACCAGCAACTCCGATGTCTTCCCGCCCGGTACCGACAGGACCTGGCCGCCGCGGCGGACTTCGAGCGGACCGAGCACGAAGACCTGCAACACCTCCAAAGCGTACGGCTCGCGCTATGGACGTGCTGTCCCCCGCGTCCGCCCGACGGCGTCGGAGGCGATCCAGGCGACGATCAGGCTGTCCGGGTAGTCCACGAGGTGGTCCCGGGCCAAGGCGTCGACCAGCTCATGGTCCTGTTGCAGGTGGGCCCGGGCGATCGCCACCACGTGTCGATCCCGGCTCGTCGTGGCCATCACCGCGGCGCGGTCGAGACGGTCCGGTCGCCGCTCGAGGAGGGCAGCCATGGTGATCA
>JBEVOM010000190.1:0-37774 GCA_040507575.1 Ilumatobacteraceae bacterium
CATCACGGCGCTCTGGTGGATGCCCTACTACCCGGTGTGGTCGCTGGCCTACGTGATGATCGGGATCCTTGTCGTGTACGGCCTCGCGGCCCACGGCGGGCGCACGAGCGCCGCAGTCTGACCGCACCGTCGACCGGCGGCTTGGTCGGCGGCGGCGAAGGCGTGGGCGTCGACGCGCAGGGTCATCGCCGGGTTGGCGTGACCGAGGCGGCCGGCGACGGTGCGCACGTCGTGGCCTTGGCCGATGGCCGCGGTCGCCGACCGGTGACGGAGGTCGTGGAGCCGCCACGCGGCGTCGACGCCGGCCGTGGTGCGTGCCCGTTTCCACCGCCGCTCCCCCGGCTGGTGACCTCGATCGCCGAATCGATCGTGAGCATCCCGTCCCTCAGGTCGATCCACCGCAGCGCGGCCAGCTCGGCGCGCCGGGCGCCGGAGACGGCGGCGATTGCGGAGCATCAGCGCCGCGGCCGGATCGATGGCCACGGCCGCCGCCATCACGGCGCGCGCCTCGTCGAGCGTCATCACGGTTCGCCGCTTGGTCTTCGTCGACCGCAACCGGCGAGGTCGCCACGTTCTGCTCGACCCACGCGTCGAGCACGTCGCTCACGGATCGCCCGGCCGACGACGAGCGACCCGGCCCGACTGCCATCTCGGCGCCGACGCGTTGCGCGCTTGTCGCCGCGGATGGTCCTGGACAGCTGGGTCGGACGGCCGTTCGGGCCCGTGCCGGTGAAGACACGCACCTGGATGATCCCTGGAATCGGCGCCGGCACTGACCGATGGGTCAGCCGCTCACCACCTCGATCTCCTCGATGCGCCGGCCGGAGATGGCCCGGGCGATCACCAACTGCTGGATCTCGCTCGTGCCCTCGAAGATCGTGTGGATCCCATCCGGGCGATCAGCGTCGTGCGCGTCGTCGGGCTCAGTGCATCTGAGCAGGCGGGATGTGGTTTGTGGCGTCGGCAGATGGTGCCTCGTCCGGACAGTTCTCGGGCTCGGAAGACGGATGAGGCCCCAGGGATCCGATCAACTCGACCGTGCCGGCGGCAGATGACGGACGGCATCGCCGGCCGTCAGGACCGTGACGTTTCCGGACGCGTCGTACTGCGGGTGGCGGCGACCCGGATGGTTGGACGCCCGACCGAGCTACGGGGCGGCACGTTCGAGGAGACGTGGTGTCGTACGGCGGTGGCTCACGGCGGCCCGATCGGCGGTCGATCGGCGTTGATGGCTTCGATGGCGTCGGCGATGGTGGGCTGCACTTCGATCTCTGAGTCCGGGTGCTGGGCCAAGAGGTCGCCGACCTGGCCGAGGTCGTGGGCGAGGATGAGTTGCTGGCCGTTGCGGTGGAGGTCGTCGGCCAGCTCGTCGAGCATCCTCAAGGCCGTGACGTCGACGAACGCGATGGCTTCGGCGTCGAGGACGACACCGCGTTTGCCGGGCCGGCTTGCGTGGTGCTTGATCGCGTCGCGCACGGCGTCGGCGTTGGCGAAGAAGAGACCCGATTCGACTCGAAGGACGGCGACGCCGGGGATCTCTTCGTTGTCGGGGTGGCGGTCGCGGTCGCTGTACTGATCGGTGGAACCGACGACGTGGCCGAGGTCGGCGACGTGCGGCTTGGATGCCCGGTACAGCAGGAGCGTCAGGGACACGATGATCCCGATGACCAGGCCCGGCAGCGTGTCGAACAGCAGCACGCCGAGCATCGCCGTCACGGCGGCGATGAAGTCGGGGCGAGCCGCCTTGCCGTAGATGCGTCCGAGCTGCTTGGTGTACAGCCTGTAGAAGCCGACCAGCGCGGCGATGTCGACGAGCTCGATCACCGCAGCAATGACGACGGCAGCCAGCGTGGCCTCGGGCAGGTTCTCGAACAATCCGGTGAGGAACAGCAGGGTGATGATCGTCAGGACGGCGACGACGAGTCCGGAGACCTGTGAGCGGGCGCCGGCGGTGCCGTTCACGGCCGTCTTGGACAGGCTGCCGTTGACGACCATGCCGGTGCACAGGCCGGCGCCGAGGTTGGCAGCGCCGAGGCCGAGCAGCTCCCGGTTGGGATCGATGTCGTAGTGCGCGCGGGCGGCGTACGTCTTCGCAGCGCCGAGGCCTTCGGCGAACCCGACGAGCATGATCCCGGCCGCCGCACCGGCGGCGACGAGGTAGTCGTGGAAGCCCCGTCCCTCGGGGAGACCAACCGGGGGCAGACCGCTGTCGATGTTGCCGACGATCTCGACGCCCTTGGCAGCCAGGTCGAAGACCTCGACGGCGATGACGCCGGCGATGACGGCGACGAGCGAGCCGGGCACGACGGGCGCGTACCTCCGCAGGGACAACACGACGACGAGCGACATGAGGCCGACGACGAACGTGTTGGCCTGGATGTCGTCGAGCTCGCCGAGGATGCCCCACAGCTGTTGGAAGAAGTTGCCGTCGGCCTTGTCGACACCGAGGAGCTTGGGGACCTGGCCGATGATGATCGTCAGGGCCAAGCCGATGATGAAGCCCTTGAGGACCGGCTCGGAGATGAAGTTGGCCAGGAAGCCGAGGCGCAGCAGTCCAGCGCCCAGCGCCAGGACGCCGGTCACGAGCGCCAGGACACCGGTGAAGGCGAGGATGTCCTCGGGACCGCCGGTCGTCAGGTCGGCCACGGCCGCCGCCGACAGCGCGGCCGTCGCGGACATGGGGCCGACGACGAGGTGGCGGGAGCTGCCGAAGGCGGCGTACAGGATCAACGCCGGCGGGGCGGCGTAGAGCCCGATCACAGGCGAGACGCCGGTGATCGACGCGTAGGCCAGCGCTTCAGGGACGAGCACGGCCCACACCGTCAACCCGGCGATGAGGTCGCCGCGCAGCCAACGACGGTCGTACCCCGCGAGTGACCTGAAGATCGGCAGCTGGCCGTGGGGGGCCACCACGGGCGCGGTCATGGCGCCGAACGTACTTGCCGACGTGCGGACCGGCGGGGCCTGACGGTCACGCCCCCCGGTCAGGCGCATCTCCCTGGGTCAGCGCCGGGGGCGGCTGCGACAGCGCGCTCCTCGATCGCACTCCGGCGCCGCACGCTGGCCCAGCGGCGCTGCGCCTGCTGGCAGGATGTCGAATATGACTGCTTCGTTCGATGACACCGCCGATTTCGAGGATGCGGGACGGGGGTTCGTCGCCGCGATGGTTCCGTGCGTGGTCACGGCTGATGACGGACGGGTGGTGTGGGACAACGACGCGTATGCGTTCCTCGACGACGCCTGCCCGGACACGGCCAACCCGAGCTTGTGGCGTCAGAGCCAGTTGTGCGCCAAGCAGGGTCTGTTCGAGGTCACGGACGGGATCTACCAGGTGCGCGGCCTTGACCTGTCGAACATGACGCTGGTCGAGGGCGACGAAGGCGTGATCGTGATCGATCCGCTCATCTCGAAGGAGACCGCAGCCGCGGCCCTCGCCCTGTATCGAGCGCACCGGGGTGATCGGCCGGTCACGGCCGTCATCTACACCCATGCGCACGGCGATCACTTCGGCGGGGTGCATGGGGTCTACCGCGAGGGGATCCCGATCGTCGCCGGTCACGGGTTCATGGAGGCTGCGGTCGCCGAGAACGTGTACGCCGGCGCAGCGATGAACCGGCGGGCCGAGTACATGTACGGGGCGCAGCTGGCCAAGGGACCCGCGGGGCAGATCGGTGCCGGTCTGGGTCAGACGACCTCGCTGGGGTCGATCGGGTTGATCCCGCCAACGCTGGAGATCACCCACACCGGCCAGGAGGAGACGCTCGACGGGGTGCTCATCCGCTTCCAGATGACACCCGGCACCGAATGCCCGGTGGAGATGAACGTCCTGTTCCCCGAGCGACGGGCGCTGTGCATGGCCGAGACCGCGACGCACAACCTCCACAACCTGTTGACGCTGCGGGGCGCCGTGGTCCGTGACGCCCGGATCTGGGCGCACTACCTCAACGAGGCGATCGACCTCTTCGCCGACGACATGGACGTCGCCTTCGCCTCACACCACTGGCCGACGTGGGGACGCGATCGTGTCGTGACGTACCTCTCCCAGCAGCGGGACCTGTACGCCTACCTGCACGACCAGACGTTGCGGCTGATGAACCAGGGCTACACCGGTCCCGAGATCGCCGAGATGGTGGAGATGCCACCGGCATTGGAGGCATCGTGGCACACGCACGGCTACTACGGCTCCGTCAGTCACAACGTGAAGGCGATCTACCAGCGCTACATGGGTTGGTTCGACGGCAACCCCGCCAACCTCTGGCAGCATCCGCCGGTCGAACGGGGCGTGCGCTACGTCGACGCGTTCGGTGGAGCCGATGCCGTCATCGCCAAGGCCCAAGGGTTCGTCGACGACGGTGACCTGCGATTCGCCGTGGAGTTGCTGAACCACGTGATCTTCGCCGATGACACCAACACGACCGCCCGGGAGCTCCTTGCCGGCGTGTACGACGTCCTCGGTTTCGGCGCCGAGAACGGAACCTGGCGGAACTTCTACCTCCAAGGCGCCTACGAGCTCCGCCACGGGATCGAGTCCGCCGTCCTCGACTCCGCCGGCTCGCCCGACATGGTGGGCGCCCTCTCGGTCGGTCAACTCTTCGACTCGCTGGCGATCCGGGTCAACGGGCCAAGGGCCTGGGACGAACACGTCACGATCGACTGGACGCTCACCGATCTCGGACACACCTATCGGACCGAGCTCACCAACGGCGTCCTCATCCAAGACGTCGACCCGAGATCGGGCTCGGCCGACCTCACCTTGAGCCTCACCAAGTCCCAACTGCTCGGACTGCTCGGCGGCGCCGCGCTCGACGGCATCACGACCACGGGCGACGTGAGCGTCCTGCAAACCGTGCTCGGCGTACTCGACCCGAGTCGTCCAGGCTTCGCCATCGTGACGCCGTAGAGCGCTCCGCACCGGCCTGGTGCACCGAGCCACCGAACGCTCCCCTCGCTGCCACAACACGCACAGCTCGCCCGTGGACTGGCCCCTCATCCTCCGGCTCGCCGTCGCGTCGGAAGACGAGCGGATCCGCCACAAACCCGCCAAGACCGTCAGGGGCCCACCGACGGCGGGTCCACAAAACCTCCGATGATCGAACCGGGATCCGGACAATGACGGGCACCCTCGCATCCACTGCGTCCCGCCGGAGAGTCCGTGGTGGACGGTGATTCAGCCGTCCTGCTGACGCCGGCAAGCGACACCGTCGCGATCTGTTCCTTGATGCTCTTGACGCAAGTCTGTTGGTCGCGGGCCGACGACGGAGCCCAGGTGGCCCGGGTTCTGCTCGACCCAGGCGTCGAGGACGTCGCTCACCGACCGCCCGGCGGACGACGAGCGTCCCGGTCCGACCTCTCGTTCGGCGGCGACGCGCAGCGCTTCACGCTTGCCTCCGTGGATCGTCTTGGACACTGGGTCGGCCGACCGTTCGGGCCCGTGCCGGTGAAGACACGCACCTCCCACACGCCGGGCCGCTTCTGCGCAGCGGCGCCATGGGAAGGTGGCCGTACTGCAAATCTCGGCACCGATTCGAGGGATGATCCCTAGTTGGGCGATCTTACTGACTGTCAATTCAGTAGTGGAGGAGGAGAAAGATCTACTCGATACGCAGGCCGGAGATGGCCCGGGCGATGACCAGCTGTTGGATCTCGGACGTGCCCTCGAAGATCGTGTGGATCTTGGCGTCGCGGTGCCAGCGTTCGGCGGGGTACTCCCGGGTGTAGCCGTACCCACCCAGGATCTGGATCGCCTCCTCGGTGACCCGCACCGAGACCTCGCTCGCCTTGTACTTGCTCATCGAGCCCTCGGCGTTCGTGTAGCCGCCGTTGCGAGCCAGCCACGCCGCCCGCCAGATCAGCAGACGGCTGGCGTCGATCTCGGTGATCATGTTGGCCAGCTTGAACGCGATGGCCTGGTTCATGATGATCGGTCGACCGAACGCCCTGCGCTCCTTCGCATAGTCGAGGGCGAACTCGTAGGCGGCCCGGGCGACGCCGAGGGCCTGAGCACCGACGGTCGGACGGGTCGCCTCGAACGTCGACATGGCCGGCTGCTTCTCACCCGAGTGGCCGCGCTCCCGGGCCCGCGCCAGCTTGGCGTCGAGCGCGTCCTTGCCACCCAGCAGGTAGGTCCCGGGGATGCGAACGTCGTCGAGCACGACCTCGGCCGTGTGCGATGCCCGGATGCCGTGCTTCTGGTACTTCTGACCCTGGCTCAGACCCTTCGTGCCGGCCGGGATGACGAAGCTGGCCTGGCCGCGGCCCTTCAGGTCGGCGTCGACCGCGGCGACGACGACGTGGACGTTGGCGATGCCGCCGTTCGTGATCCATGCCTTGGTGCCGTTGAGCACCCATTCATCCGTGGCCGCGTCGTAGACGGCCCGAGTGCGCAGTGACGACACGTCGGAGCCGGCGTCGGGCTCGCTGACGCAGAACGCCCCGAGCTTGACGTCGCCGGCCGTGCCGTAACACTGCGGTACCCACTCGATGACCTGTTCGGGCGTGCCGTTCCCGGCGATGCCGGCTGCGGCGAGGCCGGAGCCCATGATCGCCATGCCGATGCCGGCGTCGCCCCAGAACAGCTCCTCGACGGCGACCGGCAGCGTCAGCCCGGTCGGGTCGGCCATCGCGTTCATGAGGAAGTCGACGCTGTACAGGCCGATGTCTGCCGCCTGCTCGACGATCGGCCACGGGAACTCTTCGCGTTCGTCCCACTCGTGGGCGGCTGGTCGCACCACTCCCTCGGCGAAGTCGTGGACCCACTTCTGGATCTGCAGCTGGTCTTCGCTGAGCGCGAGGGAGAAATCAGCCATGAACCCAAGTTACCAGCGGGTAACAACAGTGTCCATGCCTCTCGACGATCACCGACACGGTCCGGGCCCGATCAGGGCAACTGGCCGGTGATGACGTAGTTCACGAACACCTTCCCCCGCCACGGCGTCGTGGCGAGCTCCTCCCAGGTCCAGCGCTTGGTGACGGCGACGTCCTCACCCGGCTGCGGCTTCGCGCGGTAGCCCGACTGGTCCCGGAACGTGATCGTTGTGGCGTCGGCGGCGACGACCGCGACGTAGTGCCCTTTCGTCGAGATGCTGACGGGCTGGCCCCGCGCGACGTGATCGATGCTCACGTCCTTGGCTCCGGGATCGCTGAGGCTGGGCCCCTCCTCCTCCGAGCTCGCAACACCGAAGATCGCCTCGAACGCAGCCCCGGACGCACCGCCTCCCTCGAGCTGGTGATATCCGCCGTCCTCCTGGGCCCACGCCTTCTCGATCACCGCCGGCCAGAGCGCGGCCTTGGTCATCCACTCCCCCGGAGCGTTCCCCGGGATCACCAGGTTGGTGGCCAGCCCGTACGCGAACGTGTTCTCGGCGGAAACCGGGAAGGACGCCTCGACGACCACCGTCCGCTCGGACGGCTGCCGCTCACCGCGGGCTGGTGGGCGTCGGAACGTCACCGTGTACAGCGGCGTGGCGCCGCTGACCATCTGCATGATCCGCGTCCGACCTCTCGGGGTCGCGGCGGCGCGGCGAGCGGAGGGGCCTCGACGTTGGCGAGCACGTCTTCGGCGAGACGCCGTCGCACCACGGGACCCGGGTGGTGCACGACGTGGGCCAGCTCGTGGGCACGCAGCCGCTCGCCACGAGCCGACGCCAGCCGGCCGGCGACGCGACCGACGAGGACATCCGCACCGCTCTCGAACGCAAGCGCCGACAACGACCGGGCGAGATCCGAGGCCCGTGCGCCCTGGTGGACGCGGACCGCGCCGAGCTCCGTCCCGAACGCGCGCTCCATCGGGCCGCGCACTCCGTCGGGCAGCGGGTTGCCACCTCCGCAGGCTTGGGCGATCCGCTGAGCCGTCGAGCGACCGATCTCGCCACCCTCGGACCCGACGATCGGGCGCGCTGACGTCGAGCGCTGGACGCGAGCGACATCCTCGGGCGGCCACGGCGCAACGGGCGCGGCCGAGCGATGGACGCGGATGGAGTCCGAACGATCGCCAGGCGACCGAGGACCGGCCGTCTGGTCCGTCAGCGGTTGCGGGCGGAGGCGCCGGCCTTCTTGGCCGCCGGCTTCTCGTGGGTCGTGCCGGCCGTGGCCAGCTCACCCTGCGAGCTCTCGATGTGGGCGCGCACGAACCAGTGGAACAGCTCGAGCTGACCGGCCTGGCCGATGAGCATGTCCTGGGTCACGGGGTCCGTGTCCTCGGTGGCGTCGATCGCCTTGCGGTGGCTCTCGATGATCCCTGAGTACACGACCTCGAGTGCGCCGAGGTGCTCGATCGCGCCGGCCCGCCCGATGGAGTAGTCGTCCCAGGTGCGAC
This sequence comes from Ilumatobacteraceae bacterium, assembly GCA_040507575.1. Lineage (GTDB taxonomy): Bacteria > Actinomycetota > Acidimicrobiia > Acidimicrobiales > Ilumatobacteraceae > JALZMG01. The sequence goes on from JBEVOM010000190.1 coordinate 8,315, forward strand.
CGGCCACGAGCGCCCCCGGCGTGCCCTGCGGGGACACCCCGAGCGTGGCGATGCGCTCGGCGGTGGCGTCGACCATTGCCCGCACTGCGTCGACCTGCGGGTCGAGCATCTCGTGGACGGCGATGAAGTGCGGACCGACCACGTTCCAATGGACGTGCTTGAGTGTGAGGGCGAGGTCGTTCAACGCGTTGAGGCGATCCTGGAGGATCGCCGCAACCTCGGTGCCGTCGCGGTTCGTCATGCCTGGGACGGTGAACTTCGCGGTAGATGAGGAACGAGCAACCATGGCTGTCACCTACCCGCGTGACTCGCCGTCAAACCGTCGGCTCAGAGCGCCAGCAGCTCGGGCGCGATCGTGTCGTAGATCAGCTTGGCGCCCGGCTTGTAGACGTGGACTCCGTCCCAGCGCATGCCCACGTCCGTCGCCACGGCCGGATCGCCGCACCACTGGTCCGGACCCTCGACGAACGTCACCGTCGACGGGTTCGCCGCCGCGACCGACCGGAACAGGGCGTTGACGTGGGCGACGTGGTCGTCCATGGCGCGCTCGGGCAGCGGGGGCACGGCGGCGCCCTGCACGCTGATCGGCCGCATGCACGGCACCTCCAGCAGGCCGACGCGCGCACCAGCGTCGACCAACGCGTCCACACCGGACTGCAGCCGGCGGCGGACGTAGTCGTCCCACAGCGGCGTCGCGAAGGGGAGGACGGTGCCGTCGGCGGTCTCGAGGTCGAACACGTCCCAGGCACCGAGCACGACGAGGGCGACCTCGGACCGACTCCGCCGCACGGCATCGGCCCACTTGGCCGGCCACCCTTGGCACATCGCGAACGAGTTGTCGAACGTGGTCCGCGAGCTCCGGACGCGACCGGCGTCGTAGACGCTGCAGCCGTCGAGCGAGCCGTCGGTGATGACGAACGTCGACTCGATCCCGTCAGGGAGGTTGATGGCGAGCGAGTGGGCCTGCGAGTCACCGACGATCGTCACCCGCTTGGCCGGAGGCGCCAACGACGTCACCGGCGCAACGGGACCGGCCGGGCCCGGAACCACCGCGGTTGCCTCGTCGACCGCGGCGACCGGCGCCTCGAACGACACGTCCGCACCGCCGGCCGCGCGGTCGTAGGGGTCGACGGCGACGTAGCAGGTGGCGAGGAACGCGACGAGCCCACCGGCGACGAGGAGCGGCCGACCACGGTCGTAGCCGGCCGTGCGCCACCACCGCGACAGGGTGCCGCGCCGCACCGGCTGCTCGACGTACCGGAAGCACAGCTCGGACGCGGCGATCGTGACGACGAGGGCGGCGGCGAAGCGGGCAACGGACCCGTCGGTCGCGCCCATCAGCACGAAGATCGGCCAGTGCCACAGGTACAGCCCGTAGCTGCGGACGCCGACGGCCACGAGCGGTCCCCAGCCGAGGACTCGGCGCATGCCGACCGCCGCCGGGTGCACGACGACGATGACGGCGACGAGCGCCAGCACCGAGACCATCGGGAGCAGCCACTGGTAGACGTACCCGGCGGTCAGCGTGCCGACTCCGGCGATGCAGCCGAGGACGGCGACGGCACCGGCGCCGATCCCGTCGAGCACGCGGCCGGTCTCCGGGCCGATGGCCGGACGGGAACGCCACGGCCGCCACACGAACGCCGCCGCGCATCCCAGCAGCAGCCCGCCGGCGCGAGTGAACGTCGACAGGTACATGAAGTTGACGCGATCGACGCCACCGAGGAACCCGAGCGGCCCCGGCCCACCCGCGTGCAGCCCGAACGTCCACACCATCGCGATCACCGCGACGCCGGCCAGGACGCCAGCGATCGCGCGGTCCGTCAACCGGGTCCGCATCAGCAGCACGAACACCAGCGGCCAGACGACGTAGAACTGCTCCTCGATCGCCAGCGTCCAGAGATGGCGCAAGAGAGGCGGATCACTGGCGTAGTACGGGACGTCGCCGAGGATCTGACCCCAGTTGGCGAGGTAGGCGAGCGCCCACGGCATGTCGCGGCGCAACTCGCCGCGCTGCTGGGCGTCGCCGATGGCGAGCGTCACGGTGGCGACGACGACGAGCATCACGGCGAGGGCGGGCAGCAGGCGCCGGGCCCGACGCAGCCAGAACGCCCCCAACGCGACCCGGCTGCTGCGCTCGTGCTCGTCGAGCAGCAGCGACGTGATCAAGAAGCCGGAGACCACGAAGAAGACCTCGACGCCGACCCAGCCACCGTGCATCCAGGCGAACCCGGCGTGATAGAGGAACACGGCGATGACCGCGAGGGCGCGCAGCCCGTCGAGCCCAGGCTGGTAGCCGAAGCGACGGCCGGGCCGCGACCCCGGGACCGGTGGCGCGTGCTGGCGCGGCCGCTCGACCTCGCCGGTCAGCGCGCGTCGGGCCCGGGATTCGACCGCCGCGGAGCGTCGCGCCGACGTCGGGGTGACGTCGGGCTCGACGAGCCGGCGGAGGGACTCCGGGTCGCTGTCCGGGAGCGGCCGGCGAGACCGCCCGGTCCCGACGAGCGGATCGCCGGGCATCGGGTGCGGGCCGGTGGCGTCGCCCGGTGCGTCGGTGGATGTCGTCGCCATGGATCGGCTGCGACGTCCGGCTCAGCGCCGGACGGTCGTGCCTCCGGCCGTGGTCTCGACGATCCAACCTTCGGCCTGCAGCGCGGCGCGGATGGCGTCGGCCGTGGCGTAGTCCTTCGCGGTGCGCGCCGCATCGAGCGACGCCGCCCGCGCCGTCACGTCAGCCGGCACGTCGGTGACGTGGCCGAGCTCGAGTCCGACGGCACCGGTCATCTCGCGGACCGCGGCGGCGAGCCCCGCCGCCTCGCTCCCGCCGGCATCGATGGCCGCGTTGGCCCGGCGCACCGTCTCGAACACGACGGCCATCGCGCCGGGCGTGTCGAGGTCGTCATCCATCCGGTCGCGGAAACGGCCCACCACGTCGGCGTCGGGTCCGGCCGCCGGCAGGTCGGCGGCGCGCCGGACGAACGAGTCGAGGCCGGCGAGCGCCCGCTCAGCCGACGCAGCCAGCTCCCCGTCGACGGCGACCGGAGATCGGTAATGCGACTGCAGCAGGATCAAGCGGAACGCACGCGGGTCGTGCTCGGCCTCGAAGTCGAGGAGGTTCTCGAAGTTGTTCAGCGACTTCGACATCTTCTCGCCCGATCGATCGACGACGAAGGCGTGGTGCATCCAGTGGTTGGCGAAGCGCTTGCCCAACGCCACGGCCTGGGCCCGCTCGTTCTCGTGGTGCGGGAACTTGAGGTCGAGCCCGCCGCAGTGGAGATCGAAGCCCTCCCCGAGCAGTCCGAGGCTCATGACGACGCACTCACTGTGCCACCCGGGTCGACCACCACCCCACGGCGAGGGCCACTCCGGCTCGCCGGGCTTGGCCAGCTTCCACAGCGCGAAGTCACCGGGGTGGCGCTTCGAGGACGCGCCGTACACCTCGCGCTCGCCGCCGCCGGCGAGCATCTCGTCGAGCGACTGCTGGGCCAGGAGCCCGTAGTCCTCGACCGACTCGACGGACAGGTAGACGCCGTCTTCGGTCGTGTAGGCCCGCCCGATCTCGACGAGCTGGCCGATCATCTCGACCATCTCGTCGACCCAGGCCGTCGCCCGCGGGACATCCGTCGGGCGCTCGAAGCCGATCGCGTCCATAGCCGTCCACCACGTCGTCTCACAGCGCTCGGCGATCTCGCCGGCGTCGCGGCCCTCGCGCTCGGCGCGCTCGATGATCTTGTCATCGATGTCGGTGATGTTCGACACCAATCGGACGTCGATGCCCGTCCAGGTCAAGTAGCGCCGCAGGATGTCGTACTCGAGCGTCGCCCGGCCGTGGCCGAGGTGCGGCGGACCGTAGACGGTCGGGCCGCACAGGTAGATCGACACCTTGCCCGGCTCGCGCATGGCGAGCTCACGGACCTCTCTCGCAGCGGTGTCGTACAGGCGCAGCACGGCGTCCAACGCTACGTCCGGCTCCCCCACCACCCGCGGATGCCGGCTCCGACACCCGGTTCCGCCGTTCTGGGCGGGCTGCGTGACAAGGGTTGTCCCGGACGCCGCCCAGAACCGCCGTCGGTCATCGTTTTCACCGTCCCGTATCCTGGGTCGATGCCCGCGATCCCGGAGAGACCGACACTCGATGGCATCGAAGCGCGCTGGGCCGAGCGCTGGGAGGCCGACGGCGTCTACCGCTTCGACCGGACCGCCCAGCGGGGGTCGGTGTTCTCGATCGACACGCCGCCGCCGACGGTGTCGGGCTCGATCCACATGGGCACCGTGTTCGGCTACACCCAGACCGACAGCCTGGCCCGCTACCGACGGATGGCCGGCCGCGACGTGTTCTACCCGATCGGGTGGGACGACAACGGCCTGGCCACCGAGCGCCGCGTCCAGAACTTCTACGGGGTGCGCTGCGATCCGTCGCAGCCGTTCGACGCCGACTTCACGCCGCCGTTCCGGGGCGACGCCCCGTCGGGGAAAGGGAGCGGCCACCAGGAGATCCCGATCTCCCGTCCGAACTTCGTCACGCTCTGCCACGAGCTGACGGCCACCGACGAAGCCGTGTTCGAGGAGCTGTTCCGCCGTCTCGGACTCTCCTTCGACTGGACCCTGCAGTACGCGACGATCGACGACGTCAGCCGGCGCACCAGTCAGTTGGCGTTCCTCCACAACCTGCAGCGCGGCGAGGCCTACAGCGCCGAGGCGCCGACGGTGTGGGACGTCGACGACCGCACGGCCGTCGCCCAGGCCGAGATCGAGGACCGCGAGCGGCCAGGCGCCTACCACCTCCTCGCCTTCCACGGTCCGGACGGCGACGTTCTCATCGACACCACTCGCCCCGAACTGCTCGTCAGCTGCGTCGCGATGGTCGCCCACCCCGACGACGAGCGCTACGCCCCGCTCGCCGGCTCGACGGTGCGCACGCCGATCTTCGGTGTCGAGGTCCCCGTCGTGACCCATCCGCTGGCCCAGCCCGACAAGGGGACGGGCATCGCGATGGTCTGCACGTTCGGCGACACCACCGACGTGACGTGGTGGCGCGAGCTCGACCTTCCCACGCGCAGCGTCATCGGGCGGGACGGCCGCTTCGCTGCCGCGACCCCGCCCTGGCTGGCCGACGACGCGGCACGCGCCGCCTACGGGGCGCTCGCCGGGCTCACGGTCAAGCAGGCGCAGTCGGCGATGGTCGAGCAACTGCGGGCGTCGGGCGACCTGCGTGGCGATCCCCGACCCATCACCCACCCGGTCAAGTTCTACGAGCGGGGCAGCCGCCCGCTCGAGATCGTGACCAGCCGCCAGTGGTACATCCGCAACGGGGGCCGCGACCAGGACCGCCGCGACGCGTTCCTGACCCGGGGCAAGGAGCTCGACTGGTTCCCCGATCACATGCGGCATCGCTACGACCACTGGGTCGAGGGGCTCAACGGCGACTGGCTGGTCAGCCGGCAGCGCTTCTTCGGGGTGCCGATCCCGCTGTGGTACCCGGTTGGCGACGACGGCGCGATCGACCACGACCACCCGATGGTCCCCGATGCGTCGACGCTGCCGATCGACCCGTCGGCCGAGGCGCCGCCCGGGTACACGCCGGACCAGCGGGGCCGGCCCGGCGGCTTCATCGGCGATCCCGACGTGATGGACACGTGGGCGACGTCGTCACTGACACCTCAGATCGCCGCCCGCTGGGTCGACGAACCGAACCTCTTCGCGCGGGTGTTCCCGATGGACCTGCGCCCGCAGGGGCCGGAGATCATCCGCACGTGGCTGTTCTCGACCGTCGTGCGGTCGCACTACGAGCACGACGCCCTGCCGTGGGCGAACACCACGATCAACGGCTGGATCCTGGATCCCGACCGCAAGAAGATGTCGAAGTCGAAGGGCAACGTCGTCACGCCGATGGCGCTGTTCGACCAGTACGGCACCGACGCCGTCCGCTACTGGGCGATCTCGGCCCGACCCGGCGTGGACACGGCGTTCAGCGAGGACCAGATGAAGGTCGGCCGGCGCCTGGCCACGAAGCTGCTCAACGTCACGAAGTTCGTGCTCGGCCTGGTCGGCGGAGCCGACGGCGACACGGTCGGCGGAGCAGACGGCGACGGTCAGGGCGAGGCCGACAGCGACGCCGTCGACCCGGTCGACCTGGCCATGCTGGCCCGCCTCGACGCCACGATCACCGAGGCCACGACGGCGTTCGAGTCGTTCGACTACGCGCGGGCCCTCGAGCGCACCGAGGCGTTCTTCTGGTGGTTCTGCGACGACTACGTCGAGCTCGTGAAGGGCCGCGCCTACGGCGGACGCGGTCACGGACCGGCCGCATCGGCCCGCCACGCGCTGCGCCAGGCGATCGAGGTCCTGCAGCGGCTGCTGGCCCCGACGTTGCCGTACGCCACCGAGGAGTCCTGGAGCTGGTCACACGACGGGAGCGTCCACGCCGCCCGGTGGCCGCAACCCGTGGGGACCGTCGCCCCGGCGCTCGATCTCGATGTCGTGAGCGAGGTCCTCGGCCGGGTGCGGCGGGTCAAGACCGAGGCCAAGGTCAGCCAGCGGGCGACCGTCACCCGGCTCGCCGTCCAGGGCACGCCGACGCAGGTGGCGGCGATCGACGCTGCCCGGGCCGACCTCGCCGACGCGCTGACGATCTCGACGCTCGTCGTCGTCGACGGACCGGATCTGGCCCTCGACGTCGAGTTGTCGCCGCCCGCCGGCTGAGCCGGGCCGACGTCGGTCGTGGCGGATGCCGGGACATGCCCGGACCGCCCACAGTAGATTCCTGCGCTCATGGCCGGATCGGGTTCGCACGCCGCCCGCGACCGCCGGACCTGGGGCGAGCGGGTGGCCATCGTCGGCACGATCGTGGCCGCCGTCGTCTGCTTCCTCACCGCCGGCGGCCTGGCCTACGGGTACGTGATCGTGCGCAACCGCGACGTCGTCGAGATCAGCAACCCGGCCGACCGCACGACGACACCTGCGCCGCCGCCGACGTCGATCGCGCCCGCGACCGCGACCCCGGGTTCAACGAGCCCGGGGACTGGTCCGGCGACGAGCCCGGCGACGACGGCGGTCACCACGACGACGCCGCCGACGTTCCCGCCGGCCGACCCGACGGCGCAGAACTTCCTGATCACCGGCGCCGACAACGGCGCCTGCGTCGATCCGAGCTCGCCCTACGCCCCGGCATTCGGTGACGCCGAGTCGGGACGGGTCGGCGAGCGCAGCGACACCATCATGATCTTCCGCGTCGACCCGGCCGCCGGTCGCGTCGCGGTGCTGTCGTTCCCCCGCGACCTCTATGTCACGATCGCCGATTCCGGCAACAAGTCACGGATCAATGCGGCGTACCGGCGCGACGAGCCGCAGCGGCTGATCAACACGATCTACGAGAACTTCGGTGTCGGCGTCGACCACTTCATCCAGGTCGACTTCTGCACGTTCAAGACGCTCGTCGACGCCGTCGGCGGCGTGGCGGTCCCGTTCGAGTTCCCGGCCCGCGATCCCAACACCGGGCTCAACGTGCCGACGACCGGCTGCTTCACGTTCGACGGCGATCACGCCCTCGCCTACGTCCGCTCCCGCAAGTACGAGTACGAGGACCCGCCGGGCAGTGGCAACTGGCAGGAGGATCCGACGTCTGACCTCGGCCGCATCTCCCGCCAGCAGGACTTCCTGCGCCGGACGCTGTCGAGCGTGCTGTCCAAGGGCCTGCTCAACCCGAGCGTGGCGGCCAGCCTGATCGGCGCGGCGACCGGCGGCGACGTCGTCACCGACTCGGAGCTGTCGCCGGCCAAGCTGCTCGAGTTCGCCGGCGTCCTCAAGGACATCGAGCCGGGCTCGATCCCGACGTACCAGATCGAGGCCGACGGCAAGACGATCAACGGGGCGGCGGTGCTCGAGCCCCGCATCAACGGGGACAACATGCAAGCTGTCCTGGCCATGTTCCGCGGCGAGACCTCGCTCGCCGAAGCCCCCGAGCAGGTCTTCGAGACCCCGCCGTCGGACGTCCCGCGCACGGCTGTCGACGGCGAGACGGCGCCCTCGGTGGAGACGACCGCGGCGTCCGAGGACGCCACGCCCGTCACCGCGGCGCCGGAGTCCGGCTCGCCGGAGGAGAACACGTTCGGCATCGTCCCGCCCCGCGACGTCACGTGCTGACCCGTCACCGGCCGACCCCTCACGATCCGGCCCGCGACACCCGCGCTGTGTCACCTCGGTGACGTGCTCGCGACGGCCGGCACCGATGTCTGGGCGCGCAAGGTCTCGATATCGGGACCCTGCGCGCCCAGGTCGACAGAGTTGCGGTAGCGGCAGGTCAGTCGAAGAGGATGACGCCGCGGATGTTCTTGCCGGCCCGCATGTCGTCGTAGCCGTCGTTGACGCCGTCGAGGTCGTACGTGCGAGTGACGAGACCGTCGAGGTCGAGCTGGCCGGCGCCGTAGAGCTCGAGCAGCTTGGGGATGTCGGCGCGCGGGTTGGCCGACCCGAACAGCGACCCGACGACGCGCTTCTCCAGCAGCGTCAGGTCGATCAGGCTGATGCTCGCCGACGTCTCCACGACCGGGTGGAGGTTGGTGATCACACATGTACCCCGCTTGGCCGTGATCGCCAGCGCTCGGATCAGCAGGTCACCCGACCCGACACCCATCGTCATGATGACCTTGTCGGCCATCCGACCCCACGACGCCTCGCCGATGGCCGGGATGGCCTCCTCGAGCGACGCCGCCGTGTGCGTGGCGCCGAACTCGAGGGCCTTCTCGCGCTTGAACTCGACCGGGTCGATCGCCCAGATCTGCCTCGCGCCGGCCAGCTTCGCACCCTGCACGGCGTTGATGCCGATGCCGCCGACCCCGACCACGGCCACGACATCGCCCGGGCCGACCTGGGCGGCGTAGACGCTGGAACCCCAGCCGGTCACGACCCCGCAGCCGAGCAGGCAGGCCTTGTCGAGCGGCGTGTCCTCGTCGACCTTGATGCAGCTGGCCTCGTTCACGACGGTGTGCCCGGCGAACGTGCCGAGCAGGCACATCAGCCCGAGGTCCTCGCCGTTCTGGGCGTGGTGTCGCGATGTGCCGTCGGTGATCTGGCGCCCGGGGACGAGCAGGGCGCCGAGGTCGCACAAGCTCTGGTGTCCGGTCGAGCACGACGGACAGCGCCCGCAGGACGGAATGAAGCCGAACACCACCTTGTCGCCGGGCTGCAGCCAGCTCACGCCCGCGCCGACTTGTTCGACCGTGCCGGCCCCCTCGTGCCCGCCGACCATCGGGAGGGCGAAGATGAGGTCACCGGTGACGACGTGCTCGTCGGAGTGGCACATCCCCGACGCCGCCAGCTTCACGAGGACCTCGCCGGGACCAGGCTCGTCGAGCTCGATCTCCTCGACGCTCCATGGCGCCTTCTGCTCCCAGAGGATGGCGGCGGTCGTCTTCATCGGACTACTCCCGTGCGTGTCACGCCCGACAGTCGGGCCGTGTTCGGAATCGAATGTACCCAGTGCCGTCACTGGTCCGGGAACGGCGCCAGGACGGCGTCGATCGCCGCGCTCCAGTCCACGTCCTCGGTCGATCCGCCGGCGGCGCGCACAGCCGCCCGCTGCGCCGCCAGGTCGGCGGCGAGCGCGACGACGTCGTCGGTGAGCAGGGCCGCGACCCGGTCCCGCAGCCGTCGGGCCAGCGCCGGGCTGGCGCCACCGGTGCTCACGGCGACGGAGAGGGGCCCGTTGCGGGCGATGGCCGGGAGGATGAACGTGCAGTCGGCGGGCTGGTCGGCCGCGTTCACCCAGATGCCGGCGGCGGTCGCGTCGGCGGCGACGTCCGCGTCCAGCGCGGCGTCACCGGTCGCCGTGACCACGAGACGCACACCCGTGAGGTCAGCGCGCTCGTAGGGGCGCTGGCGCAACTCGGCGACGGCCCGGCGATCGAGGGCGTGGGACACGTCGGGGGCGACGACCACCACCCGGGCGCCAGCTGCTGCGAGCCCGCTGACCTTGCGGGCGGCGATCGGTCCAGCCCCGACGACCAGGACGGCCACGTCGGTCAGGTCGAGGACGACCGGGTACGTGAACGATGTCATGGGCAGAAATCTCCGACAAAGTTGATGGGGCAGGTCAGGATTTGATTGACTAGGGCTGTGTTCGAGGATGCCCACCCGCTGGAGATCCTCCGTTGGGCGGGTGCGGAGTACGGCGACGGCCTCGTCGTGACGGCCAGCTTCGGCGACGCAGTCCTCGTGCACCTGGTCAGCCAGGCGATCCCGGACGCCGACGTCGTCCTGCTCGACACCGGGTACCTGTTCGCCGAGACCGAATGGTACGCCGAGCACCTCCGCGACGAGTACCGGCTCAACCTCCGGGTGATCCGCCCCCGCGCCGACGCCGTGACCGACCAGTGGCAGACCGACACCGACGCCTGCTGCCAGGCCCGCAAGGTCGAGCCGATGGAGCGGGCGCTCGCCGGCAAGACCGCCTGGGTGAGCGGGCTGCGGCGGGCCGACTCGCCGGTCCGGGCCCGGACGCCGATCGTCCACGTCGACCTCCTGCGCTCGGTCACGAAGATCAACCCCATCGCCACCTGGTCCGACGAGGACGTCGAGCACTACAAGGCGATGGAGCTCCTGCCCGAGCACCCGTTGACAGACCGCGGCTACCCGTCGATCGGCTGCTGGCCGTGCACCCGGCCGGTCGGCCCCGGCGAAGATGCCCGGGCCGGACGGTGGTCGGGCAGCGCCAAGTCCGAGTGCGGACTGCACCTGGCCCAGCCGATGGGCGCCATCCCCGTCGGCGGGCAGTAACCTCTCGCGCATGTCCGTCGAGGACGTCAAGCGGGCGAGCCGGTTCCTGCGGGGCGACCTTCCCGAGGAGCTGATCGACGGTTCCGACGCGTTCAGCAACGACAGCACGGTGCTGCTGAAGTTCCACGGGATCTACCAGCAAGACGACCGCGACGTGCGGCGCGAGCGGGCCTCCAAGAAGCTGCCGCTCGACTACTCGTGCATGGTCCGGGCGTCGGTCCCGGCCGGCAAGCTGACCGCCGAGCAGTGGCTGGCGCTCGACCGGGTGGCCGAGCTCGCCGACGGCTCGATGCGCCTCACGACGCGCCAGGGCGTGCAGTTCCATGTCGTGCACAAGGGCGAGCTGCACGAGCTGGTGCGGGGCATCAACGAGGCGCTACTGACGACGCTGGCTGCGTGCGGCGACGTGGTGCGCAACGTGATGGGCTCACCGTGGCCCGACGACCGCCAGGAGGTCATCGAGCCGCTCGTCGCCGAGCTCGTCGCCCGCTTCCGCCCGCAGACCGAGTCGTACTGGGAGCTGTGGGTCGACGGCGACAAGGCCGTCACCGCGGCTCCGCCGCGCCTGCCCCGGCGAGGCCCGAAGGGTCGCAAGCGCTCGGTCGAGCCGATCTACGGTGACATCTACCTGCCCCGCAAGTTCAAGATCGCGGTGGCCTGGCCGGGCGACAACCACGTCGACGTGTTGACCAACGACGTCGGCATCGTGCCCACGCTCGACGGGGGCCTGACCGGTGACCTCACCGGCCACAACGTCTACGTCGGCGGCGGGCTCGGGATGGCCCACGCCCGCGAGGACGACACGTACCCGCTGCTCGCCGAGCCGCTCGGCTGGGTCGCGCCGGACCGGGTGGTCGACGTCGTCGAGGCGGTCATCACCACGCAGCGCGACTTCGGCAACCGCGAGGACCGCCACCGGGCTCGGCTGAAGTACCTCGTCGAGGAACGCGGCATCGAGTGGATGCGCGCCGAGGTCGGCCGCCGGGTCGGCTTCGAGCTGGCCCCGGTCGCGGACCAACCCGCCTGGGAGGCCGAGGAGTACCACGGCACCCGCGACGGCGTCATCGGGCTCCCGGTGCCGTCAGGCAAGATCATCGACCGCGACGGCGTGGCCCTGCGAACCGCGCTGCGCGAGCTCGTCGCCGACGGCAGCGTCACCCAGCTGCGCATCACCTCCCGCCAGGACCTCCTCCTTCACGGCATCGAGCCCGGCGCCATCGCCGGCGTCGAGGCCCGGCTCCGGGCCCACGGCGTCCCCCTGGCCGGTGACGTCAGCGCGCTCCGTCGGCTGTCCATCGCCTGCCCGGCGCTGCCGACGTGCGGCCAGGCGCTCGGGGAGGCCGAGCGGGTGCTCCCCGACCTCGTGACGCAGCTCGAGAAGGTGCTCGCCGACAGCGGGGTCGGCGACGCGCCGATCCGCCTCAACATGACCGGCTGCCCGAACGGGTGCTCGCGCCCGTACTCGGCCGAGATCGGCATCGTGGGACGCACCAAGAAGAACTACGACGTCTACGTCGGCGGGTCGGCCACCGGCGACCGCCTCGCCCAGCGGTTGCGGGCCGACGTCCCGCTCGACCAGATCCCGGCCCTGCTGGCTCCCGTCCTGGCCGGGTATGCCGCGGCAGGCGGGGATGCCGGCACGTTCGGCGACTGGTCCCATGACGTCGGCACCGAGGTCATCGCCACCTGGTTGCCCGAACCGGTGGTCCGCCGCCGTGGCCGCGCCACGGCGACCGCTGACGACAGCGAATGATCCCGGTCGCGCTCGTCGGTGCCGGGCCCGGTGACCCCGACCTGCTGACGGTGCGCGCCGTGTCGCGCCTCGCCCGAGCCGACGTCGTGGTCCACGACGCGCTCGTCGGCGACGGTGTGCTCGCGCTGGCGTCCGCCGGCGCCGAGTTGATCGACGTCGGCAAGCGGCCCGGCCGACCGATCCCCCAGGAGCTGATCTGCACGCTGCTCGTCGAGCTGGCGAGGACCGGGCGGCGTGTCGTCCGGTTGAAGGGCGGCGACCCGTTCGTGTTCGGCCGCGGCGGGGAGGAGGCGCAGGCGCTGCTCGATGCCGGCATCCCGTTCGAGGTCGTCCCCGGCGTCACCTCGGCAGTCGCCGCGCCGGCGGCGGCGGGCGTCCCGGTCACCCATCGTGGCGTCGCCGCCGCGTTCACGGTCGTCACCGGCCACCGCCGCCACGGCGAGCCCGACATCGACTGGTCGGCGCTGGCCCGCGTCGGTGGCACCGTCGTCGTGTTGATGGGCGTCGCGCAACGGTCCGCGATGGCCACGGCACTGATCGACGGCGGCATGCAGCCGACGACGCCGGTCGCCGTGATCGGGTCGGCGACGACGGCCGAGCAGGTCGTCACGCGGTGCCAGCTCGACCAGCTCGGGGCGACGCCGGTCGACACGCCGGCAGTCCTCGTCATCGGGGCCGTCGCCGCCCTCGACCTGCGCTCCGTCGCCGCTGACGGTTCTGCGTCACGACAGCCGTCGTCGACCGCGGATGCGGCGAGCCAGGACGGTCAGCGGGGCGGCCGGGCCAGCCCGCGGTAGCGCAGCGGCCGTTCCTGCCGCTCCTCGATGAGGTGGGCGGCGAACCCGGCGATGCGGGCGACGGCGAACAGCGGCACGTCCGGCGGGAGGTCTCCGACGAACGTGAGCGCACCGAGTCCGAGGTCGACGTTGGGTCGGCGGGTGAAGCGGGCGCCTGTCTCGGCCAGCAGGTCGCTGACCACCTCGCGCCGGCCCGCCGGGTCGGGCAGTGACGCGACGACCTCGAGCAGCGGAGCCAGGCGGGGATCGTCGCCCTTGTAGATCTTGTGTCCGTATCCGGGAAGGCGCTCGCCGGCGTGCTGCCTGCGAGCGATCGCGGCGGCTGCACCGACCGACTCGCTCTCGACGAGCAAGTCGTGGACGAGGCGGGCCGCGCCGCCGTGCAGCGATCCCTGCACGGTGGCCAACCCGGCCGCGATCGACGGGTACGGACCAGCCCACGTCGAGCCGGCGACGCGGACCGCCAGGGTGCTCGTCGCCAGCTCGTGGTCGGCCAGCAGCACGAGGGCCCGGCCGACAGCCAGCGTGAACTGCGACCCGTCGGCGTCCGCCTCGACGCCCGGGCGCCACACCGCCGCCAGCCGAGCGCCGAGCCCGCGGCTGCCCGTGCCGTCGCCGATCTCGCCGAGCACGGTCGGCACGACGCCGAGCAACCGCCGCGCGGCGGCCGCCGGCTCGTCATCGGGATGGTGGACCCCGAGCGCGCTCGACGTCGCCAGCATCGCGGCGATCCCCGGCCGCCCACCCACCGCGGCGGCGATCCGGCGGGCGCGGGCGACGTCCGCCGGCTGCGGTTCGGGCCACGTCACCGCGTCGGGCAACGCGCCGGTCCAGAGCAGCTCGGCGACCTGCTCGAAGTCCGCCGTCCGGGCCAGCTCGGCGACGTCGTGGCCGCGGTAGCGCACACCGTCCTCGTCGAGCACGGTGATGCCGGTGACGATCTGGACGTCCAGCGACGGCCGCGGCTCGATCTCCCTGCGCCGCACCCGACTGGCGAGCGCGTCGAGATCGTCGGCCGAGTACAACGAGGTCCGGCCGTCGACGGCGACGCGCCGTGCGATCAGGCCGCGACTGACGTAGGCGTACAGCGTGGCCTTCTGGACGCCGAGCATCCGGGCGGCCTCGGTCGACCCGACGTAGCGGCTCATCCCCCGATCATGCCCGTGACGGTGCACGCGATCAACGTTGATGCGATCAACGTTGATCGCCGACGTCGCGACGCCGACGATGGATCCCATGACCACCTTGATCGAAGTCCCCGCCGGCCTGAACGGCGTCGCCGTCACCGAGACCGCCATCGGCGACGTCGACGGCGACGCCGGCTTCTTCCACTACCGCGGGCTCGACGCCGCCGAGCTGGCCCGCCACCACAGCTTCGAGGAGGCGTGGCACCTCGTCGCCCTCGGGCATCTCCCCGATCCGGCCGAGCTGGCCGCGTTCCGCGCCGCCGTCGCCGCCGAGCGCGTGCTCCCGGTCTCCCTCCTGCCCGTCCTCGAACCGCTCGCCCAGGCCGCCGGCGCCACGCTCGGGAGGGTGCGGGCGGCGATCTCGATCGCCGCCGACGAGCTCGGACTGCGCCCGCTCATCGACATCGACCCCGACGAGCGTGCCGAGCAGGGGCGGCGCGTCGCCGCCGTCGTGCCGACGATCGTCGCCGCACTCCACCGCGCCAGCCTCGGGCTCGATCCGGTGGCGCCGTCGACGTCCGACGATCCCCTCGGGCACGCCGCCGACTACCTCCGCCTCGTCACCGGCGAGGTACCGAGCCGGCCGGCCGCCCGCGCGCTGGAGCAATACCTGATGCTCACGATCGACCACGGCTTCAACGCATCGACGTTCACCGCTCGCGTCGTCGCGTCGACCGGCGCCGACATGGCCGACGTCGTCGGCGCCGCGCTCGGCGCGCTCGCCGGTCCGCTGCACGGAGGAGCACCCGGGCGGGCGCTCGACGCGCTCGACGCCATCGGGGATCCGGCCGGCACCGAGGCGTGGGTCGAGGCCGAGATCGCCGCCGGACGGCGGATCATGGGCTTCGGTCACGCCGTCTACCGCACCCGTGACCCACGTTCGGGGCTGCTGCGGGAGATCGCCACGAACACCGGCGGCGAGCTCGTCGACCAGGCGGTCGACGTCGAGCGGCGGGTGCTCGACACGCTCGCCCGCATCAAGCCCGATCGGCCCCTCCCGAGCAACGTCGAGTTCTTCGCCGGCGTCGTGATGGCGTCGTCGGGTCTTCCCCGCGCTCTGTTCACGCCGACGTTCGCGGTCAGCCGGGTGGTCGGTTGGACGACCCACGCCGTCGAGCAGGCGGCGCAGGCGAAGCTGATCCGTCCCAGCTCCCGGTACGTCGGCCCTGTCTCGGCGTAGCCGGCAGCGGCGTCAGCGCTTCGTGTCGCCGAGGAGCCGCCAGGCCAGCGGCAGGCCGAGCCCGACGATGCCGACCTTGATGGCGTCGCCGAGCAGGAACGGCGTGACGCCCAGCTCGATCGCCTTGGTCGCCGAGACATCGAGGTCGATCGCCAGCCACGTCGCGCCGCAGGCATAGATCACGGCCGAGCCGAACAGCATCGCCGGGAGCGACGTCAGCACCGTGCGGTCCTGGCCTCGCTCGGCGAGTCGGCCGACGACGGCGGCGGCCAGCACGAACCCGACGAGGTAACCGGCGGTGGCGCCCGTCGCAACCGTCCACCCCCCGTCACCGCCGGCGTAGAACGGCAGCCCGATGGCGCCGAGCACGACGTACAGCGCCTGGCTGGCGACGCCGAGGCGCATGCCGACCGACGCCGACACCAGGAGCACGGCGAACGTCTGGCCGGTCACGGGCACCGGCGTCCAGGACAGGTGGAGCGTGACCTGGGCCAAGGCAGCCGTGAACAACGCGCCCCCGACGACGAGCGCAGCCGCCCGCAGCGCGTTGACCTGGCGTGGACCGATGCGGAAGGCGATGGTCCTCGGGGCGGTGGTCGGCGTGATGAACGCGGTCATCTGGGCTCCTGTCGAGACGTGGGTGAGGGACGTCGTGGCCCTCGGGGCCGGAACGGAACTCTCGCACCTCCGGCCGCCGAAATGCGAGCCGTCTCCCGATCACGGCACCACAGGGCGGTGCCCGCCGACGCTCGGCGGCTGCAGCAAGAGGCGCTGGCGGTCGGTGCACGCGGCGACGAGATCGGCCGGCCACTGGGCGTGCGAATACGCCGAGTTCCCCGGCGAGTACTTGTAGAGCAACGAACGGCGGTCGGCCGCACCCTGCCACGGCAACGTCCCGTGCGTCAGCGCCTCGGTGAACACCACGACGTCACCGGCGCCGAGCGGCACCAGCACGGCGAGCTCGCGATCGAACGTCGCAGGCAGCTGGAAGCCGGACTTGTGGCTGCCCGGGATGCACATGAACCCACCGCCGCCGGGCGGGTGGTCGACGAGTGCCCACTGGGCGGCGACGAGGCCGGTGCGGATGCGCCCGGCGTCGACCCGGTAGTGCTGCGCCGGGTCGTACGGCGAGCCGCCGCCGTGCAGTCCGAGGCCGGCCGTCCCCCTCGTCATCACGATCCCGTAGGCATGGTCGAGGCGGACGTTCGGGCCGCAGATCTCACGGACGATCTCCAACACGGCAGGGTGGTCGATGAGGTCGCGGAAGCGCCGAGCGACGGGGAGGAAGTCGGAGAACCGTTGACTCCCGATGTCGGAGCCGGCCGGCGGCAGGTCGAGGACGTCGACCGCGGCGTTGAGCGCAGCGACGTCCCCGGGACCGAGGACCCCGCGACGGACCAGGAACCCGTGCAGGTCGAAGCGGTAGCGCTCCGCCTCCGTCATCGGCCCGATGCCCATGCGGCGCAGGCTACGGGCGTGTGATCGGCGCGGCCGCTCGGCTCACTCGATCGGCGGCGTGCGATCGGCCGACGTCGTGACGAACAGCAACTGCTGGACGGCGCGGGTCATCGCCACGTACAGCAGCCGGGCGCCCCGCGACGTGTCGCCGAGGATGGCATCGGGCTCGACGACGACGACGCCGTCGAACTCCAACCCCTTGACCTGCTCGGGTCCGAACAGCGGCACCTCGCCGGCGTGCAACTGGTGGAGGTGGTCGACGGCCTGCATCCCGCCGTCGTCGAGCGCCGCAGCGATCGACCGATGGAGGTCGAGGGGCGCGACGACGCCGGTCAGACGATGATGGTGCTTGAGGTCGGCGGTGACGGCCGCGACGGTGACCGGCAGGTCGGTGGCCGAGGTGTGGACCCACCCCGGGGCGGCGCCGTCGACGCGCACGCTGCGGCTGGCGCTGGCATCGACCCCGGTCAGCGGCAGCAGGCGGTTGGCGACGGTGAGGATCGGCTCGGGCACGCGGTATCCGATCGTCAGCTCGGCGACCTCACCGGGCGGCGCGCTGGCGCCAGCGGTGGCCGTCGTGAGGTACGCGAACACGTCCGCCCAGCGCTCCTGGCCGGCCGGCGTCGTCGACTGGGCGACATCGCCGACGAGCGTCATCGAAGCGACCGGGCTGCGCCGGCCGATCACCCGCAGCGCGACCGCCGAGTGGTCCTGGGCCTCGTCCACCACGACGTGGCCGTAGACGAGCGGCGGCCCGTTCAGGATCGAGTTGGCCTCGTCGACGAGAAGCTGGTCGGCCGCCGTCCAGGCCCGGCGCCGGCCGCGCACACCGGGCAGGAGGCGGTCGACGAGGCGGATCGGTTGCTGCGTCGGCCAGGCCGCGTCGAGCGCCTTGCGCAGCGGACCGGCCTGCGGCCAGGCGTCGTCGCGATCGGTGCGTCGGCGCAGCTCCTGCTGGGCGATCGACCGCAGCCGCTGGCGACGCTGGTTGAACGGGACGATGCCGGCGGCAGCCCGCTCCAGCCATTCGGCGATCTCGTCGTGTGCGAACACCACCCGCCGGGCGCCGATCGGGACGACGACGTCACCGTCCGGCGGCCTGATCGCCTGACGGGCCGCCGCCTGCAGCTCGTCGAGCATCCCCGGCGCACCCTTGGCCCGCGCCGCGTCCGGGTCGTCGAGGGCGGAGATCTCGACCTTCGGGACACACAGGTCGAGGACGGTGCACTGGCGGACGCTGCGCTCGCCGAGCGACGGCAGCACGTTGCCGACGTAGTCGAGGAACGCCCGGTTGGGCCCGATCACGAGCACCCCGTCGCGGGCCAGGCGGCGGCGGTGCTCGAAGAGCAGGTAGGCGGCGCGGTGCAGTGCGACCGCCGTCTTCCCCGTACCCGGACCGCCCTGGACGACGAGCACCCGGTCGATCGGCGCCCGGATGACGAGGTCCTGCTCGGCCTGGATCGTGGCGACGATCTCGCGCATCGCGCCAGTTCGCTCGGCGCCGATCTCGGCCAACACGGGGTCGGGGATGCCTCCGGCGACGTTCGCAGCGTCCGGGTCGTCCAGGCGCTCGTCGAGGTAGGCGGTCATCTCGCCCTCGTCGAACGTGAACCGCCGGCGCAGGTCGACGCCGAGCCGGTCAGCTGCGGTGGCGCGGTAGAACGGCGCGGCGATCGGAGCCCGCCAATCCACGACGACGGGGTCGTGCTGGTCGTCTTCGATGTGGCGGCGGCCGATGTACCAGTGCTCCGGTCCGGCGCCGTCGCTGGTGTCGATGCGCCCGAAGAACTCCCCGGCGCCTGGCGAACGGAGGTCCTCGAGGGCCTCCTCGACGGTGACCTCGACGTACTCGGCGGTGTACGCGTCCGCCGCGCTGTGCGGGTCGACGTGCTCCAGCCGGTCGATCATCCGGTCGCGGGCGGCACGCGAGAACGTGAGCCGTTCGCGCTCGCGCGCGAGCTCGGGGAACGCCTCCACGGAGACCATAGGGGGATGCGACGCTAGCACCGCCCGGCGGCGATTCTCAGGGCGCGAAACTCGCGCCAGCGCGGGCCCGGCGGCTCAGAACCCGACGAGGGTGCCGCGGTCGAGGACGTGGGTGTCGGGTCCGGTGGTTACGATCCCGGCATGGAACAGGACACGTCGACCGCCACGCTCACCTCGACCGACGTCACCGACGACCCCGACGAGCTCGTCGAGGAGGAGCTCCTCGTCGAGGAGATCTCGATCGACGGCATGTGCGGCGTCTACTGACCACGCCGGCCACGCCCGTCACCACGCCGCGATGCTCGACCGCCACCTCGTGCTCGATCCCCAGGTCGCCCTGCGACCCGAGCCGTTCGGCGCGCTCGCGTACCACTACGGCAACCGCCGGCTGATCTTCCTCAAGCACCCTGACGTGGTCCGCGTGGTGCGGGTCCTCGGCGACCACGACACCGTCGCCGATGCGCTCCGGGCCTGCGACATCGCCGAGTCCCGATGGCCGTCGTTCGTGGACGCGCTGGTCTCGCTCGAGCACTCCCACCTGATCCGAGAGGCCGTACCGGCATGACCAAGACATCGTTGGTACAGCAGCTCAAGGGCGGCCTCGACGCACCGATCTGCCTGACCTGGGAGCTCACGTACGCCTGCAACCTGGCCTGCGTCCACTGCCTGTCGTCGTCGGGTCGGCGCGACCCACGCGAGCTGTCGACCGACGAGGCCAAAGCGGTGCTCGACGAGCTGCAGCGGCTCCAGGTCTTCTACATCAACATCGGCGGCGGTGAGCCGATGATCCGCAAGGACTTCTTCGAGCTCGTCACGTACGCCGTCGATCACGGCATCGGCGTCAAGTTCTCGACGAACGGCACGTACCTCGACGCCGACGCCGCCCGTCGCTTGGCCGCGATGGACTACATGGACGTCCAGATCAGCCTCGACGGTGCGACCGCCGCGATCAACGACCCGGTGCGCGGCACCGGGTCGTACGACACGGCACGGCGAGCGATGGACAACCTGGCCGCCGCCGACTTCGGGCCGTTCAAGGTGTCGGTCGTCGTCACCCGCCACAACGTCGACCAGCTCGACGACTTCAAGGCGCTCGTCGATTCCTACGGCGCCCAGCTGCGGGTCACCCGGCTGCGACCGTCGGGGCGCGGGGCCGACTCGTGGCCCGAGCTGCACCCGACGAACGACCAGCAGTTCCAGATCTACCAGTGGCTGCTCGCCAAGGGCGAGTCCGTGCTGACCGGCGACTCGTTCTTCCACCTCAACGCGTTGGGCGAGCCGCTGCCCGGCCTCAACATGTGCGGCGCGGGGCGCGTGGTCTGCCTGATCGACCCGATCGGCGACGTGTACGCCTGCCCGTTCGTGATCCACGACGAGTTCAGGGCCGGCTCCGTGCGTGACGAGGGCGCGTTCACGCGGATCTGGCGGGAGAGCGAGCTCTTCCTGTCGCTGCGTGAGCCGCAGTCCGCGGGCGCGTGCGCCAGCTGCGGCAGCTACGACGCGTGCCAGGGCGGGTGCATGGCAGCCAAGTTCTTCACCGGGCTCCCGCTCGACGGGCCCGACCCCGAGTGCGTCAGCGGCCATGGCGAAGCCCTCCTGGCCGGCGTCGGCGCCGGCTCGCCACTCCCCCGCCCGGCGATGGACCACTCGCGCCGTGCCCCTCTCTCCACCCCGGTCAGCTTCGTCCGCCGCTGACCCCGCGGCCTCTGTTGGTCGCAGGCGCCCCGAGCTGGCAGGCTCTACGCCGCCATGCAACTGCTGGAACCGCTGACCCTGGGGGGACGGACGGCGCCGAACCGGATCCTGTTCGGTCCACACGTCACCAACCTGGGCGACGACGACCGTCGCTTCACCGCCCGCCACGTCGCCTACTACGAGCGACGGGCCCGCGGCGGGTGCGGCACGATCGTCGTCGAGGGCGCCAGCGTGCACGGCTCCGATTGGCCCTACGAGCGGGCCCCGCTGGCCGAGCGCAGCGGCGACGGATGGGCATCGATCGTCGATGCATGCCGACCGCACGGCGCGCTGGTGATGGCGTCGCTCGACCATGCCGGCGGTCAGGGGTCGTCGGCCTACAGCCAGGCTCCGCTCTGGGCTCCGTCGCGGGTGCCGGAGGTGGCCAGCCGCGAGGTCCCGAAGTGGATGGAGGAGCACGACATCGCAGCCGTCGTGGACGGCTTCGAACATGCCGCCCGCATCGCCCGTGACGCCGGCTGCGACGGCGTCGAGGTGAACGCCGGCCAGCACAGCCTGGTGCGCCAGTTCCTCTCCGGCCTCACGAACCAACGGGCCGACGCGTGGGGCACCGACCGCCTGACGTTCGCCCGGGCGGTGCTGGATGCTGTGCGGCGCGGCGCCGGCCCAGACCTCGTGGTCGGATTGCGCCTGTCGTGCGACGAGCTCGCCCCGTGGGCCGGCATCACCCCCGAGATGGCACCGACCATCGCCGCCGACCTCGTCGGGTGCGGCGTCGACCACGTCGTCGTCGTTCGCGGCTCGATCTTCTCCGTCGAGCAGACCCGCCCCGACTTCCACCAACCGCCCGGCTTCAACACCGATCTGGCGGCGATCGTCGCCGCCGCCGTCGACGTGCCCGTCGTCCTCCAGGGATCCGTCGTCGACATCGGCCACGCGGAGTGGGCCGTCGGCGGCTACGACGACCCGGCCAAGGTGGCTGCCGTCGAGATGACGCGGGCCCAGATCGCCGACCCCGACCTCGTCACCAAGCTCGCCGAAGGTGCCGCCGACCGCATCCGCCCCTGCACCCGCTGCAACCAGACGTGCCAGGTCCGTGACGCCCGCAACCCCATCGTGACGTGCATCGGCGAGCCCACGTCGGGTCGCGAGACCGAGGACCCCGATTGGTACCGGCCGACCGCCCACCCGCGTGACGTCACCGTCGTCGGTGCCGGTCCGGCCGGCCTGGAGGCGGCTCGTGTCGCGGCGATCCGGGGCCATCGGGTCGTCGTCGTCGAGCAGGCCGCGACGGTCGGAGGGCTCGCCGCCGTCGCCGGTCCGAACACGCCGATCTCCGAGTGGCTGGCCGGCGAGGTCCGACGGCTCGGCGTCGACGTCCGCACCGGGACCACGTGGCCGCTCGACACGACCGCGGGCGACCTCTCGAGCGTCGTCCAGTGCACCGGGTCGAAGGCCGGCCGGCGTGAGTTCGAGGTCACCTCCGACGCACCGCCGGTCGTCGACATCGCCGATGTCCGCCGCGGCACCGCGACCGTGCCGGTCGACGGCGATGTCGTCGTGTTCGACCCGATCGGAGGGCCGATCGCCGTCGCCCTCGCCGAGGAGATCGGGGCCCGCGCCGTCCTCGTCACCCAGGACAACATCGCCGGCAACGAGCTGGCCCGCACCGGCGACCTCGCCCCGGCCAACACCCGGTTGGCGCAGGCCGGTGGGCGCGTCGAGCGGCGCAGCCTGCTGGTCCGGGTCGACGCCGACGGCGTGACGCTGCGTGACCGGTACAGCGGCCTCGACCGGGTGGTGCCGTGCGCCGCCGTCGTCGATTGCGGGTTCCGCCTCCCCACCGAGCCCCTGCCCGGGGCGGCTGCGCAGGCCGGCGACTGCGTCGCCCCCCGCACCGTGCACGAGGCCGTGCTCGAGGCCCGCCGCGTCGCGCTCGCTCTCTGAGTGTCGCGCCCGATCAGCCGGGCCGATCAGCCGGGATGGTCGCGCAGAGCCAGGCGGGCGGCGTGGAGCCCGCACATGCCGTGGACCCCGCCACCGGGCGGGGTCGAGGCCGAGCACAAGTAGACACCGTCGACAGGCGTGCGCCACGGCCGACGGGCCAACACGGGCCGGTTGACGAACTGGCGCCAGTCGAGCACGCCGCCCGTGATGTCACCGCCGACGCAGTTCGGGTTGTAGGCGGCGAGCGCCGACGATGTCGTCGCGTGGCGGGCGATCACGAGGTCTCGGAAGCCCGGCGCGAACCGCTCGATCTGGTCCTCGACGGCGGCGGTCATGTCGACGTCGGACCCGGCCGGGACGTGGCAGTACGCCCACAGCGTGTGGAGGCCTGCCGGCGCGCGTGTCGGGTCGCACGAGGTCGGCTGGGCGGCGATGACGAACGGTTGGTGCGGATGCTGGCCGTCCGCCACGGCGCGTTCGGCCCGCGCCACCTCCGTCATCGTCCCGCCGATGTGGACCGTGCCCGCGCCGGCGACCAGCGGATCGGTCCACGGCACCGGTCCGGACAGCGCGTAGTCGAGCTTGAACGTGCCCGGGCCGTGGCGGAACCGCGACCAGCGTCGGCGCGCCCGTGCCGGGAAGCGGTCACCGGCCATCCGCACCAGCGCGGCCGGTGCGACGTCGGCGAGCACGACCGCGGTCGGCGGCAGTGCGCTGAGCTCCGTGATCGGTGCATCGCACACGACCTCGCCCCCGGCCTCGCGCAGGATCGCGACGAGCGCATCGGCGATGGCCTGCGAGCCACCTTCGGCGACCGGCCAGCCGACGAGATGGGCGAGTGCGGCGAGCTCGAGTCCGACGCCCGCGACGAGCGGTCGGTCGAGTGCCAGGACGGAGTGGGCGGCCAGCCCGGCCAGGAGGGCCTGTCCGGGATCGGTGGCCAGTCGTCGCCGCGCCAGCTGTTCGGCACCGCGCACGCCCACCGACGCGAATCGGGCCAGCTTCAACGGGTGCTGCGGAAACGACAGCGGCGACAAGAGGTCGTCGGACACGGCCGGCGAGCCCCCGGCGACGAGCGGGCCGACGAGCCGCCGCCACGCCTCCCCGTCCGCACCCAGCCCGGCCGCCGTCGCGTCGAGCGAGCGGTGCAGCAGCGCGGCGCCATCAGCCAGCGGGTGGGCCAGCGGCACGGCCGGATGGATCCAGCGCACCCCGTGCGCCTCGAGGGGCAACTCCCGCAGCGCGGGCGAGCCGATCCCCAACGGGTGCACGGCGGAGCACACGTCGTGGCGGAACCCGGCCTCGGTCAGCTCGGCCGTCCGGCACCCGCCTCCCGGTGTCGACGACTGCTCGAACACGACGACCCGGCGTCCCGCCCGGGCCATGGTGACGGCCGCGACCAGGCCGTTCGGTCCGGAACCGACGACGACGGCGTCGTACGCGGTGCCGCCAGCCATCGCGCTCCACGGTAGTGCTGCCGCTGTCGGACGAGCAGCGGGTACCGTCGGCGGGGATGGTGCTCCGGCGGCGACTCTGCTCCCTCGCGCTCCTGGCGACGCTCACCACGACGACGGTCGTGGCGTGCAGCGGCGGCGACGACGACGCCACCGACGCCGGATCCGCCGGCTCGGCGGCAGCCCTGGCGACGATCGACACGTCGGCCGCCAGCGCGCCGGCGCTCACGGGTCCGACCGTGGACGGGACCGTCACGACGACGACGAGCGCGGCGACGACGAGCGCGGCGACGACGTCGAGCGATCTGGCGACGACGACGGTTGCACCCACGACCGCCGTTGCGCCGCCGCCGCCGCCTACCGTCGCCGCGCCGCCGACGACGGTGTTCCCGGCGGTCGAGGCTGCCGCCTACGCGGTGTTCGACCCCGCAACGGGTGCGTTCCTGTCCTCGAACCAACCCGACGCGCCGCTGGCCGTGGGCAGCCTGATGAAGTTGCTCGCCGCCCAGACCGCATACGCCGCAGGGGCGTCGACGAAGGTGGTCGTCGCGCCGGACGGGTTGATCATCGACCCCGAGGAGTCGCGGATCGGGATCCGTCCCGCCGCCGAGCTGCCCCGGGACCTCCTCATCCGGGCGATGCTCATCGTCAGCGCCAACGACGCCGCCCGGCTCCTCGCCCTCGACATCGCCGGCGGCGAGCCCCAGTTCGCCGAGCTGATGAACCAGAACGCGGCCGCGCTCGGCCTCACGGGCACCCACGCCGTGAACGCCACCGGGCTCGACGCCGATGGCCAGTTCTCGACGGCCGCCGACATGACCCGCCTGGCCGCGTTCCTGATGCAGAACCAGACGTTCCAGAGCACGGTGAAGCGCACCGATGCCACGCTCAACGGGCAGACCTATGCGGCGAGCAACGACCTGCTCACGACGTACCCGGGCGCAGACGGCATCAAGACCGGCCACACGACACAGGCCGGGTGGTGCGTCGTGGCGTCGGCCCAGCGCAACGGACGGCGGATGATCGTCACCGTGCTCGGCGCACCCACCGAGGAGGCCCGCGACGCCGCAGCCACCGGGCTGCTCGACTGGGCGTGGGCCCAGGTGACGGCGACGGGATGAACCCGCCGCACGCCTCCCGGCCGCACATGCCGGCGTACGGGGTCGATACCCCGGACTGGACACCGCTCCCGTGGTCGTGGGCGGCCGAGCGCCTCGGCGCCGGCCGCAACTACTGGGTCGTCACCGCATCCGGCGGAGGTCGCCCGCACGCCCTGCCGGCGTGGGGGGTGTGGGACGACGCCGAGCACCGCTTCGCCTGGTCGTGCGCGCCGACCTCGCGCAAGGCGGCGAACGTCGCCGAGAACCCGCAGGTCGTCGTCGCCGTCGACGACACCGTGGAGTGCGTGTCGGTCGAGGGGCGGGCGGCACGCGTCGGCGGCCGACGCCAGGAGGTCTGGATCGAGCGCTACCTGGCCAAGTACTCGTCGCTGGCGCCCGACCTATCGGCCGAGTTCATCCGGGACAACGTGCTGCTCGAGCTGACACCACAACGAGCGTTCGGCATCATCGAGCGCGACGACGAGTTCGCCGCCCGCGCCACCCGCTGGACGTTCTGACCACCCCGCCCGCCACGGCCCGTCGGCGGCCGCTGATCGCCGGCGTCCGGTAGGTTCCGGCGCGTGGGAGCCGATCACGCGCACAGCGACGATGACGGACGCGGACACGACGCCCACCGGCCGCGCCGCGAGCTCCCGCCGGGCGTGCAGGAGCAACTCGACCTGCCGCACGCCGGCATCGTGTCGTTCGGGCAGCGGCCGTTCCTGACGAGCGGCGAGCAGCTCGACGACTGGCAGCCCGACGTCGCGATCGTCGGCGCGCCGTTCGACGTGTCGACGACGAACCGTCCGGGCGCCCGGTTCGGCCCGCGGGCGATCAGAGCGACGGCCTACGAGCCCGGCACCTACCACATGGACCTCGGACTGGAGATCTTCGAGTGGCTGGAGGTCGTCGACTTCGGCGACGCCCACTGCCCCCACGGGCAGACCGAGGCCAGCCACGCCAACATCCGCCAGCGCGTCCACGAGGTCGCCCGGCGCGGCATCGTGCCCATCATCCTCGGCGGTGACCACTCCATCACCTGGCCGGCGGCGACGGCCGTGGCCGACGTGCACGGCCACGGCAACGTCGGCATCGTCCACTTCGACGCCCACGCCGACACGGCCGACATCATCGACGGCAACCTGGCCAGCCACGGCACACCGATGCGACGGCTCATCGAGTCGGGGGCCATCCCGGGCAGCCACTTCGTGCAGGTCGGCCTGCGCGGCTACTGGCCGCCGCAGGACACGTTCGAGTGGATGCTCGAGCAGCGGATGACGTGGCACACGATGCAGGAGATCTGGGAGCGCGGTTTCAAGGATGTGATGGGTGACGCCGTCGGCGAAGCCCTCGCCAAGGCCGACAAGCTCTACATCTCGGTGGACATCGACGTGCTCGACCCTGCGTTCGCGCCCGGTACCGGCACCCCTGAGCCGGGCGGCATCCAGAGCGCGGACCTGCTGCGGATGGTGCGCCAGTTGTGCGTCGACCACGACGTCGTCGCCGTCGACGTCGTCGAGGTGGCACCGGTCTACGACGTCAGCGAGCTCACCGTGAACGCAGCCCATCGCGTGGTGTTCGAGGCTCTCGGTGGGATGGCCGCCCGCAGGCGCGATGCGGCCGGCGAGCAACCCGGACCTCCGGGCCGATCAGCAGGACGGTCACCCGGCCCGTGACCGGCCTGCGGTTCGCCGAGGCATCGGGTCGGTGGGTGCTGCTCGCCACCGTGCTCGGTTCCGCCATGGCGATGCTCGACGGCACCGTCGTGAACCTCGCGCTCCCCCGCATCGCCGACGACCTCGACGCCTCGTTCCAGGATCTGCAGTGGATCGTCAACGGGTACACGTTGGCGCTCGCCGCGCTGATCCTCGTCGGTGGCGGTCTCGGCGACCGCTTCGGTCGGCGCCGCGTCTTCCTCCTCGGAGCGGTCGCGTTCACCGTGGCGTCCGTCCTGTGCGCGGCGTCGGTCGGCATCACGATGCTGATCGGGGCCCGGGTCCTCCAAGGGGTCGCCGCGGCGATGCTGATGCCGGGCAGCCTCGCGATCATCGAGGCGTCGTTCGTCCCGCAGGAGCGGGGCCGGGCGATCGGCGCGTGGTCGGGGTTCGGGGGCGTGGCGACAGCGATCGGGCCGTTCCTCGGGGGATGGCTCGTCGACGCCGCCTCGTGGCGGTTCATCTTCCTGCTCAACGTGCCGCTCGGGGTCGCCGTCGTCGTGGTCGGCCTGCGCCACGTCCCGGAATCGCGCGATCCCACTGCCACCGGGCGCATCGACGCCCCCGGCGCCGCACTCGGCGCCCTCGCCCTCGCCGGTCTCACGCTGGGGTTGACACAGGAGTCGTGGCCGCTCGCCGTCATCGGCGGCGCCCTGCTCGTGACGTTCGTGGTCGTCGAGCGACGCACCCAGCGCCCGCTGGTGCCGATGAGCCTCTTCTCGTCCCGCACGTTCAGTGGCACCAACGCAGTCACGCTGCTGCTCTACGGCGCGCTCGGCGTCGTGTTCTTCCTCCTCGGCCTCGTGCTGCAGGGCCCACTCGGGTACAGCCCGCTGCAGGCCGGAGCGGCGACGGTCCCGATCACGTTGGCCATGCTGCTGCTGTCGTCGCGCGCCGGCGCGCTGGCCGATCGCATCGGACCACGCCTGCCCATGACCGTCGGCCCCGTGCTCGTCGCCATCGCCATGCTGCTGCTCGCCCGGATCGACGCGTCGAGCACGTACGTGACCGACGTGCTGCCCGGGGTCGTCGTGTTCGGCCTCGGGTTGGCTCTCACCGTCGCCCCGTTGACCGCGACCGCACTCGGCGCCGTCGACGACGACCACGCGGGTGTGGCGTCGGGCGTCAACAACGCGGTCGCCCGCACCGGCCAGCTGCTCGCCGTGGCGGCGATCCCGGCGATCGCCGGGTTCGCACCGGGTGCCGCCGTCCCCGCCGACGATCTCCTGGCCGGCTTCGCCACGGTGATGCGGTTCGCGGCCGCGACGACGCTGGTCGCGGCCGCCGTGGCGTTCGCGACCGTCCGGCGGACGGGGCCGCCCACCGAGGCGCCGCCGTGGCATTGCGCGGCCGGCGGCCCACCTGTCGCGATCGACGCCGCCACGACGTCCCGACACTGAAGCACGCTGAAGCACCTTCTTGTTTCGATGGTCCATCGAAAGCGACGATCGGAGCGGGCAGCGCTGTTGACAGCACTGCTAGCGTCCTGCCAAGGCGGACTGTATTACCAAGGGCGGTAACAACTCATGAGCACCATGCACAGCAACTCACGACAGCTCATCCGGAAGCTCCTCGTGCCTGCGGCGGCGGCGACACTCCTCGTGGGTGCGGCGGCATGCGGGGACGACGACGACGACAGCGATTCCGCCGCGACCGAGGCGCCGGCCGGGACCGATGCCACGGCCGCGACCGACCCGGGGACGACGGACGCCGGGAGCGCGACCACCACCGCCGGCGGGGCGGCCCCGGCGGCGGCGGTCGAAGCCTTCTGCGACGCCGAACTGGCCGTCGAGCAGGCGTCGGCGTCCGAAGATCCGTCGGCCATCGGTCCGGCGATGGAGGCCCTGTCGGCGGCGGCGCCGGCCGAGATCCAAGACGCCGTCGACACGGCGATCGCCAACGCGCCGACCGACGGCCCGCCGACCGAGGCGTTCGGCGCGGCCTACGCCGAGATGCTCGGCTACGCGACCGACAACTGCGGATGGAACGCCCTCACCGTGACCGGCAACGAGTACGAGTTCGGCGGGTTGCCGACCGAGCTCCCGGCCGGCGTCACCGTGGTCACGCTGGAGAACATCGGCGAGGAGGTGCACGAGATCGCCTTCTTCAAGGTCAACGACGGCGTGACGGAGACGCTCGACGAGCTGCTCGCGATGCCCGAGGAGGAGGTCGACACGAAGGGTTCCGTCGTCGGCGTCGCCTTCGGGTTCCCGGGTGAGTCGGCCCAGGCCGTCGTCGACCTCGAGCCGGGTCGCTACGTGGCCCTGTGCTTCCTGCCCCAGCACAACACGCCGGAGATGATCGCGTCGATGAGCGGTCCCGAGGACAGCCTCCCCGCCGGGGCGGGCCCGCCCCACTTCATGGCGGGCATGGTCCAGGAGATCACCGTCGCCTGATCGGGTGCCCGGTCCGACG
>JBEVOM010000246.1:0-6234 GCA_040507575.1 Ilumatobacteraceae bacterium
GCCGAAGGCCTCGGACGGTCGCCGTTCGACACGATTGAGCGACGAGTCTTCGAGGAGCGAGATCAGGCAGGACGTCAGCTCAATCGTTGAGCAGGCCGTGGCGGCGGCGGACCCACTTGTCGATCGTGCCGAACACCAGCGAGTCGACGAGGATCCCGATCACGAGGATGACGATCATCATCGCGATGAGCCCGGGGTAGTCCTGGACGTTGCGGTACTGGGCCAGCAGGAACCCGACCGAGAACACTCCCAGCGTCACGAGCAGCTCACCGGCCATCAGGCTGCGCCAGGCGAAGGACCAGCCCTGCTTGAGGCCGCCGACGAACGACGGCATGGACGCCGGCAGCACGACGTGTCGGAACTTCGAGAAGCCCTTGGCACCCATCATGTGCCCGGCTCGCAGCAGCACCGGCGGCACGTGGTCCACGCCGGTGATCAACCCGTTGGCGATCGACGGGGCGGCGCCGAGCACGACGACGAACGTGATCGCTCCCTCGGACAGCTTGAACAGCACGATGGCCAGCGGGAACCAGGCGATCGACGGCATCGTCTGGATGCCCGTGATCATCGACCCGACAGCCGACCGGGCGACCTTCGACGACGACACGATGCCGCCGACGATGACCCCGATGACGACGGCGATCGCGAAGCCGATGATCGCCCGGCGCATCGTGACGTAGACGGCGTCCCACACGGTGCCGTCGGCGATCAGCTCGCGGAGGCGGCGGAACACCGTGACCGGCCCGGGCAGGACGTACTCCGGGCGCCAACCGCTCCACACGACCATCTGCCACAGCAGGAGGGCGATCGCGATGGCGGCGACCTTGGGCCACGTCGCCAACCACAGCCGCTTGCCGAGGTCGCCGCGGTCACGGGCGCGGCGCTGGTCGTCGCCGGCCGTCGAGCTGTCGTCGAGCGCGGCGGCGGCGAGCGCCTCGCGGTCGAGGTTCGGATCGGGTTCAACGACGAGCATGGACCAGCGCCTCTTCCCTCAGCTGTTCGGTCACGGTGGCGGCCAGCTCACTCACCTCGGGGGAGTCGATGCGCCGCGGCCGCTCGATCGGGACGTCGAACGTCGCCGTGACCCGTCCCGGACGCGGCGAGAGCACGACGATGCGGTCGCCGAGGCGGGCCGCCTCACGGACGTTGTGCGTGACGAACACGACCGTCAGCCCCCGCTCGCGGACCAACGCGTCGAGCTCGTCGTGGAGCGCGTCCCGGGTCATCGCGTCGAGCGCGCCGAACGGCTCGTCCATCAACAGGACGTCGGCGTCCTGGGCGAACGCACGCGCCAGCGCCCCGCGCTGGCGCATCCCGCCCGACAGCTGGTGCGGACGCTTGTCGGCGAACCCGTCCAGGTGCACCGCGGCGAGGAGCTGGTCGACCCGCTCCGTGCGCCGCGCCTTGGGCACGCCGGCCAAGCGCATCGGCAGGTCGATGTTGGCCGCGACCGTGAGCCACGGGAACAGCGCCGACTCCTGGAACATCAACACCGTCCGACCCTCGACCTCGATCGTGCCCTCGGTCGGTTCGTCGAGGCCGGCCACGAGGTTGAGGATGGTCGACTTGCCGCAACCCGACGCGCCGATCAGGCAGACGAACTCGCCCTGGTCGATCTCGAGGTCGACAGCGCGCAGCGCGGTCACCGCGTTGCGCCGCGAGCCGAACGACTTCCCGACGCCGTGCAGCCGCACCGCGCTCACGACGCCGCGCCTCCCGCACGGTCACGTGTCGGCCACGGCGTCGTGCTCACAACCCCGGCACCTCGTCCTCGTCCCGCTCGGCGAGGACCTCGTTGAGCAGGGTGAGGTCGTAGATCCCGGGATCGGCGAGGTCGACCTCTTCGAGCAGACCGGCGGCGATGGCGTCGTCGGCCGAACCCTGCAGCGACGAGGCGATCGGGTCGAGCGTGAACTCGAGGTTCTCCCAGGCTCCGGCGATGACCGCGTCAGCCAGCGGCTTGCTCGTGATCCGCTCGATGCCGGCGTTGACCTCGGCCTGGGCCACGGTCGGATCCTCGTTGGCCTCGTCGATGGCGTCGCCGAGACCGCTGATCAGGTCGCGGATCGTGTCGGGGTGCTCGTCGAGGAAGCCGGTGGCGACGATCAGGTGGGTCGTGACGAACTGCCCGTCCGGCCACAGGTCCCGCTCGTTGACGAGCACCTTGCCGCCGCCGTCCTGCACGAGCCGCGTCGCCCACGGCTCGGGCACCCAGGCGCCGGCGATCGTGCCGGACTGGAACGCAGTGAGCGTGTCGGCGTTCTCCTGCGGTGTGATGTGCACGTCACCACCACCGCTCGTGTCGGTCGTGTAGCCCTCGTCCTTCAGCCAGGCCCGCAGCGCCACGTCCTGGGTGTTGCCCAGCGACGGGGTGGCCAGCGTCTTGCCCACGAGGTCAGCGGCGCTGTTGATGTCCTGGCTGACGACGAGCGAGGCGCCGCCCGACGTGGTCCCGGCAACGATGCGCAAGGCCTCGCCGTCAGAACGGGCGTACCCGGAGATCGCCGGGTTGGGGCCGATGAACGACGCGTCGATGGCGTCGGCGAACAGCGCCTCGATGGCCTCGGTGCCGGAGTTGAACGTCGTCAGTTCCAGCGTCACGTTCGGGCCGAGGGCGTCCTGGAACAGCCCGCTCTCGACGCCGATGATCGCCGGGGCGTGGGTCACGTTCGGGAAGTAGGCGAGGCGCAGCGTCACCGGCTCGCCCGACGCCGTGTCCTCAGCCCCGGTGTCGGCCGGCGTGGTCTCGTCGGCCGCCGTGTCGGCCGGCACGGTCTCGGCCGCCGCCGTGTCCTCCGGCGCAGTCGTCGCGTCCGATGCGGCAGTCGTGTCCGACGAGGCAGTTGCCGCCGGCGTGGTCGCGTCCGCGTCGTCGTCGTCATCTCCCCCGCACGCCGCGAGCGCGACCGCACCCACCACGAAGCCGGCCACGACGGTGCGCAGGCGGCGATTCTTCATAAATCCGATCGACATGATCGACTTTCTACATGGTGGGATGCGCTTCCGCAACGTGGAACAATCATGACATGTCCGGCATGGTCGATGAAACCTGACTCGGGCCGCTCCGGCGCCCAATCCGTCGAGCGGGCGCTCGGGGTGCTGCGGGCCCTCGCGGCATCGGACGACGACCTCGGAGTGAGCGACCTGGCCGCCCGCTGCCGGCTGTCGAGCAGCACCGCCCACCGCCTGCTGCAGGCCCTGCGCAGCGACGGTCTGGTCGCCCAGGACCCCCGCACGGAGCGCTACCACCTCGGCCCGGGGCTCGTCGCGCTGGGCCAGCGGGCCGAGTCCCGCGTCCGCTTCGACCGCCTGCTCCCCCACGTGCGGGACCTGGCGGAGACATCCGGCGAGTCGGTCAGCCTCGGGACGCGGCTCGGCGACGAGGTGTTGATCGTGCTCCACGTCGACTCGCCCGAGCCGCTGCGCTTCGACCAGGCCCCGGGCACCCACGTGCCCGTCCACGCGTCGGGCATCGGCAAGGCCCTCCTAGCGTTCGCCGGCGACCCGGCCGCCGAGGTCGCCGCGCTCGGGACGCTGGTCTCGTTCACGGACGCCACGCTGACCGATCCGAGCCTCCTCCTCGCCGACCTGGCTCGCGCCCGATCGCGCGGATGGGCCCTGAACGACGGCGAGCGCCACCTCGGCGTCCGGACCATGGCGGCGCCCGTGCCCGACCTCGACGGGCGACCGTGGGCCGGCGTCGCGATCCAGGGACCGACGGCCCGGCTCACCGACCGGCGCCTCGGCGAGCTCGCCGACGACCTGCTGAACGCGGCGGCGACGCTCGGACGCGACGCCTTAGGGTCACGGCCATGACACGGTCGCGGCCATGACGGACGGGGACGCAGGGTCGGGCTGGCACGTCGCCGAGCTCAACATCGGACGGTTGCGCCAGCCGCTCGACCACCCGGGAACGAAGGACTTCGTCGACGCGCTCGACGAGATCAACGCGTTGGCCGAATCGTCGCCCGGCTTCGTGTGGCGACTCAAGGACGAGGAGACCGGCCTGTCGTCGAGCTACGTCCAGACCGACGACGACCCGCTGAGCATCATCAACCTCTCGGTCTGGGAGACGCTCGACGAGCTGCGCGACTTCGTGTATCGCACGGCCCACACCCCGTTCCTGCGCCGTCGACGCGAGTGGTTCCGGAAGGTCGAGCTCTTCCTCGTCTGCTGGTGGGTGCCAGCGGGCACCGTGCCAACGGTCGACGAGGCGATGGAGCGCCTGGCGCTCCTCGGTCGGGACGGCGTGAGCGACGACGCCTTCACGCTGCGCGACCGCCGGCCGGCGCCGACGCTCACGGCCGGTGCGCGGCCCGGCTGAGCGCGTCCGCGGCGGTCGCACCAGGCTCGATCTCGGGCACGCACCACGTCACACCGGCCGCCTCGAGCGCGACCGGGTCGGGGTACGTCCCGCCGACCAGCACCACGTCGATCGAGCCGGGCGCCAGCCCGCCGGCCCCGAGCGCGGCCGTGACGTCCCCCGGCGACCACGCCTCAACGTCGACCAGCGCCAGGCCGTCGAGGCCGTGGCGGGCGACGCGCCGAGGACCGGCGGCGCGTCCGGCGCGCCCGGCGATCCAGATCGGGCACCTCGGGACCTGCACACCGGCCGCCGTCGTGACCCGTCCGCCGACCTGCGGCACCGCGGCCCCGGCCAGCATCGGGACGAGCAGCGCGATGCCGGTGTCGAGTGCGGCGGCCCGGGCCCGGTCATCGGTGAGCGGCTCGCCGAACGCCGAGTACTCGCCATAGCTGTCGACGCCGAGCCCGAGCGCGAGCACCATCCGCCCGTTCGACAGCCGGTCGAGGCTCGTCGTCGCCTGGGCGACGAGCTGCGGCCGACGACGGGGCAGCGCCGCGACCATCGGCCCCAGAGCGACCCGCTCGGTCGCCGTCGCGATCGCGGCAAGCGTGACCCATGGGTCGGCGAACGGCACGTACGTGCGGTTCCACAAGTGGTCCCAGACGAACACACCATCCCAGCCGGCCCGCTCGGCCGTCGCCGCGACGTCGGCGAGGAGGCCCGGGGCGGCCAGCTCCCCGGCCAACGAGATCGACAAGCCCCAGCGCACACGGGGACCGTAGCGACACGGACCGGTAGCGTCGTCGGCCGCATGGAACGCTTCGGCCTCGTCGGCCTCCCCAATGCCGGGAAGAGCTCGCTGTACAACGCGCTGACGGGTGGAGGCGCGCTCGCCGCGCCGTACCCGTTCGCCACCAAGGACCCCAACATCGGCGTCGCCCGGGTGCCCGACGACCGCCTCGACCGCTTGGCCGAGATGTCCAAGAGCCGCAACATCGTGCACACCGCGGTGCAGGTCGTCGACATCGGAGGGCTCGTCGAGGGGGCCAGCAAGGGTGAGGGTCTCGGCAACAAGTTCCTCGCCAACATCCGGGAGGTCGACGCGATCGTGTTCGTCCTCCGGGCGTTCGTCGACGACGACGTGATGGGCCCGTCCGATCCGATCGAGCACCTCCGGGTCGTCGAGATCGAGCTCGCCCTGGCCGACCTCGAGACGGTCGAGAAGCGCCTGAACCAGGCGACCCGCCAGTCCAAGCTCGACAAGACGCTCGGCGACGAGATTGCCGCGCTGCAGGCCGCCTACGACGCGTTGTCGGAGGGGCGTCCGCTGTACCGGGCGGGTCTGAAGCCCGACGAGCGGGAACTGCTGGCGCCGTACTTCCTGCTGACGAACCGCCGGGTCCTCGCGGTCGTCAACGTCGGCGAGGACGCCCTCGACGACATCCCGGCCGCCGAGGCCCGTGTCGCGGCCGAGTTCAACCAGGTGGGCAACGCAGCCGGCGACAACGTCGAGGTCATCGGCATGTGCGTGCAGCTGGAGGCCGAGGCCGCGTCCATCGAGGATGCGGCCGAGCGGGCCGAGATGTTGGAGGGCTTCGGGCTCGGCGAGGGCGCCCTGTTCCGCATGGTCCGCAGCGCCTACCACCTGCTCGGCCTGCGCACGTTCCTGACGACCGGCGACAAGGAATCGCGTGCCTGGACGTTCTACGAGGGCTCGACCGCCCCGCAGTGCGCCGGGCGCATCCACACCGACTTCCAGCGTGGCTTCATCCGCGCCGAGGTCGTGCAGTGGGACGAGCTGCTCGCCATCGGCTCGTGGACGAGGGCCAAGGAGCTCGGCAAGATCCGGGTCGAGGGCAAGGACTACGTCGCCGAGGACGGCGACGTCATGGAGTTCCGCTTCAACGTGTAGTCGGGGTTTTGTCGAC
>JBEVOM010000247.1:0-2572 GCA_040507575.1 Ilumatobacteraceae bacterium
GTAGAAGTTCGCCGCGTTGAACGCCATCGGGGTCGTCACGCTGCGCGCCGTCGAGCGTGCGCTCTCGTTGCCGGCGGCGTCGACTGCCGAGACCGTGAAGGAGTAGGCCGTGTTGGCGCTCAGGCCGGTGATGGTGGCCGACGTCCCGCTCGGGCTCGCCACGAGCGTGCCGTTGCGGTACACGCGGTATCCGGTGACGCCCACGTTGTCGCTCGACGCGGTCCAGGAAAGCGTGGTCTGCGTGGCCGTCGTGCCCGAGGCCGTCGGGGTGCCGGGCACCGTCGGCGCCTGCGTGTCGTTGATCGTGACGGTCGCCGACGCGCTGTTGTTGTCGCCGACGTGGTCGTTCGAGGTCGACGACGCGGTCGCGGTGACGGTGTAGACGGTGCCGACAGCAGCGGAGGTCGGAATCGAGCGCTGCACGACGATGTCGCGCACCGATCCGGCGTTGAAGGCGCCGGTGGGCGTGCAGGTCGCGATGCCCGAGGAGTTGGGTGCGGTGCAGGTCAGGTTGCCGCCGGTGGGCGCGCCGCCGCTCAGCGCGGTCGGGATCGCGACGGCGATGCTCGAGCCGGTCGCCACGTTCGGGCCGTTGTTCGTCACCCGGATGCGCCACTCGGCGGTCGTCGTCGTCCCGCGGTTGACCGTCGTGGGGTTCGACGTCATCGTGACGGCGAGGTCGGCGGAGGGCGCGACCTGGATCGCGAGGTTGGCCGGCTGCGTGGTGCGGGGCCAGTTCGGCGCGAGGTCGTTCACGTAGGTGATGGTCGGCTGGTAGGCCACCGTGCTGTCGGCCGCGGCGGCGACGATGCGGGCCTGGTACGTGATGACAGAGCTGGTGCCCTGGGCGATGCTGCCGCCGACGCTGCTGGTGGCGCCCATCCCGAGACGGGCGGTGATGGTGCGGCTCGCCGACGCGTAGTCGACCTGGTCGTCGCCGGCGGAGTCGGACTTGGCGACGCCGTCGATGCGCACGGAGTTGGCGACGAACTCGACGCCTGCGGGCACCGCGAAGGTGTAGGTCGAGTTCGAGGCGAGGCTGCTGCCGATGTTGTTGACGGTCGTCGTGTACTGCACGAGGTCGCCGACGTTGTACGAGCCGCCCGAGGCGGGCACCTTGGCGGCGGCGGAGGTCGCGGTGAGGCAGGGGCCGGTTCCGAACGAGACGTCGTCGAGGAGGTTGCCGATCGACTGGTTGCCGCTGCTCGTGCTGACCGCCATGAAGTTGAGCTCGGTCTGGGTCTGTCCCGCGGGCACGACATAGGCGCCGGAGTAGCGCACCCAGGCGCTGCGATCGGTGGTGAACTGACCCTGCGAGACCCCGGGCGTTCCGGGAACGCCGATGTTCAGCTGCATGGTGTCGGCACCCTGGCGGCCCCGGTGCAGGAGCGACCACTGCAGCGTCTGCCCCGGGGTGGTCGCGATGGTCTGGTAGAGCGTGCCGGCGGCGGTCGAGTTGAGCTCGACGAACTGGTTGCCGACCGGAGGGGCGATGCCCTCGGTGGTCCCCTTCCAGACCTCGATGGCCATGTCGGCGCCGGTCGCGTTGTTGCGGGATTTCCAGCCGACGACGTCGGTGCGGTTCTGGTACGTGAAGTCGGCGACAGGCTGCTCGAAGCTCGCATTGACGACCGAGGTCGGGTTCAGGCAGGAGTCGTTGAGATCGGCGGCGCGCACGTTCGAGGTGACGGCGGCCGGGGTGCTCCACAGAGCGGAGGCGACGCCGACTCCGGCGAACGCGAGGAAGAGGGAGGTGCCGAGGATGGCCAGGAGACGGGTGCGCATTCTCACGATCGCACCTGCGTTCCCTCGAGGGAGATGGCGATGGAGCCCTGCTGGCCCTGCACGTCGGCGGGGGCGGATGACGACATCCGCACCTCGAGGCAGAGGCGCGCCGTCGCGCCGGGCTGGATCGTCATGGCGGGCAGGGTCGTGGCGAGCGGGCTCGACTGCGCGGTCACCGAGCAGGTGGAGGCGGTGGCGGGCCGGACGGAGGCCATCAGGCTGCTCTGCAGCGACGAGGAGGCGCTCGTGATCGAGGTTCCGGTCCAGGTGATGGCCAGCGGGACGCTGCCGGTGTTGGAGAGGACGAGCGGCTGAGACGCCGTGACCGAGCGTCCCGGGAGAAGGGCCGTGGTCATGAGGTCGGGGACCATGTAGGTCTCCTGGCCGTTCACGCGCAGGTCGATCGACCCGGTGGAGACGGTCGTGGCGCCGGACGGCACCGAGCCGTTCCAGAAGGCGTAGGAGGCGCCGGTGCCCATGGCGGCGATGACGACGACGAGCATGACGAGCGCGGTGGCGACGGCGAGACGGCGGATGGCCCGTGGGATCTGACGCAGGCGGGCGGCGATCGGGGTGTAGGTCGTCGCGGTCATGTCCTGCGTCCTCTCCGGTCTCGTGGCGTGGGGGTTCGTGGGTGGGCGTGGGGTGGAGGCGAAGCAGGGCACACGGATTCGGGGCCGAGTGCCCAGCGCGCGGTCGTAGCGGACCGGCGTCAGCGTGGAGTTGACCTTCGAGAGGTCGACGGTCTGCGGCTGGCCGACCTTCGCGGTGGTGCGCGAGGCGAAGG
>JBEVOM010000257.1:0-18391 GCA_040507575.1 Ilumatobacteraceae bacterium
CGGCCGACGGGTGGGCCGCGCCGCCGATCCCGCCCTGCGCTGCCAGCGAGGCCGCCTCGACGTGTAAGTGAATCGCGACGTGGGCGCGCCGGGCACCGTGCGCCGGGCGCACGCCGATCTCGCTGCGCCGCTCCAGCACCGAGATCACCATGACGTTCGTGATCCCGACGCCTCCGACGACGAGCGCGACGGCCCCCAGTGCGAGCAGCAGGTTGCGGAGCGCGGCGTCGGTCGTCGCCCGGGCGGCCAGCGCATCCGACGGGCGGGACACGTCGACCTCGTTGGGCGACTCGGGATCGACCGAGCGGGCCAGCACGGCTCGCACCGACTCGACCTGCTCGGGCACCGTGCGCACGTACAGCGTGGACGGTGAGCGGGTCGTGTCGAACAGCTCGGCGGCAACGGGGTAGCCGATGAGCGCCGAGGCGTCGATGTCCGGCGCGAGGGCGGCAGGTTCGAGGATGCCGATGACCGCGAACCACTGGTCGCCGATCCACACCCGGATGCCAGCGTCGGCGTCGGTGATCCCGAGGCGGCGGGCGGTGTCGGCGCCGAGCACCACCGTCGGGAGCTGCTCCGAGGCGTCGTCGAGGAACCGGCCGTCGGCCAGGCGGCCGCTGATGGCGTCGAGCACGCCTTGGTCGGCGGCGACGACCGCCACGCCTCCGGTGACCGACTCCGAGATGAGGTCGGTCCGCCGCACGGTCGCGTCGACGTACGTCACCCCGGCCGCCGACGTGACGGGACCGATGCGCGACGCGGTGGCACGCGCCGATTCGGGAAGCGTGGTCGCGTCGCCGAACGCCGTCTGCCCGGGGGCCACCCGCAGCAGGTCGGTGCCGAGGGCGTCGAGCTCGGCGACGACCTCGGCCCGGCTCGACGCCGAGATGCCGACGACCGAGACCAGCGCGGCGATCCCGATGGCGATCCCGAGCGCGGTCAGCGCGGTCCTCGACCGCCGGGCCCGCAGCCCGATCGTGCCGACCCGGAGCAGGTCGACGAGGCGGAGCCGGCTGCGACCAACGGTCCCGCGACCGGCCTTCGTCGTCGCGCTCACGCCGCCACCGCCGCGTCGTCGACGATCCGACCGTCGAGCAGCGCGACGCGCCGGGGGGCGCGCGCCGCGATGTCCCGGTCGTGCGTGATCAGCACGATCGTGCGGCCCTGCGTGTGCAGGCCGACGAGCAGATCGATGATGGCGTCGCTCGTGCGGCTGTCGAGGTTCCCCGTCGGCTCGTCGGCGAGCACGATGGCCGGATCACCGACGAGGGCCCGGGCGATCGCGACCCGCTGGCGCTCGCCGCCCGAAAGCGCGCCCGGCCGGTGGCGTGCCCTGGCCGTCAGACCGACCGCGTCGAGCGCATCGCGGGCGAGGGCGGTCCGGTGACGGCGCGGGACACCGGCGTAGAGCAGGCCGTCGGCGACGTTCTCCAACGCCGACAGCCGCTCCACGAGGTGGAACTGTTGGAACACGAACCCGATCCGTCGGCCCCGGACCGCCGTCAGTCGGCCGTCACGGAGGCGGCTGACGTCGTGGCCGTCGATGCGCACCGTGCCCGTCGACGGTCGTTGGAGGGCGCCGACGACGTTCATCAGCGTCGACTTCCCCGAGCCCGACGGCCCGGCGATCACGACGAACTCGCCGCTGTTCACAGCCAGGTCGACGCCGTCGAGGGCGTGCACGGGCGGCGTGCCCGGGTAGTGCTTCGACACGCCGACCAGCTCCAGGACCGGCGCCGCGCCCGGCCCGGTGACCGCGTCGGCGGTCACGGGACCACCACCTCGTCGCCCTCGGCGACGGTGCCGTCGACCTGCACGTAGCCGTCGGCGAACACGCCGAGCTCAACGCCGACGAGCGTCGTCGAGCCGTCGGCCAGCGCCACCTCGACCGCGTAGCCACCCTCGGCGAGCGCCAGCACGGCTTCGACCGGGACGGCGATCGCACCCTCGGCCGACACCTCGGTCGCGGTCACGTCGATGGGGGTCCCGTCGTTCAGCGCCTCGGACGCGCCCATCGTGATCTCGACCGGCATGGTCGTCGATCCGCTCTCGCCCGCCACGGGCGCGCCGATGTCGGTCACGGTGCCGGTCGTGACGGCGCCGGTCGGCAGCTCGAGCTGGAGCGCGGTCCCGACGGCGAGCAGGTCGCTGTCGGTCACGTCGGCGTCGACGAGGACCACCTGCTCCGGCGACGTGACCTCGACGGCCGCGGCGCCGGCCTCCTGGCCGAGCACCCCGCCGACGCCGTCGACGCGCACCGGGCCGCTGATCCAGACGATGTCCGCGACGTCGACCGTGCCGTCGTCGTCCTGGCCATGGTCGGCCTGGAACGCCTTGACGGCCCGAGTGGTCGCGCTCGTCCAGTCCTCGTCGACCGTCATGTCGCCGTCGGCGGTGTACCCGAGCGACGTGAGCGTCATCTCCAACTGGGCCACGTCCTTGCCGCTGTCGACGCCCGGCCCGAGCGCCCGCCACATCGGGAACGCGCCGACCAGTGCGAGGACCGGCACGCCATCGACCTCGACGACGGTGTCGCCCGGTCCGATCACGTCGCCGACCGCGGGGAGCGCGGTCAGCGTGCCCGACCCGCTGAGGACGACGGGTGACGCCGGGCCGTGACCGACGATCCCGTCGAACTCCACGGCGCGGGTGAGGTCGCGGCGTGTCACCGGGACGGTGGTCGGGGGCAGCGTCGCCGGGCCGGCGTCGGCGACGTCGTCGCCGCCGGAGCCGACGACGATCCCGGCGGTCACGGCCGCCCCGGCCACCACGACGACCCCGACGACGATCGGCCAGGTCCGCACGTCAGCCACCCTCGCCATCGTCCACGGGACTGGCCGGCGACATGCGCACCGTCGGCCCGTCGTCCGAGGTGCCGCCGGAGGGACCGCTGGCGCTGGCGACGAACGGACCGCCGTCCTGGGAGCACTCGGCCGATGCGGTCTGGAAGTCCTCGTCTCCCGGGTCGGGGCGGCGCGCGCTGTCCTCCTCGTCGTCGAGGTTCAGGGTGGCGCGGCCGTTCTCGCCGAACACGGGGTCGGGCATGTCGATGCCGTGGTCGCGGATGCACTGCGAGAACGCCAGCAACTGCTCGCGCATCTCGGCCTCCTCCTCGGGATCCATCTCGACCGGCCGCACGGCGTTGTCCATGATCGGCTCGCAGGCGTTCTGGGCGTCTTTGAACGTCGGGTCATCCGGATCGGCCTCGAGGGCGATCATCCCGCCACCTCCGCCTGCGGGCGTCGGATCAGGCATCTCCACACCGTGGTCCCGCATGCACTGCGTGTAGGCGAGCATGGCTTCCTCGGGATCGGTCGGCGTCGTGCTGTCCGTCGTGTCGTCCGTCGTGGCGTCGGTCCCCTCACCACTCGCCGGCTCGGTGCCGAGGCTCGCCACCTCGGCGCCGCCGCCACCGGCGGCCCCGCCGCACGCGGCGAGACCGCCGAGCGACAGGACGGTGGCGGCGATCATCGTGATCGTTCGTCTGGTCGTCATGCTCGGCACCCTGGACGATCGGACCTGAGCGCTCGATGAGAGCACCTGAGAGCCCGCTGAGCCCGGCGCCCGGTCGGCCGTCGGGTGGCGTCAGACTCCCTCTGATGCGACTGCTGGTGATCGAGGATGAAGTGCGCCTCGCCGAGGCACTCGCCCGCGGACTGCGCACCGAGGGCTTCGAGGTCGACGTCGCGCACACCGGCCCCGACGGGCTGTGGCGGGCCCAGGAGGGCGCCTACTCGGCCATCGTGCTCGACATCCTGCTACCGGGGCTCAACGGCTTCGCCGTGTGCCGCGAGCTGCGGGCCGGTGGTGACCGCACGCCGGTGCTCATGCTCACGGCCAAGCAGGGCGAGCACGACGAGGCCGAGGGCCTCGAGCTGGGCGCAGACGACTTCTTGCGCAAGCCGTTCAGCTTCGTCGTGCTGGTGGCCCGCCTGCGGGCCCTCATCCGCCGGGCCACCAACGCCACCGACGGAGTGATCGCGATCGGTGACCTGCGGGTCGATCCCGACAAGCGGCGGTGCTGGCGAGGCCCGAGCGAGGTCGTCCTGACGGCCCGCGAGCTCGACCTGCTCGTCGCCCTGGCCCGCCGCGAGGGTGGGACGGCCACGAAGCCCGAGCTGCTGGCCGAGGTCTGGGGCTTCGACTTCGCCGGCGACGACAACATCGTGGAGGTCTACGTGCGCTACCTGCGCACGAAGATCGACCGCCCGTTCGCCCGCGAGAGCCTGCAGACCGTGCGCACGATCGGGTACCGCCTCGTCGACGACGGGCCGCCAGGGGACGCTGACGGATGAGGCCGTCGACCTGGCTCCGACGGGGTCGCGGTTCGGTGCGGCTGCGGGTGACGCTGCTCGCGGCCGGGCTGTTCGCGCTGACGCTCGCCGTGGCGTCGTGGGGCCTCCTGCGGGCCCTCGAGCGGACGCTCGTCGACGACCTGCGCAGCGAGGACCAGGCGACGCTCAGGGCCCAGGCGTTGCAGGTGTTCACCCGGGGCATCCCGTCGGGCGCCACGCCGCTCGCCGCCGAGAGCGGCGCCGCGTTCGAGCTGCCCGGCCAGACCGGCGCCCGCCGGGTGATCGTGATGGCGCCGAGCGGTGATGTGCTCACGTCGCCCGGGTTGGAGCAGCGGTTCGACACGATCGGGGGCAACGAGATCGTCTACAGCGGCACGGTTCCAATGGCCAGCGCCGAGGTGCTCGGCATCGCCGGGGACCCGGCCGCGTTCGACGTGTCGTCGTTGCGCGTCGGCGACGTCACGTTCGCCACCGCATCGCCGCTCGACGCCGTGTTCGACACGATCGCCGCGACCCGACGCCTGCTGTGGATGATCGGTCCCGGGCTCGTGGCCCTCGTCGCCGGTCTGGCCTGGTTGCTCGCCGGTCGGGCGCTCAGACCGGTGCACGCGGTGACGTCGCAGGTCGCCGCGATCGGTTCGCACTCGCTCCACGAACGGGTGCCGGTCCCGGCGTCCGACGACGAGATCGCCGCGCTCGCCCGCACGATGAACGGGATGCT
The DNA here is from genome assembly GCA_040507575.1 of Ilumatobacteraceae bacterium. GTDB lineage: Bacteria > Actinomycetota > Acidimicrobiia > Acidimicrobiales > Ilumatobacteraceae > JALZMG01. The sequence continues at coordinate 5,017 of JBEVOM010000257.1, forward strand.
GGGCCGCCTGGAGACGGCGTCGGCGACGAACCGTCGGCTGGTGTCCGATGCCTCGCACGAGCTGCGCACTCCGATCGCCGTGATGCGCACCGAGCTCGAGGTGGCGCGGCGAGCCCGGGAGCCGGACTGGGCCACCACGAGCGACGTGATGCTCGACGAGCTCGACCGCCTCCAATGCCTGGTCGACGACCTGCTGCTGCTCGCCCGCAGCGACGAGCGGGCGTTCGTGCACCAACCCTTCTCGATCGCCGACGTGGTGCGCGACGTCGGTGCGCGACCGCGCCGGGTCCCGCTCGACGTCGCCGTGGCCGCCGATGCCGATCCGGTCGTCGGTGACGCCGACGCCGTGCGGCGGGCCGTCGACCACGTCGTCGCCAATGCCGCCCGCCATGCCCGTTCCAGGGTCGAGGTGTGCGTCGAGAGCGACGCAACCACCGTCACCGTGCACGTCGACGACGACGGTCCCGGCATACCGGTCGCCCGGCGCGGCGACGTCCTGCGACGCTTCGTGCGACTCGACGAGGGGCGCAGCCGCGACGGCGGAGGGGCCGGACTCGGTCTCGCGGTCACGTCCGATGTCGCCGCGGCCCACGCTGGCCGGCTCGACATCGGCGACTCGCGACTCGGTGGCGCCCGGCTCAGCCTCGTTCTCAGCCGAGGCGCGGATTGAACCGGCGAGCCGGCCGGCTGGTCCTCAGCGGGACGCCGAGACGGCGTCGATCGCTGCGGCCAGCGTCTCGACGAGCACGTCGACCTCGGGCTCGCTGATCGTGAATGGGCAGCCGATCATGATGCCGTCCGTGACGGGCGGGCCCGAACCGGCCGGGTACACCCACATGTCCCGGGCCAGGCACTCGGCGACGACAGCAGCCGAGAACCGGCCGCCGTCGGGTTGCAGCTCGATGCCGCGGAACAAGCCGCGACCGCGGAGCTCGACCACGGACCGGTGACCGCCGAGGGCCTCGCGCAGCCGGATGTCGAGCACGTCACCGATCGCCGCGCACCGCTCGACGAGGTGTTCACGCTCGAGGACGTCGAGGACGGCGAGAGCACCGGCGCACATCGCGTCACACCCCGTGAACGTGAAGAACATGAACCCGGAGCCGCGCAGGGCGTCGACGACGCGGTCCGTCGCCGAGACCATGCCGATCGGCACGTAGCCGCCGCCGAGCCCCTTGCCGCCGTAGAGGATGTCGGGCCGCACCGGGAAGTGCTCGTGGCCCCACCGCGTGCCGGTGCGTCCGAAGCCCGTCATGACCTCGTCGGCGATCAGGAGGATGTCGTTGCGTCGGCAGATCGCCTCGACGTCGCGCCAGTACTCGTCCGGCGGCTCGAGGCACGCACCGGCGGCGCCGGTGATCGGCTCGAAGAGGAACGCCGCGATCGTCTCGGCGCCCTCGCGGTCGATCACGTCGGCGAGCGCGGCGGCGTCGTCCCACGGCACCTTCGGGAAATCGACGAGCATCGGTTCGTAACCGGCACGCCGAACGGCGTGGCTGCCGACGGCCATCGCGCCGAGCGTGATGCCGTGGTAGCTCGGGTGCCGACCGATGACCTTCCAACGATCGGTCCGGCCCACGGCGACCTGGTAGGCGCGGGCCAGACGCAGCGCGGAGTCGGCCGCTTCGCTGCCACCGCTCGTGAAGAACACATGGCCCATGTCGTCGGGGAGCCACCGCTCGACGAGCGCGTCGTGGAGGCGGGCCCGGTGCGGTGTCGGCCAGACGGGGATGACGTAGGCGCCTCCGTCGATCGCGTCGCGCACGGCGTCGGCGACGACGCCACGACCGTGGCCGATGTTGGCGACGATCGCGCCGCCGGCGGCGTCGAGGATCCGCCGCCCTCCCTCGGCGATCAGCCAGCATCCGTCTCCGCCGACGATGTTCGGCCCGGCCGTCCCGGGCACGAACTGGATGCGGTTCGGGTCGCGGTCGAGCGGCGTCGGAGGGACGGGGGACATGCGCGCAGTCTGGCACCGCGCACCATCGGTCACCCGGAGGTCGCCGTTGCTCCCGCCAGCTCGAGCAGCATCGTCGTGAGCTCGACGGGGCGGTTGTTCGGCACCATGTGGTTCGTCGCGATCTCCCGGTAGTGCCACCGGTCCGACGAGCGGGCCCGCTCAGCCGCGGCGTCGAGGACGGCCGAGGCGGGTGCGTCAGGGGCATCGGCCGTCGCCCGGATGTAGGTCCGCTCGAACGCGAAGTCCTCGACGGGGCGGGTCAGGTGCACCCGCTCGGTGAAGGAGCCGACCGGCTGCGGTGTCCGGCGCACGTCGCAGAACGCCGCCTCGTCCGGGTCGTCGAACGAGCGCCCGGCGGCGGCGAGCAGCCATGGCTGGCCGATCGCCATGTTCGCGAGACCCGGCGCGCCGCTCAGCCCGTACAGCGAGTCGCCGTCGTCGGGCACGAACGCGTCGAGGTACACCAGGTGGCGGATGCGGTCGGCGATGTGGTCGAGGCAGCCGGTGACGACGAGCCCGCCGTAGGAGAACCCGACGAGGACGATGTCGCGCAGGTCCTCGTAGAGCACGGTGTTGACGACATCGGTGACGTGGGTGCCGAGGCCGACGTGGGGGCCGGTCAGGTGGGCTCGCTCGCCGATCCCGGTGAGGCTCGGTGTGAACACCTCCTGGCCGGCGGCGTGCAGCAGCCGGCGCACGTGGCGGAACCCGTACGACCCGCCCCAGGCGCCGTGCACCAGGACGAACGTCGTCATGCCGCCAGCTTGCCTCGCGCCCGAGCGCGCCAGCGGTGTCGAGCGCGCGTGGGACAGCCTCAGCCGACGGCCCTGGCCATGCGGGCGACGATCTCGCCGAGGACCGGCCGTGGCGTGGCGATGTTGAGCCGCACGTAGCCGGGGCCGCCGCAGCGGACTCCGTCCACGAGCACGACGCCGCCGCGCTCCTGGAACACCTCAGCGGGCGCGTCCCCGAGCCCCAGACCGCGGCAGTCCAGCCACGTGAGGTAGGTGCCTTCCGGCGGTGCGTAGCCGATGGCGGGGAGGTGCTCGGCCAGCAGGTCGGCCAGCAGCAGCCGGCTCCCGTCGAGGTAGTCGAGGATCCCGCCCAGCCACTCGCCCCCAGATGCGAACGCCGCCGTGGTGGCCACGACGCCGAGGTTCGACGCGCCGTGGGCGACCACGAGCCCGACCTCGCCCCACAACGCGGCGTCGGCGTCGTTGCTGATGATCAGCTGGGCGCACTTGAGCCCTGGCAGGTTCCACGCCTTCGACGCCGACGTCGCGGTCACGGCATGGGAGGCGGCGACGTCCGACACCGAGGCGTACGGCACGTGGCGGTGGGGCGGGAACACGAGCGGGCTGTGGATCTCGTCGGCGAAGACCCGACCGCTGTGGGCGTCGACGACCTGGGAGAGCGCAGCCAGCTCGTCGCGCTCGTACACCCGGCCGACCGGGTTGTGCGGGTTGCACAGGACGAGCAACCCGCCGCCGGCGTCGAACGCGGAGCCGATGCCGTCGAGATCGAACCGATGGCGGCCATCGGCGTCGTGCGCCATCGGCACCTCGATGATCTCCCGCCCCATCGTCGCCGGGACGGTGAAGAACGGCATGTATGCCGGCGTCGGCAGCACGACCTTGCTCCCGGGGGTCGAGAAGTGCTCGATCGCCGCGGTCAGGCCACGGATGACGTCGGGCAGCGGGTGCACGTCGTCGGCGTCGACGTTCCATCCGTACGTCGTCGACTGCCAGGCGGCGCAGGCCTCCGACATGGCGCGAGACAGCGCATCGGGCAGGTAACCGAACGTCGTGGCGTCGACGGCCTCGTGGAGGGCGGCGGTGACGGCCGGAGCGGTGCCGAAGTCCATCTCGGCGACGAAGGCGCCGATGACGTCACCGTCGAAGCGGGTCCACTTCAGACTCCCGGAGGCCCGCAGCGCCTCGATCGGGATGGCATCGAGATCCGCCGCCGTGGGCGCTGTCGCATTCATGTCGGGTCTCCATCGATGTCGGCTCCCTCCGCCACGGTCCAGCCCAGTGTTGCTGCCGAGGGCCGGTGCCGTGCCCATCGGCGAGCATGATCGCGCCGCAACGGGTGGCGTGGGACCCCTGGACAGCAACGAGCGTTGGCGCGACAGTGACCGTCGGCCTTCCGGGGGAGGGCCGTGAGAGTGACTGAGGGAGGTCGCTGTGGGCGCTCGTCGTCGTCGTTACATGGTCGTGGGTGCGGTCGCGGCTGGTGTGATCACCAGTGCCGTGGGCGGGTTGCCGGTCGACGCGGTCAAATCGAAGGTGGACGTGTTGGCAACCGACCTGATCGGTCCGAAGGGCCTGGCCCTGGATCTGGCCGGCAACCCGGTGATCGCCCAGGGCTTCTCGATGGATCCGACAGTGGTCGGTCCGGTCCTGGTCTACGCCGTCAAGGGCAAGGACCGGGGCACGCTGACGCCGGTCACCGACGACTTCCAGCTGGCGGACGTGGCGATCAGCCCGCTCGACGGCACGGGCTGGGCCATCGCTACCGATCTCGTCCTGTACCACCAGCTGGAGGACGGGACGATCGAGCCCGTGCTCGACCTCGCCGCCTACCAGGCCGGCGACCCCGACCCCGTTGATCAGGACGACCCGCCGTTCCCGGAGGAGTCCAACCCGTACGGGTTGACCGTGGCACCGGACGGCGATGCGTTGGTGGCCGACGCCGCCGGCAACGACGTCATCCGGGTCACGCCGGACGGCGACGCGGAGACGGTGGCCCGCTTCGGCCTCCAGGAGGTCGCCACGGACCACCTGCCGCCGGAGTTCGGACTGCCCCCAGTCATCACCGCGGAGGCAGTGCCGACGACCGTCACGATCGGGCCCGACGGCGCGATCTACGTCGGTGAGCTGAAGGGCTTCCCGTTCCGGCCGGGCACGTCACACGTGTGGCGCATCGAGCCCGACGCGGTCGACGCCGAGTGCACGGTCGGCGTCGACGACGCCGACTGCACGGTCTACCGCGACGGCTTCACGGCGATCCAGGACATCGCGTTCAGCCCGAAGAACGGCAACCTCTTCGTCTACGAGCTCGCCAAGGACGGCGTGCTCGCGTTCGAGGCCGGCTTCGAATCCGGTGACTTCCCGGCCGCCGTCCTGCTCGAGGATCGCGGTGGTCGCCGTCCGATCGAGCTGGTGAAGGGCGAGCTCTCCCAGCCCGGCGGGATCGTCGTCGGCGGCGACGGCAAGATCTACGTCACCGACGGGATCTTCGGCAACGGCCGACTCAGCCGGGTGCGCACCTGATCCGATGCTGCGACGGGTGACCTGACGCGGTGAGGTGTCAGGTCACCCGGAAGAACAACAGGCCGTCGGGGGTGCGGTCGCTGTCGCCCCGCACGTCGAACGCGAGGAACGAGCCGGCGAACAGCTCCGTCGCCGGGACCGTGTAGTACGTCCAGCCCTCGACGGCACCCCCGGGGAACGTCGCCGCCTGGTCCGTGAGGGAGTCCCGGGCCGGCTCGCAACACGGCTCGACCGATCCGATCGCCGTGCCGGAGGGCGCGACGAGGCTGATCTGGAGACGGCCAGGGTCCCCGGCTCCCTCGCGACCGCCATAGACCGCGTGGAGCCGCAACCTGGCGTACACCTTCCCGTCACCTGGCGGATCGTTGTTCGGGTCCATCACACCGACGAAGGCGTCGACGTTGGGCTCGAAGGCGACGACGGTCAGCGTCCAGTCGCCCGAGACCACCGGTTCCCCCAGCGGGATCGGGTTCTCCCGGGTGCCGAGGATCGCCGCAGCCGTCGTCGGGGTGACGATCGTCGTCGACACGGGTGTGCTCGTCGTCACGACGGGACCGGTCGTCACCGGCGTCGCGGCGCCGGGTGCGGTCGTCGTCGCCCCCGATTGCAGGTCGTCGATGCGGTCGCGCAGCTCCGAGTTCTCCTGCTCCAGCTCGTCGACCCGGTCCTGGAGGGCGCTGTCGTCGTTGGCGCCGCATGCCGACAATGACAGGCCGGCGACGATCCCCGCGGCCGCCAGCGACATGGCGACCGACGAGTGGAGTGTCGTGCGGCGCGTCGTGGAGGACGGCTGTCGCCCGAGGCGGTGGCTGGCCGGCCAGCGCGGAGCGGGCCCGCCCGAGGACATGCCCCGCAAGCTAACGCACGCCCCAGTGGCCCCGGCCTCGGGGCGCGGCTACCGATACCATTTGCAATCACCCCACGGGTCACCGAAAATGCTTCGAGGCGACGGGAGGGCGGGCGTGTCTTCGGTACGGGCATCACGGGAGCGGGCCGGGTCGTCGTCCGGCGCGCACTGGCGGCGGGTGCGGTTGCTGCTGGCGTCCCGGCTGCGCATCGGCATCCCACTGGTCCTGCTCGATGCGATGCTCGTCGCCGGCTCGTACACCGCGGTCCTGGCGGTCCGGTTCGACGGTCGGACGCCGGCCGGGTACTCGCACCGGCTGTACACCTGCCTGCCGATCGTCATCGGGGTCCACGTGGCCTGCAACCTCGTGTGGGGCCTCTACGGCCAGATCTGGAAGCACGCCAGCGTGGCCGAGGCCCGACGCATCGTGTTCGCCGGCATCACCGCCGGCCTGATCATCCTGCCCCTCGACCCGCTCGACGCGTTCCGCATCCCGAGGTCGGTCGCCCTGTTCGCCGCCGTCGTCGCCACGATGTTCATGGGCCTGGTCCGGTTCCAGGCCCGGCTCTTCAGCTTCCGGCGCAAGGTGGACCGCTCGGCCGTCCGGGTGGCGATCGTGGGCGCGGGCTTCTCGGGAGCCTCGATCGTGCGCGAGATGTTGCGCACTCCGTCAGGGCGCGCGCCGGTCGTGGTCGTCGATGACGACGTCCGCAGTCACGGACGGTCCCTGCTCGGCGTCCCGGTCGTCGGGTCGGTCGCCGACCTGGCCTCGGCGGTCGAGCGCTATGGCGCCCGCGAGGTCATCGTCGCCGATCCCAGCGCCTCGCACGCCCTGCTCACGGCGGCCATGGAGCAGGCCGAGCGGGCCGAGGTCCCGGTCAAGGTGATGCCGCCCGTCCACGAGCTGCTGGCCGCCTCGCCCTCGGTGCGCGATGTCCGCAGCTTGCAGATCCACGACCTCCTCGGACGTCAACAGGTCGTCACCGACCACGAGCGCATCGCCGCCGCGATCGCCGGCCGGCGGGTGCTCATCACGGGGGCCGGGGGTTCGATCGGCTCGGAGATCTCCAACCAGGTGGCCGGCTACGGACCCTCCCTGCTGGCCATGCTCGACCACGACGAGACCCATCTGCACGACGTGTCGGCGCGGCTCCCGGCGAACGTCGAGCAGCAGTTGGTCCTCACCGACATCCGGGACGGGGAGCGGCTGCGGGCCGTGTTCCGGCGCCTGCGCCCCGAGGTGGTGTTCCACGCCGCCGCGCACAAGCACGTCCCACTCCTGGAAGCGGACCCCGTCGAGGCGGCCAAGACGAACGTCCAGGGCACGGCCAACGTCCTGACGGTGGCAGCCGAGGTCGGCGTCGAGCGGCTGGTGTTCATCTCGACCGACAAGGCGGTCCGCCCCGCCAACGTGCTCGGACAGTCCAAGCACCTCGGCGAGCAACTCGTCGCCCATCGCTCGCCGATCGGCGCCCACTGGTGTTCCGTCCGGTTCGGGAACGTCGTCGGCAGCCGGGGAAGTGTGATCCCGACGTTCGCCACCCAGATCGCCGCCGGAGGGCCGGTCACCGTCACCGACGCCGACATGACGAGGTACTTCATGAGCGTCCACGAGGCCGTGACGCTCGCCCTCCAAGCCGCCGCGTTCTCGCGGGGTGGCGAGATCTTCATGTTGAACGTCGGTGAGCCGGTCAACGTGCTCGCGCTCGCCGAGCGGATGATCCGCCTGTCTGGGCGCGTCGTCGGTGACGAGATCGCGATCGAGTTCGTGGGGCCCCGTCCAGGTGAGAAGCTGACCGAGCAGCTACAGCACCCTGCCGAGGAGGCGAACCCCACGGAGCACGATTCGATCACGCGGCTGACGCCGATCGTCATGCCGGTCGACGGTCTCGCCCGCACGCTGGACGCGCTCGCCCTGGCCGTCGAACGCGGGCACGACGACGCGGTGCGCCGCCTGTTCCACGATGTCGGCCGGGCGGCCGACGTCGGTGCCGTCGGACGAGTTCCGTCGGCAGTCGCGCCGGCAGGCGCGCTCGAGAACACGGCCTAGGGTCTTCGGCCGCGATGGAACCGCTGGAGTACTTGCCGGTCCTGCGCCGCCGGTGGTGGATCATCGTCGGTCTCGTGGTCGCTGCGGTCGCGATCGTCTACGCGGTCACGCCGGGTCGGCTGGTCGACGAGTACCAGGCGACGAACGTGCTGCTGGTGGAGGCGGTCGGCGACAACTCCGCCGACGCCAACCCGCAGGTGGTCGCCCTGTGGGCGAAGGAGAACGAGGTCCTGACCCGGGCGGCGGCCGAGATCAGCTCGACGATGGATCCCACGCGCCTCGACCGTGACATCACGGCGCGAGCCGACCGCAACGTCGGCACGGTGGCGATCACCGCCACCGACATCAACGCAGAGCGGGCCGCGCTCAAGGCCAACACCGTGGCGGACGCGACGGTGGCCTACCTGACCGAGCAGGAGACGCAGCGCCGGGAGGCCGAGCAGGCCGAGCTGGCGGCCGACGAGGCCGACCTCCGGGCTCGCATCTCACAGCTCGACGCCACGATCGGGACGTTCCCCCCGCCGCCTGACGTCGACACGCAGACGGCCGAGCGCGATGCCTTGATCCGCCAGCTCGGCACGGTCCTCGAGGCCCAGGACGACACGACGGCGACGGGCGTGCGGTACACGACGATCGACGCGCCCGAGCGGGGCACGAAGGAGCAGCGCTTCCTGGGAACCCGGACCCGGGGCCAGCGGATGCTCGTCGCCGCCGGCGTCGCCGCGATCCTCGGCTTCGGGCTGGCGCTGCTGCTCGACCGGTCCGACACGCGGATCCGCAGCCGTCGCGAGGCCGAGGAGCACTTCGGGCTCCCCGTCATCGCCGAGGTCGTCAAGTTCCCGTTCTGGCTGCGCCGGGCGCGTCGCCGGATGGTGGTGGACGAGCAGCCGGACACCGCGGTGTCCGAGTCGTACCGCACCGTGCGCAGCGCGCTGATGTTGCTCGATCGCGCCGGCGCCCGTCCGCCTCGCGAACCCGTCGAGCCCGGCGAGTCCGGCGCGGGCGGCGCCGCCGAGGCGGCCGGCCCCGGCTCCGCGGGCGTCGATGTGCAGGATTGGGCCGAGATCATCATGATCGTGTCGCCCGACCGGGGTGACGGCAAGACGACCACCGTCGGCAACGTGGCTGCGGCATTCGGCGAGAGCGGGCGGCGCGTGCTGATGCTCAACGTCGACCTGCAGCGACGCGCCCGGCGCCGCGGGAAGCACCGCAGGGCACCGGGGATCACCGAATACCTGGCGTCGGACGGCACCATCGCGCTCGATTCACTGGCCTTCGACACGAAGGTCGAGAACGTGAGGGCGATCGGCGCCGGCCATGCGGCCCGACCGCCAGGCGGCCAGTTGGAGGCCCAGCAGCGGCTGCTTGACGAGGCCAGCCGGTTGGCCGACGTCGTCGTCGTCGACACGGCCCCGCTCCTCGCGTCGAGCCTCAACCGCGAGCTGGCCACGATGGTCGACGGGGTGGTCGTGCTGTGCCGCATCGGCAAGACGACCGTCGCCCAGGCCGAGAAATGCGCCGCGCTCCTCGACCAGGTCGGCGCGCCGGCCGTCGGTGTCGTGCTGGTCGGCGTCGCCGCCCCGGCCGGTTCGGCCTACTTCTCGTACCACTCGATCCGCCGGGAGCGGCCGTCATCGCCACCCCGCGTTGTCCCGGCCGCCACCGCCGAGGCTGCGGCGGGCCCTGTCGCTGACGAGGCGGCGAGCGCGGCGCCGGCCGTCCAGGTCGAACACGGTACGAACGGCCACGCGCCGACGCCGGAGGTGGTGGCCGCGCCCGGCGACGAGTCCGGTCCGACGTGACCATGCGCCTGGCCGTCCTCGGCGGCGCGCCGGCGTTCCCCGACGGCCTGGCCTTCGCCCGACCCGCCGCCCCGCCGCTCGACGCCGTCCTCGCTCGGCTGGCCCCGTCCTACGAACAGGGGATGCTGACGAACGGCGCGGTCGTGCGCGAGCTCGAAGCGCGGGCCGCCGAGCACCTCCAGGTCCGCCATGCCGTCGCCGTGTCGTCGTGCACGGCCGGCCTGATGCTGGCGTTGCAAGCCCTGGTCGAACGGCCCGGACCGGTCGTCATGCCGAGCTTCACGTTCTCGGCGACGGCTCACGCCGCGACGTGGATCGGCGCCACGCCGCGCTTCGCGGAATGTGGTCCGCACGACGTCCTGCTCGATGTCGACGACGCCGCTCGTCGCATGGACGGCGCGGTGGCGCTCGTCGCCACGCACGTCTTCGGGGCGCCGTGCCACCCCGAGGCGCTGGAGGCGCTCGCCGCCGCCCACGGCGTCCCACTGGTCTTCGATGCCGCCCATGGCCTCGGGTCGATCCATGCCGGGCGTCCGGTCGGCGGGTTCGGCGACGTCGAGGTGTTCAGCCTGAGCCCGACGAAGCTGGTCGTCGCCGGCGAGGGCGGGCTCGTCGCGACCGACGACGACGCGCTCGCCGCGCGCATCCGCATCGGGCGTGACTACGGCAACCCGGGTACGTACGACACCGCGTTCGCCGGCCTGAACGCCCGCATGTCCGAGCTCCACGCGGCCGTGGCGATCGAGTCCCTGGCCGACCTGACCGTCCACGTCGCCCGCCGGAACACGTTGGTCTCGCGCTACGCAGCCGCGCTCGCCGGTGTGCCCGGTGTGCGCTTGCAGCACGTCGCGCCGGGCGATCGGTCGTCCTACAAGGACGTCACGATCTTCGTCGACGCCGACGAGCTCGGCGTCGACCGTGATGTCCTGGCCGGTGTGTTGCGAGCCGAAGGGATCGACACGCGACGCTACTTCTCGCCGCCGGTCCACCGCCACGAGGCCTATCGGCACCTCGCGCCGGTCGATCTGCCGGTGACCGACCGGGCGTCGTCGCAGGTCCTCAGCCTGCCGTTGTGGCGCGACCTCCCCGACGACGCCGTCGACACCATCGGCGCCGTCATCGCCGAGGTGGGTCGCGATCCCGGTGCGCTCGCGACGACGCGGCGGTCGGCGTGAGGGTGCTCGTCACCGGCGGTGCCGGGTTCATCGGCTCGCACGTCGTGGATGCCCTCGTCGAGCGGGGCGACGACGTCGTCGTGATCGACGACCTCTCGACGGGGCGGGCCGAGAACGTCAACCCCGCGGCCGAGCTGCGCGAGGCGTCGATCACCGATGCCGGTGCCCTGGGGGTGGCTGCCGCCGGGTGCTCGACGGTCTTCCACCTCGCGGCGCGCGGATCGGTGGCCCGCTCGATCGCCGAGCCGTTGGCGACCGATCACACCAACGTCGCCGGCACGCTCGGGGTGCTGTGCGCCGCACGCGACGCAGGCGCGCGACGCGTCGTGCTCTCGTCGTCGTCGTCGGTCTACGGCGGCGCCAAGGTCCGCCCGACGACGGAGGAGCAGCCGCTGGCGCCGCGGTCGCCGTATGCCGTGACCAAGCTCGCCGGCGAGCACTACGCCCGGGTGTTCGCCGAACTGCACGGCATGGAGACGGTGAGCCTGCGCTACTTCAACGTGTTCGGACCGCGGCAACGGGCTGACAGCCAGTACGCCGCCGTCGTGCCTCGGTTCCTCGACGCGTTGCGCCACGGCCGCCCGGTCGAGATCCACGGCGACGGCCATCAGAGCCGGGACTTCACGTTCGTCGCCGACGCGGCACGGGCGAACCTCCGCGCCGCTGCCGCACCCGCCGAGTCGTGCGCCGGCCGGTCCTACAACGTGGCCCGCGGCGAGGTCCACAGCGTCCTCGACCTGCTCGACGCGCTGGCCGCGTTGCTGGCGGTCGAACCGCAGGCCCACCACCTCGCGCCCCGTGCCGGCGACATCCGCCACTCCCAGGCGTCGATCGCCGCCGCCCGCCGCGACCTCGGCTTCCGTCCCGAGGGCTCGTTCATCGACGGGCTGGCGGCCACCGTGGCGTGGTGGACGGCGACCGTGCCGGCCGGGATGCCGTCGTGAGCGACCTCCTGAGCCGCATCGACGAGCGCCGGGCCCGGATCGTCGTCGTCGGCCAGGGGTACGTCGGCCTGCCGGTGGCCGTGCGCGCCCGTGCCGTCGGCTTCGACGTGGTCGGCTTCGACACCGACACCGAACGGGTCGCCGCCCTGCGGGCCGGAACCTCCTACGTCACGGACATCACCGACGACGAGTTGGGCCGCGCCATCGGACGCGGGTACGTCGCGACGAGCGATCCCGCCGACCTCGCCGGCTTCGACGTCGCCGTCATCTCGGTGCCGACGCCGCTGCGTGAGGGCATGCCCGACCTGTCGCACGTCGAGGGCGCGGCGGCCCTGCTCGCCGAGGCGCTCACGCCGGGCGCGCTCGTCGTCCTGGAGTCCACGACGTACCCGGGAACGACCAACGAGCTGGTCCGCCCGATCCTCGAGCGCACGGGGCTGCGCGCCGATCGCGACTTCCACCTCGGCTACTCGCCCGAGCGGATCGACCCGGGCAACTCGACGTGGGGGCTGGTGAACACGCCGAAGGTCGTCTCGGGCGTCGACGAGCCGTCGCGCGTCGCCGTCGAGCGGTTCTACGGTGCCCTCGTCGACCAGGTCGTCCCGGTCGCCACGACGGCCGAGGCGGAGCTCGTCAAGCTCCTGGAGAACACGTTCCGCCACGTGAACATCGCGCTCGTCAACGAGCTGGCGATGTACGCGTCCGAGCTCGGGATCGACATCTGGAAGGCGATCGACGCCGCGTCGACCAAGCCGTTCGGATACATGCGCTTCACGCCCGGTCCCGGCGTCGGCGGGCATTGCTTGCCCATCGACCCGTCGTTCCTGTCGTGGCGGGTGAAGCGCAGCCTGGGACGCACGTTCCGCTTCGTCGAGCTGGCCAACGACGTCAACGAGCACATGCCGGACTACGTCGTGACACGCATCATCACGATGCTGAACAACGAGGGTCGGGCGGTCCGCGACACACGCATCCTCGTGCTCGGGCTGAGCTACAAGGCGGGCACGGCCGATTGGCGCGAGTCGCCGGCGCTGAGCGTCGTCCAGCGGCTGCTCAACCTCGGCGCCGACGTGCGGGCCTGGGAGCCGAACATCGCCCCGGTCGGGCGGGTCCGGTTGCCGGTGCCGATCGTCGACTGCGACGTCGCCGAGATCGCCGCCGCCGAACTGGTCGTCGTGCTCGTCGACCACCCCGGCATCCCACTCGACGACATCGCCGAGCACGCCGCGCTCGTCCTCGACACCCGCGGCTGCCTGCGCGACCGCCGCTTCCGAGGCGAGTTCCTGTAGCGCCGGCGGCCACGTTCTGGTCCGGATATTGGT
>JBEVOM010000005.1:0-9663 GCA_040507575.1 Ilumatobacteraceae bacterium
GTTGGTCGCACGTGCGACCAACATCCGGACCAGAACGCGGCCGCGGCAGTCAGTTGACGTCAGTCGGGGCGGCCGGCGCGGCGGGAGAACACCTGGCCGTGGTCGACCTGGATGCCGAGCGCGATCGCGGTCAGCACGATGCACACGACCGTCCACCACCCGGCCGGGAACGGTCGCTCCAGCGCCCACAGCGACCCGGGCGGCGAGCTCCACGCCCACAGCCCGACGGCGGTTCCGCCGTACACGGCGACGGCGATCGCGACGGACACGACCCGGTGGAACGGTCGCATCCACGCGGTGCCGACCGCCGCGAAGACGACGCCGGAGATGCCGATCCAACCTGGCCAGCGCAGCGCCGAGTCCGCCGGGAGGCGGTCGATGACGACGGCGAGCGCGGCGAGCCCGGCACCGGCCGCGATCAGGCCGATGCCGACCTTGCGACCACCGGCGACGGTCGCCATCCAGGCGACACCGGCCGCGACGAGGACAGCAGCCGGGATCCCCGGCACGAGGTAGCGCGGCCAGGCCCAGCCGACGAGGTCGACACCCCACCAGCCGAACGCCACCGCCACCGTCGCCATCGCCAGCAGCATGACCGCCTGCTTCGGCGCGGCCACGAGGAAGACCACGCCGAGCACGATCGGACGGAGCGGCCACAGCACACCCCGCCCGAGCCGCGCGGCGCGGCGCTGGCGGCGGACCCGGGCCCCCTCCACCGAGCCGGGGTCGGGCTCCGGGGACGCGTACGTGCGGGCCGGGAGCAGCGCGGCGAAACCGACCTTGGCCAGGCGCATGGCGATCCGCCGCCGCTCGGGCCCTCGGATGTCGCGGACCGTCTCGCGACCGATGGCGTAGGTGGCCAGGCGTTCGACGGCCTGCGCCGGGGTGAGCGGCGCGGTCTCGACGACGGGTGGCTCGCCGTCCTTCTCGGGCGGCGGAGGGACGACCGCTGAGCGCGGGCTCCAGTGCTCCTCGCTGCGACTGTCGATCGAGTCGATGAGCGGCAGGTGGTGGCGCCACAGTTCGAGCTGCAACGTGCGCACCACGTGCCACCACAACTTCTCCCGCTCGGCGACCGCCGGCCCGGCGGCCAGCGCCGCCACCAGCTCCCGTCCGAACGCGGCGTCGGCCGGGTCGCCGACGAGCCGCCACAACGCCTCCAGGTCCTCGGCGGTCCCCTCCCGCCGGTGGTCGAGTCGGGCGACGAGCGCCTCGGCGAGGCGGCTGGCCGAGTCGGCCCGGCCCCACGTCCAGTCGTTGACCCGCCAGTCGGCCTTGAGGAACGCGGCGAAGTTGCCGAGCGTGTTGCCGGCGAGCTTGTCGTCCACGTAGATGCGGTCCGTGCCGGGTTGCTGGCGGTCGCCGCGCGGCGTGCGGTACATGGCCAGATCGGCGGCGAGCGGCGTCGGCGCCGCGCCGGAGATGACCTTCAACGTGAGTGACGACGGGTTCTGCAGCGTCGTCGCCAACATCGACACCGTGTGGCGGGCCATGCGCAGCAGGCCCGCCAGGTCGACCTGGGCGAGCATCCGGTAGGGCCGCGTCATCGGGTGGTCGGGCAGCGTGGCGACGATCGGCCCCAGGTCGTCGAGCGCCGCCACCATGCCGGCGAGGACCGGGCCTTCCACGCCGACGACAGGGAGGTGACCGTCGAGCCAACCGGTCACACCGTCGACGTCGCCGGGCGGATCGTCCCGCAGGGCGCTGATCAGCGCCAGCTCGCTGGCGAACAGCGTGTGCTCGACAGCCGCCCGATGGTCGTAGAGGCGGCGCTTCGGCGTCGCCGGCCCCCGGCCCGCCTCGACCGCCCGGCAGCCACCGATGAGCAGGTCGAGGGCCGACCGCACCGTGACCGCATCCTCGGCGAACGGCTCCGGCGCCCCGCGGTAGACCCGCTCGAGCGCGGCGGGCAGGCCGATGCGGATCGCCTCGGCGACGCGGTCAGCGCCGGCACCACCGGCCCGCACGAAGTCGTCGAGCGGTGAGCCGGGATCGTCGACCAGGTCGGGCCGACCGGCGTACCGCCGGCGCGGGCGGTCGAGGACGTCGAGCAGGCGGTCGGCGTCCATCCGGGCCCGGATCTCGACCACGGTCGCCGGCTCGCCCAGCGCGGCGAGCCACTGCGCCCAGCGTTCGCCGACGTCGGGCCCGGCACCGTCCCACAGACCCCGCCACCGCATGGCCTGGAACGCCGCCTCACCGTTGTGCTGGTCGAGCGCCGCGGTGTCGTCGAGGATCGTCTCCGTGCCGAGCTTGGCGGTCAGGGCCCGGCGCACCGTGCTCAGCGCGCGGACAGGGGCCTCGGGCGGCGGCGGCGCCGACGGCAGGTCGTCGGGCGGGCTCGGGTAGAGGTACAGCAACCAGCGGTCCGTGGGGTCGGCCGCCGGCGACTCGGCCACGGCCCGGATGGCGCGGGCGATCGGGATGTTGTCGAGCACGCCGCCGTCCATGACCCGGAACGCGTGCGGCGCGCCGCGCTCGGAGAAGACGGTCGCCATGTCGGTCGTCTGGTCGTCGGGGGGTTCGTGGTCGGTCTCGACGGTGGCCGGCTCGAAGGCGAACGGGAACGATGCCGACGCCCGACCGGCGAGGGCCAGCTGCTGCACGATCCTCTCGTCGGGCCGGGGCGGGAAGTGCGACGTCGCCGCACCATCGGGTCCGCCGTTGCGCTCGTGGTGGAACTGGAAGAACGACGCTCGACGACCGATCGCCATGTTCTCCCCGGGCGCGCCGACCACGATCTCCTCGGCCGGGGAGACGAGCGTCCCGGTGAGGACGAGGTCGAGGAACGACACGTCGGGATACGGCCGGGGCTCGGCGCGCACGGTGAGGTCGCCGAGCTCGGTGACGAGCTTGGCGAGGAAGTACTCGTCGCCTTCGAGCAGCGAGTCGACGGGTTGGCCGGTCTCGGCGTCCTTCGTGCGGATCCGGATCATCGACTCGATGTCGGCGAGGCGCACCCAGATCGGGAGCATGACCCGGAAATCGAGGTCGTACATCAGGCTCGCCGCGTAGATCGCGCCGTTCAGACCACCGGCGCTGGCGCCCGAGAGCACGTCGACCTGCACGGAGGTGTACCCGGCCAGCTTCAACAGCAGCTTGTAGATCGGCGCGTTGGGGTCGGTGGAGGCGGTGACGCCGTTCGTCGGGCACGACCGCCGCAACACGTCGATCTCGGCGAGTGCACCGCCGATCCAGACGGCCAGGCTGACACCCCCGCGCATCGAGATGGCCAGCCGCAGTTGGGCGGTGACGTCAGGGTCGACGGGCGCTCCGGGAACGGTCGGCGCCGCCGATCTCATCGCACCCCGCTCCCTCGCACGATCCGCCACAGTACTGATGAGTGCCGGAGCCGGCGCCGAGTACGCGCCTCGCCCGACGATCGATCCCCGCCGGCGGCGAACGGCTCAGTTGGAGTACAGCAACCAGTTGTAGTGGCCACGCACCGACTGCTCGTAGCGGACGAGGTGCAGCCAGTCGAACCCGTCGAGCAGCGTGCTCACCCGCCCGACCGCCTCGGTGTAGGAAAGGTAGGCGATCGTGACGTGGCGCGGTGAGCGTTGCAGCGCTTCGCCGAGCCGGCGCAGCACGATGTCGGTGATCGCCGTCTCGAACGGGTGGTAGAGGTGGATCAAGAGGTCACCGTCGGGCAGGTCGGCGGTCGTCACGTCCCCCTCGACCACGTCGATCGGGGCGGCGAGCGGCGGCGGGGGCCGGTATCGCTCGACGTTGCGGCGGGCGATGGCCGCGAGGTCCGACGAGATCTCGATCCCGACGACGCGCCGGAACGGTCGCGCCGCGGCCACCAGCAGGACGCGGCCCTTGCCGCAACCGAGGTCGACGAACGTGGTCGCGGCCGGGTCGACGCCGACCCGGTCGAGCATCCACCGCGTCACCCGCAGCGGTGACGGCAGGTAGAGGATGGCCTCGTCGCGGACTCCTGGGTCGGCGATGCCGAGCTGGTCGGGCTCGACCGACCCCGACGTGTCCGTCCCGTGGTCCTGGTCGAAGGACTGGTCGTCGGCGGGGACGTAGGGCCGACGCTTGGTGACGAGCTCCTGGGCAGCACGTCGCCATCCGAGGCTCTCGAAGGAGAACCGGATCCGCCGCAGCCGTCCAGGGGCCCCGACAGGGCTCGTTGGCATCGACACGGTGTAGTCGATCGCGGACGACCGGGCCGAAGTGATCGCCGTCGGCTGGCTACCGTCGACGCTGATGGCGCGGGACAAACACGGTGCACCGGTCGACATCGAGGCCGCCGGACGGACGGTGACGATCACCAGTCCGGGGAAGGTGATGTTCCCGGAGCGCGGCGAGACCAAGCTCGACCTGGCCCGCTACTACGTCGCCGTCGAGGCGCCGCTCATGCGCACGGTGCAGGACCGCCCGACGCTGCTGCAGCGCTTCCCCAACGGGGTCACGGGCCAGTCGTTCTTCCAGAAGCGGATCCCCGACAGCGCGCCGGACTGGCTCGTCACGACGACGGTGGCGACCGTGAACGGAACCGAGTCGCGAGCAATCGTGATGGCCGACCTGGCCCACGTGCTGTGGGCGGCGAACCAGGGTTGCCTCGGGTTCCACCCGTGGCCGTACCGCGCCGATCGACCCGCCGAGACCGACGAGCTGCGGATCGACCTCGACCCGTCGCCCGGCGTCACGTTCGAGATGGTCCGCGAGTCGGCGGCCGAGGTCCGCACGTTCCTCGCCGAGGTCGGCATCACCGCGTTCCCGAAGACGACCGGCAATCGCGGACTGCACCTGTACGCCCGCGTCGAACCGGGCTGGGATTCGCTCGGTGTGCGCCAGGCTGCCGTCAGCGTGGCGCGCGCGATGGAGTCGCGCCGCCCGGATCTGATCACCGGTCAGTGGTGGAAGGAGCAGCGCGGCGCACGGGTGTTCATCGACTTCAACCAGAACGCGCCGCACAAGACGGTGTTCGGGGCGTGGTGCGTGCGGTCCCGAGTGGGCGCCCAGGTGTCGACGCCGTTCGGCTGGGACGAACTGGCGGCCATCGCTCCCGACGAGCTGACGATGGCGACCGTGCCGGCCCGCGTCGCCGCCGAGGGCGACCCGTGGGCGGCGATCGACGACGTGGCGCACTCCATCGAGCCGCTCGTCGCGCGCTACCGCGCCGATCTCGCCCGCGGCGTCCCAGATGCTCCCTGGCCGCCGGTGTACCCGAAGATGCCCGACGAGGCGCCCCGCGTGAACCCGAGCCGCGCCCGCCACGACCCCCCTCCAGGGTGATGGGCATCCCCTTCGCGGCCCCCCGGCGTCATGTCTGTCACGGATGCCCGGAAGACCGAGCATGTTGTGCACGAGTCGGGCGGGGTGGCCTGGCGGAGGCCGGATCTGTCACACTTCCGTCATGCAGTTGTCGAACAGGTTGCGACACGTCGTCGCCCGCCGGGCCAGGAGCGGTCGGAGCAACGGTCGGCGCGGCGCGTGGCGCCGGCCCAGGCACCTCGCCCTCGCGTCCGTCGCCGTCCTCATCACCCAGTGCGGTCCGACGGAGTGCGCGCCGACGACCCCGGCGCCCTCGGGGCACTTCGCGACGCTGCCTCCCGGCTCGGCGCTGCCGTCGAGCGCCGAGTGCGCGGCCCGCGTCCGCCCGGCCGGCGAGAACCGTCCCGGCAACGGCGGTCCGAACGCCACCACCGGGTACTCCTACGCGCCGACGTACTCGTGGGCAGCACCCCAGCTCGGTCGCGTCGACGGTGCGTTCACCGGGACCACCGACCAGATCCTGCAGTGGGCGGCGTGCAAGTGGGGCATCGACGAGGACGTCGTGCGGGCCCAGATCGCCAAGGAGTCGTGGTGGCAGATGTCGACCCTCGGCGACTACGGCAACTGGCCCGCCGGCCAGTGCGCGCCCGGCCACGGTCGCGACGCCAACGGCAACTGCCCGCAGTCGGTCGGCCTCGGCCAGGTGCGCTACGGGCAGGGTGACGGCGCGTTCCCGGGTGTCCAGCAGTCCAGCGCGATGAACGTCGACGTCACGTACGCGTACTGGCGCTCGTGCTTCGAGGGCCAGGAGACGTGGCTCAACGACGTCGAGCGCGGCCAGCAGTACGCGGCTGGCGACATGTGGGGCTGCGTCGGACGCTGGTTCTCCGGCCGCTGGTACACGGCGCCGGCGAACGAGTACATCGGCGCGGTGCAGAGCTACCTCAGCCAGCGCATCTGGGAGACGGCCAACTTCTGACGCTCACTCGGGCACGGCGGTCACCGGCCGACGGGCGGTGAGGGCCAGACCGAGCACGACGAGCGCGGCGCCGACCCACCCCAACGGAGCCAGGCGCTCGTCCAGCACGAGCACGCCGAGCAGCGCCGCCGTGACCGGCTCGGCCAGCGTCAGGGTGACCGCTGTCGACGTCGGCAGCGAGCGCAAACCGAACCCGTAGAGCGCGTACGCCACGCCGACCGTGACCACCCCGAGCCACGCCAGCATCACGACGCCGTCGAGCGTGACGGCCCACCCGAGCGGCTGGGTCAGCCCGACCGGCAGCAGCACGACGGCGCCGACGCTGAACGCCGCCGCCATCGCCATCGTGGAGTCGACATCGTCCTCGATGAGGGCCTTCACCGCGATCGCGTACACCGCGTAGCTGGCGCCGGCGGCCAGCGCGCACGCGATGCCGACGGCATCGAGCGTCGCCGACCCGCCCTGGGCCGCGACGAGCAGCGCGCCGCCCGTCACCGCCACCGCCGTCGCCCGCGCCCACACCGCCGACGGCGGTCGGCGGAACCAGGCGGCGTCGAGGATGCCGGCGAACACCGGACCCGAGCCCAGCGCGACGATCGTTCCGAGGGCGACGCCCGAGCGCTCCGTGGCCGTGAAGAACGTGCTCTGGTAGCCGGCGACGCCGAACCCGGCGACGACCAGCACGAGCGCGTGGTCGCGCCAACGCGGGTGGTCGGCCCGGCCGGCCAGCACCCACAGCGCGGCGGCGCCGACGACGATCCGCAGGGCACCGACACCGAGCGGTGTCGCCGCGTCGGGGCCGAGCTCGAGGGACGTGCCGGATGTGCCCCAGAGCACCGCCGCCGCCAGGATGGCGAAGATCGGCCTCAATGCTTCGTGCCGGGCGGCGTTGCCGGCACGTCAGCCACCGGCTGCGGCGACGATGGCGACCTCCATGCGCCACGCCGGCTGCGCCAACGCGGGAACGCACACCAGGGTCGACGCCGCGATGTGACCGGCGAACGCGGCATCGCGAGCCGCCATCACCGGACCGAGCGGCTCGCCGACGACGACGTAGGTGGTGACGGACACGATGTCGTCGACCGCCATCCCGGCGTCGGTCAGGATGGCGGCGATGTTGCCCCACACGATCGTCGCCTGCTCGCCGACGTCGTCGGGCACCGATCCGTCGGGTGCGATCGGCACGACGCCGGACGTGTGCAGCAGCCGCCCGGCGCCCTCACTGAGCACGGCGTGGGCGTAGCTGGCCGCGGGTGGGGCGATCGAGGACGGCATGACAGCCCGGTTCATGTGCCCATCATCGCCGCGGCGGGCCAGCAGTAGCCTCGTCCCATGGCGCTGACCGAGCAGATCACGACCGGGCCGGACGTCGCCCCGCCCGGAACCACCCCTCCGAGCATCAACGGGGTCGCGCTCACCCCGAAGGTGGTCGGCATCACGGGACCGGCGGTCTTCGAGACCGTCGAAGAGGAGCGGCGCCACCGCCAGGAGAAGCTGGCCGGCGCGCTGCGGATCTTCGGGCGCTTCGGGTTCGGTGAGGGCGTCGCCGGCCACATCACGGTGCGCGACCCCGAGTTCCCCGACCACTTCTGGGTCAACCCGTTCGGGCTCAGCTTCCGCCACATGACGGTCAGCGACCTGCTCCTGGTCAACCACCAGGGTGAGGTGGTCGTCGGGAGCGCGCCGGTGAACCGTGCGGCGTTCGTGATCCACTCGGCGATCCACCAGGCGCGCCCCGATGTCGTCGCCGCCGCCCACGCCCACTCGCCGCACGGCAAAGCGTTCTCGTCGCTCGGCATCCCGCTGGCCCCGCTGACCCAGGACGCCTGCATGTTCTACGACGACCACCGCGTCATCACCGAGCAGGGCGGCGCGGTCGTGTTCGACGTGGAGGCCGGCAAGGAGCTGGCCGCCGCGTTCCCCGACGGCAAGGCCGCCATCCACCAGAACCACGGCCTGTTCACCGTCGGCGAGACCGTCGACGAAGCCGCCTTCTGGTTCATCTCGATGGAGCGATCGTGCCAGGCCCAGCTGATGGCGATGGCCGCCGGCCAGCCCAAGGAGATCAGGCCGGAGTACGCCACGTACACGGCGTCGCAGACGGGGTTCCCGTTGGCCGGCTGGTTCAGCTTCCAGCCGCTCTGGCAGGAGATCTGTCGCACGGACCCCGACCTGTTCGAGTGAGCGGCGCACCGACCGTCCCCGACGCGAGTCACCGCGGCACCCACGTCGCCGGCCCGTGAGCTGGCCGCCGCCCGGGGGGACGGCTGCGGTCTCGACGACGAGGACGATCGCCGGCGCCGGGCCCGCCCGACCGGAACCGACGCGCCGGGTCGGCGGGTTCCTCGACTCGTCGTCGCCCGAGGCCCTGTTCATCCTCTCGGCTGTCGCGCAGTACGTCGGCGCCACGATCGCCGTCCTGCTGTTCGACCAGGTCGCACCGCAGACGGTGGCCTGGATCCGGGTGATCGGGGCGGCCATCGCCGTCCTCGCCGTGTCGGGCGCGTTCTGGCGGGGCTGGACGCGCCGCCAGCTCGCGGCCGCTGCCGTGTTCGGCATCGCGACCGCGTCGATGAACACGTTCTTCTACCTCGCCATCGACCGCACCGATCTCGGCAAGAGCGTGACCATCGAGTTCATCGGGCCGATCACCGTCGCCGCGGTGATGACGCGCAGCGCCCGCAACGCCGGCGCTCTCGTGCTCGCCGTCATCGGCGTCGTCGTCCTCGGCGGAGTCGAGCTCGACGGGAACGCGGCCGGCCTGGGGTGGCTGCTGGCGGCGTCAGCCTGCTGGGCCACGTACATCGTCGTCGGATCGCGGGTCGCCCAGGCCCGCCCCGGCGTCGCCGGGCTCGGCGTCGGCCTGGCGATCGGCGCGGTGGCGCTGACGCCGTTCGGGGCACCCGGCAGCACGATCGTGTGGACGACCCCGCGCCTGCTGATCGCCTGCCTGCTGGTCGGCGTCTTCTCGAATGCCATCGGGTACGGCATCGACCAGCACGTGATGCGGCGGATCCCGGTGCGCCGGTTCTCGCTGCTCCTCGCGCTGCTGCCCGTGACCGCCGTGCTGATCGGCTGGCTGGCGCTCGACCAGCGGCCGTCGGCGCTCGACCTCGTCGGGATCGCGCTGGTCCTGGCCGGCGTCGCCGTGCAGGAGCGCGACGAGCTCGACCCGGGGCTCGCCGCGCCCGAGCCATCGTGATGCCGCTCGACGAGCCGGACGGACGGCGCGTCCTCGACGTCGGGCTGGACGGGCCGCCGCCGGCGCCCGTCGACCCGAAGGTCCGCAACCGCCTCCTGGCCGCGGCCGCGGTGATGATCGCCGCGTTCATCGTCGTCGTCAGCGGCGGCGGCGCTGACCACGACGCGCTCCGCAGCGACGGGACGGCGCCGCCCACCGAGACCGTCGCCGGGACGGACGCGGTTCCGCACGACGGCGCCGCGCCCGGCGACGCCTC
>JBEVOM010000014.1:0-12745 GCA_040507575.1 Ilumatobacteraceae bacterium
CGCGGCTGGTTCTACACGCTGCACGTCCTGGCCACGGCCCTGTTCGACCGGCCGGCGTTCGAGACGTGCGTCAGCCACGGCATCGTCCTCGGCGCCGACGGGCTGAAGATGTCCAAGAGCCTGCGCAACTACCCGGATCCGATGGAGGTCTTCGACTCCAACGGCGCCGACGCCATGCGCTGGTACCTGCTGTCGTCGCCGATCCTGCGCGGCAACGACTTCTCGGTCACCGCCACCGGGCTGCGGGACGCGGCCCGCCAGGTGCTGCTCCCGCTGTGGAACGCGTGGTCCTTCCTGGCCCTCTACGCCAACGTGGCCGGGTACCAGGGCACCGTGCGGGACCCGGCCGACGCCTCGGCCGGCGGGCGCACCGTCCCCTGGTACCCGGCGACGTTGGCGTACAGGGAGAGGAACGACCACGCGTTCCACAGCGGGAGCAGCACCTGGCGGGCCGTGTCGCGCAGGCCGGCGGCCGTGACCGAGAAGTCGTTGCCCCGCAGGATCGGCGACGACAGCAGGTACCAGCGCATGGCGTCGGCGCCGTTGCTGTCGAACACCTCCATCGGGTCCGGGTAGTTGCGCAGGCTCTTGGACATCTTCAGCCCGTCGGAACCGAGGACGATGCCATGGCTGACGCACGTCTGGAACGCCGGCCGGTCGAACAGGGCCGTCGCCAGGACGTGGAGCGTGTAGAACCATCCCCTCGTCTGGCCGGTGTACTCGACGATGAAGTCGCCCGGGTAGTGGTCCTCGAACCACGCCGTGTTCTCGAACGGATAGTGGACCTGGGCGAACGGCATCGAACCCGATTCGAACCAGCAGTCGAGGACCTCGGGGACGCGCCGCATCATCGACGTGCCGGTCGGGTCATCGGGGTTGGGGCGCACCAGCTCGTCGACGCCGGGGCGGTGCAGGTCGGTCACCGGGACGCCGAAGTCGGCCTCCAGCTGGGCCAGCGAGCCGTACACGTCCACACGGGGGAACTCCGCGGAGTCGCTGCGCCACACCGGGATCGGCGAGCCCCAGAAGCGGTTGCGGCTGATCGACCAGTCGCGGGCGTTCTGCAGCCACTTCCCGAAGCTGCCGTGCTTGAGGTGCTCGGGGACCCAGGTGATGTCGTCGTTGAGCTCGACCATCCGGTCGCGGAACGCCGTGACCTGGACGAACCACGACGAGATGGCTCGGTACACGAGCGGTTGGGCGCATCGCCAGCAGTGCGGGTACGAGTGGTCGTAGGTCTCGTGGCGGAGCACGACGCCGACGTCCTTGAGGTGCCGGATCACCTGGGGGTTGGCGTCGAAGACGTGCTCGCCGACCCACGGCCGGACCTCGGCGGTGTAGCGGCCGTGCTCGTCCATCGGCACGAGCGTCGGGATGCCGACCGCGTTGCAGGCGACCTGGTCCTCCTCGCCGAAGCCGGGAGCCATGTGGACGATTCCGGTCCCGTCCTCGGTCGACACGAAGTCGGCGGCCAGGACCTGGAACGCCTGCGCGGTGCCGAAGCGCTCGACATCGGTGAAGAAGTCGAACAGGGGGCGGTAGTGGGCGCCGGCGAGGTCGGCCCCCTTCACCGTGTCGAGGACCACCCGGTCGGGGAGCTCGGCCGCGTACGCGTCGAGGCGGTCGGCGGCCAGGAGGACGCGATCGCCGCCGTGATCGACGACGACGTAGTCGATGTCAGGTCCCACGGCGACGGCCAGGTTGGCCGGCAGCGTCCACGGCGTGGTCGTCCACGCCAGCAGGCGGGACCCGGCGTGCGCGCCGTCGACGAGCTCGAAGGCGACGGTCAGCGCCGGGTCCTGGCGGTCGCGGTACACGTCGTCCATCCGGGTCTCGGTGTTGCTGAGCGGCGTCTCGCAGCGCCAGCAGTAGGCGAGCACGCGGAACCCCTCGTAGACCAGCCCCCTGTCCCACAGCGTCTTGAAGGCCCACATGACGCTCTCCATGTAGTCGAGGTCGAGGGTCTTGTAGTCATGGTCGAAGTCGACCCAGCGGGCCTGGCGGTCGACGTAGCGCTTCCACTCGTCGGCGTAGCGCAGCACGCTGGTGCGGCAGGCGTCGTTGAACTCGGCGATGCCGAACGCGGTGATCTCCGGGTGCCCCTGGATGCCGAGCTCCTTCTCGGCCTCGATCTCGGCCGGCAGGCCGTGGCAGTCCCAGCCGAAGCGGCGCGAGACGACCTGCCCACGCATCGTCCGGTAGCGCGGGACGGCGTCCTTGACGAAACCGGTCAGCAGGTGGCCGTAGTGGGGCAGGCCGTTGGCGAACGGGGGCCCGTCGTAGAACACGAACTCGTCGGCGCCGGCGGCTTCGCGCTGGGCGATCGACTCGAAGAACGTGGACTCCCGCTGCCAACGTTCGAGGATCTCGACCTCGAGGCGCGGGAAGTCCGGTTGGGCGACGACCTGCGGATATCGCCGATCCATCGGGTTGGACGGTGCGGACATTCGAGTGGCTCCTGCGCTGGTTCGGCTGCGCAAGGACGGGCCCTGACCGCCGACGGCGGCAGGTACCGCGGTACCACCCTGCTTGCGGCCCGCCACGGCGAGCCGCCACTCGTTTGCACCGGCGGTGACGGGCCGGACCCGGTCGGGTCTAGTGAGGACGCCGCAGCGTCCCGTTCTTCCGACAGCTCGAAGGTGATCGCCTCGTCATCGCCGTTGACGACGATGCTACCGGGCCCACCGGTCACCGATCCTGGGGATTCACCATGCCGAGTTGGGCGGTCGGCTCGCCGTCGTCGTCGAACAAGGGTCGGCCCGGCTCGGTCGGCGTCGCGTCGGCGGTGCGCTCGGCGCCACTCGTCGCCACCTTGGTGATCTCGGCGATCTCGGACTGCTCGTCGACCGTCCCGGCGACATCGCCGCCCACCACGGCCTCGGCCTGCGCGGCGAGGTCGGCGTCGGTGACGTCGAACGGATCGTCCTCACCCGGGGCGTCGCTCGACGGTGGCGGCTCGGCCGCCGCCGACATCAGGGGCCGGCGCATGTCGGCGAGCCCGTCGGGGATCCGGGACACGAGGTCCTGCAGCGCGCCGACGGCTTCGGTGATCCGCTCGCGCTGGGCCACGAGGTACTGCTCGAGGTGGTCGACGTCGGCCTCCAGGAAGTCACGGCGGGCCAACAGGGCCTGGACCTCGCCCTCGACCTGCACCCGCTCGGTCTCGCCGGCCCGACGGGCGTCGGCCTTGGCCTCCTCGATGAGCCGCTCGGACTCCTGGCGGGCGCCGTCGAGGTTGCCCGACGCCTCGTCGCGGGCGGCGGCGAGGACCCGGTCGGCCTCGGCCTGGGCCTCGGCGATCGTGGTGTCGGCGGTCCGCTGGGCCAGCAGCAGCGTGCGACTGATCGTCTCGGCCTCGTCGACCTTGAGGTTGACGTCGTTCGACGGTTCGCTGGCCGACGACTCGCTCGACTGCTGGGAGAGCTCCTGGAGGCGCGCCACGGCGGCCCGAGCACGTGCCTCCATCGCAGTGGCCTCGTTCTGGGCCGCTTCGACGGTGGCGGCGACCTCGTCGACGAACGCGTTGACCTCGGACTGGTCGTAACCGCGCTTGGCCGACTTGAACGTCGTGTCCCGGATGCTCTGTGGGCTCAATGCCATGGGCTCAACTCTCGTAGTCGTCGAATCGGTGGACCCGCTGGGCGGCCGGCTTGAGCAGGTAGACCCCGGTCGCCACCTTCTCCATGGACCCGTCGAGCGAGTAGCAGACGCCACTGGCGAAGTCGATCAGCCGGCGGGCCACGTCGCGCTCGGCGGCCTCCAGGTTCAAGATGACGGCCTGGCCGTCCTTGAACTTGTCGGCCAGCTCCTGGGCCTGGTCGAAGCGCCGGGGGCGGACGGTCGACGGTTCGGCCGTCCCGGTCGGTGCCGGGGCCAGCCGGGGCGCCGAGCGCGACGGCTGCGAGCGGGCATGGGCACCCGAGTCGTCGCCCACCGCCTGGGCCGCCCGCCGGGCCGGCGACTCGAAGTCGCGCGACGGGAAGCTCGGGCGCGCCGGCACGGCACGGATCGTGGTCTCGTCGGACTCCGCTGGCCAGTTCCGGTTCCCGGACGACCGACTGTTGCGCGACGTGCCCTCGCTCGCCGAGCGCGAGGAGCGAGCCGGCGGCTCGGGCTCGACGTGCTCGTCATAGTCGTCGTAGGCATCGTCGGGGCCCAGACCGAGGTAGTCCATGGTCTTCTTCCAGAATGACATCCGGTTCCTCCTGCGCTGGTCACGCTATCTCATGAGGTCAGAGCGTCCGCGGACGCCTGACCCCGCGGCCCGAACAGCGCCGTGCCGACGCGCACCCGCGTCGACCCCTCTTCGACCGCCACCTCGAGGTCGCCGCTCATGCCCATCGAGCACGTCCTCAAGCCGAGCTCGTCGGCGAGGCGCCGGGTCCGACGGAAGCCGGCGCGCGCCGCGTCAGGCCCCCCGGTGGTCGGACCCACGGTCATCAGGCCGTCGACGACGAGTCCGGCGTCGAGGGCAGCGGCGACGAGGTCGCCGACCTCGGCGGGCGAGCACCCGCCCTTGCCGGCGGCCGCCTCATCGCTGGAGTCGACCTGCACGAGGATCGTCGTGCCGGGCGCCCGCCGGGCCAGCTCCGCCACCAGCCGCGGCCGGTCGACGGTCTCCCAGACGTCGACCACGCCCGCCAGCTGGCGCACCTTGTTCGACTGCAGGCGACCGATGAAGTGCACGGCGAGCCCGGCGGCCGACGCCGCCGAAGCCTTCGTGGCGAGCTCCTGGGCGTAGTTCTCCCCGATCTTGTCCAGACCGGCGGCGGCGGCGGCGACGACGGCTGGGGGGCCGAAGCCCTTGGTGACGGCGAGCACCTCGACTGCGCCGTCACCGGCGCCGGCGATGCGGGCGCGGACCGTGGCCAGTCGCGACGCCAGGTCCGGGAAGGCAGGCAGCGCGGCCGTCAGCGCAGGAACGACGGCACGTCGAAGTCGTCGTCGTCGTCGGGATCGAGCGGATCGGCCTCGTCCTCGGCGAAGAGCTCCGAGATCGTGGACGGCGACTTCCCGCCTGCCGTGGCCAGCGAGCCGGCGCCGACGCCGTCGAGGCGGTCGAAGCCGGCGGCGATGACCGTGACCTTGACCTCGTCGCCCATCTCGTCGTCGATGACCGTGCCGAAGATGATGTTGGCGTCGGCGTGCGCCACGCCGTGGATGATCTCGGCCGCTGCGTTCATCTCGAACAGGCCCATGCTCGACGGGCCGGTGATGTTGAGCAGCACGCCGCGGGCGCCGTCGATGGCCGCCTCGAGCAACGGGCTGGAGATCGCGGCCTTGGCCGCCGAGACGGCTCGTTCGTCGCCGCTGGCCTGCCCGATGCCCATGAGGGCGGACCCGGCCTGCGACAGGACCATCTTGACGTCGGCGAAGTCGGTGTTGATGAGGCCGGGCGTCGTGATCAGGTTGGTGATGCCCGACACGCCCTGCAGCAGGACCTCGTCGGCCATCTTGAACGCGTTGAGCACGCTGGTCTTGTCGTTGGCCACGCTGAGCAAGCGGTCGTTGGGGATGACGATCAGCGTGTCGACCTTCTCCTTCAGGCGCTGCACGCCGGAGTCGGCCTGGACGGCGCGGCGGCGGCCCTCGAACGAGAACGGCCTGGTCACGACGCCGATGGTCAGGGCCCCGAGGTTGCGCGAGATCTCGGCGATGACCGGTGCACCGCCGGTGCCCGTGCCGCCACCCTCGCCGGCGGTGATGAACACCATGTCGGCGCCCTTCACCATCTCCTCGATCTCTTCGTGGTGGCTCTCCGCGGCGGCCCGCCCGACCTCCGGATCGCTGCCGGCGCCGAGCCCGCGGGTGAGGTCGCGCCCGATGTCCAGCTTGAGGTCGGCGTCGCTCATCAGCAGCGCCTGGGCGTCGGTGTTGACGGCGATGAACTCGACGCCCTTCAACCCGGCGTCGATCATCCGGTTGACCGCGTTCACACCGCCGCCGCCGACACCGATGACCTTGATCACCGCGAGATAGTTCTGGGGCGCGCCGGCCATCAGCGTGACCTCCCTGTGATCGTTCTGTTGAGCGTGGGTCGTGCGTTCATCTCGGCAGTCCGGTGATGCGCGTCGTGGGGTGTCGGCTCGTCGAGGTGGGCGAACGACCGTCCGGACCGCAGGTCATTTCCCATTCTCGCACGTCGGAGCCCGGAAACGGTGCATCACCGTCCCGTTGCGCGCTCGCCGCACGGTCGCTGCGCGCTCGCCGCACGGTCACTGCACGGTCGGCGCGCGGTGCTCATCCGGTCGTCACCTCGTTCGTCGACACGTCGATGTACGACATCCCGGCGACGTCGAGCTTGTCCAGGCTGGTCTGCAGGAGGACCAGCTTCGTCACCAGGTCGCGAGCGGCCCCGAAGCGGGCCTCGATCCCGTTGGACATCATCATCCGCAGATCACTGCCGTCGCCCGTCACCGCGACCGACTGCGCCAGCGCCTCGAGCTCGGGGGTCAGAGCCTGCACCAGGCTCGCCGCGGCGGCGAAGCCCTGGGGCGAGAACTGGCCGGCCTCGATTGCGGGCGCGTCGGCGCTGATGATCGTCATGTACTCGACCGGCTCGCCGTCGAGCACGTCGAGGACCCTCCCGTGGGTGTCGATGACGCGATAGCGGCCGTCGGGACCCTCGAACGTGGCGGTGGCCACGCGCTCCCGGATCTCGATCGTGGCGCCGTGCGGGAAGTCGGTCGTGACCCGCGCCGCCTCCACCCACGGGATGAGCTCGAGCTCGCGCTCGGCCTCGTCGGTGTCCGCTCGCAGCACGGGCTCGCCGAGCAACTGCTGCACGACCTCGTCGAGCTTGGCCGGGTCGGTGTAGACGACCCCTTCGACCTCGACGTCCTCGATCGCGAAGAGCCCCGAGCCGAGCACCGCCAGCGCGGCCACGACCAGGCCGATCACGACCAGGGCGGCGATCGCCCACCGCAGCCGTCGACGCCCGACACCTCGCTTCACCGCGATGCGCCGATCGCGCAGCCGCGGCTCCATGCGCGTCGCCGACCCGGTCGCTTCCTCGAGCGTCAGCGTCTGGCCGGTCGGCCGGTCGTCGATGAAGATCGTCGTGTCGCCGGACGTGGCCGCGGGGTCGACCGTGGCCGAGCCGGCGGCGGACGCGCCGACCGGCCGGTTGAGCAGGGGGTCCCCCGGCGTGAGGTAGACGGCGTCGGGCGGGTCGTGGGCGGCGTCGATCACGATCGTCCGCGGGCCGGGCGTCACGTCGGTGGCCGGCTCGGCCGGTGACGGCTCGGCCGGTGACTCGGCCACGGCAGCCGATGGCCCGCCGGCGGCCAGTGCTCCGGCGGGCTCGTCGCTCAGGCCTGCTGGCGTCGCCCCGGGAGACGTCCCGATCTCGGCGCCCGGCGCCGGCCCGGTCTCCACGTCGACCTCCACCTCGGGCTCGACCTCGACCTCCACCTCGGACTCGACGTCGACCTCCACCTCGGACTCGACGGTGACCTCCACCTCGGACTCGACGGTGACCTCCGCCTCCACCTCACGATCCACGTCGCCCGCACGCCCGGCCGCCATCTCGCGCTCTGTCTCAACCTCGTCGTGAGGTCGAGGGTCCATGGGGTGCTCGTCCGGATCGGCCGCCGCCGGCGTGAGCAGTTCCTCGACCTCAGGGCTGTCCAGATCGACGCGCTCGTTGCGCGCCTCGTCGTTGACGTCGACCGAGAACGCCCGCAACAGCTCGTCGAGCACCTCGGCCGACGGCACGTCGGCGCCCGGCAAGGACCCTCGCGGTGATGGCGGTCGGTCGGGACGGCTCACGAGACGTCGCCGTCCGGGAAGCCGACGAGGCGGACCTCGCTGCGCAGGAGGTGCCCGGTGCCTGCGGCGACCCTCGTCCGCACCTCCTCGATGACGGCCCGGACGTCGGCTGCCGAGCCGCCCTCGGCGGCCTGGATGAAGTTGGCGTGCTTCTCCGACACGGTGGCCGAGCCGATTCGCAGCCCACGCAGCCCGAGGCCGTCGATCAGGCTGGCCGCACTGACCTCACCCGGGACCGGGTTGACGAACACCGAGCCGCAGTTCTGGCCGCCGGGCTGATGGTCGAGCCGCCACCGGACGATCTCCTTGATCGTCGCCTCGGATGCCGCCCGGTCGCCGGGCTGGAGACGCAGGCGGGCGCTGGTGACGATCTGGGCGTCGCCGACGTCCGACCCCCGGAAGCGCAGTCCGAGCTCGGTCACCGGGACCGTCACGACGACCGGCACCGCCGCGTCGAGATCGACGACGTCGGCATCGACGAGGCAGGCGGCGATGTCGGAGCCGTGACCGCCGGCGTTCATCTTCACCGCACCGCCGACCGAGCCGGGAACACCGACGGCCCACTCGAACCCGGTGAACCCGGCGGCTGCGGTGCGACGGGCGAGCACGGGCAGGAGGACCCCTCCCCCGGCGGTGACGATGCTGCCGCCCGCGCCAGGCTCCGTGATCGCGTCGGCCGTCGCGCCCTCCAGGTCGGAGATGCTCACGGCGATGCCGACGAAGCCGGCGTCGGCGACGAGCATGTTCGAACCTCGACCCACCACCAGCACCGCCAGCCCCGTGGCGTGGCGCGCCGCGGCGACGGCGACCAGGTCGTCGATCGTGCGGGCCCGTACGAACAACGCCGCCGACCCACCGACCCGATACGTCGTCATCGGAGCCAGCGGCTCGTCGCGCACGGCGCGATCGCCGAGCAGGTGCGCCGCCGTGGCGATGGAGGACGTGTCGACCACGGCGCTCACGGCATGCGCCGTTCGGTCCGCCGCGCGAGCACCTCCTCGGGCAGCGTCGCGATGTCGCCACAGCCCATCGAGATGCACACGTCACCACGGCCGATCTCGCCGGCCAGGAACGACACCACGTCGTCACGACGCGGCAGCCACACGACGCGCGCCTGGGGGTGAGCGGCGACGACCGCATCGACGATCAGCCGACCCGTGACACCCGGCATCGGAGTCGTCCCCGACGGGTAGATCTCGGTCAGCACGATCACGTCGGCGCCCACGAACGCGTCGGCGTACTCCTGCCACATCTCGGAGATGCGGTTGAACCGGTTGGGCTGGAACGCCACGACGACCCGCTGCCAGCCGTCCCCGCTCTCGCGAGCGGCGGCGATGACGGCGGCGATCTCGGCCGGCAGGTGGCCGTAGTCGTCCACGAACGTCGCCCCCCCGTCGAACCCCCGGATGTCGAAGCGCCGGGCCACGCCTCCGAACCGGGCCAGCGCGTCTCGGCAGGCGTCGAACGGGGCCCCGAGCTGCAGGGCCATCGCGATCGCGCCGGTCGCGTTCACGACGTTGTGCATCCCGCGCAGGGGCAGGCGCACGT
Organism: Ilumatobacteraceae bacterium; assembly: GCA_040507575.1. GTDB lineage: Bacteria > Actinomycetota > Acidimicrobiia > Acidimicrobiales > Ilumatobacteraceae > JALZMG01. Next base: position 9,319 of record JBEVOM010000014.1, read on the forward strand.
GCCCGACCCGCTCGATCGAACCGTCGCCGCGGCGCCGCTCGACACCGAACTCGAACGAGCCGCCGGCCGAGTGGGCCTCGACCGCCCTGACGTCGGCGGTGGCGGCCAGCCCGTATGTGATCGCGTCGTGGCGCGTGGCGAGCTCGGCGCACACCGGGTCGTCGGCGCACAGCACCTTCGGGCCCGGGATCTGGCCGAGGTACTGGTCGAAGCTGCGCAGCAGGGCCTCGAACGTGCCGTAGTGCTCGAGGAAGTCGAGCTCGACGTTGAGGAGGATCGTCCCCACCAGCGGCAGCTGCACGTGTGTGCCGTCGCTCTCATCGGCCTCGACGACGAGCAGCTCGCCGCCCGTCCAATGCGCTCCGGTCCCGGCATCCATCACGTCGCCGCCGACGATGAAGCTGGGGCCCAGCCCGGCCTCGGCCAGCATCAGCATGAGCATCGAGGTCGTCGTCGTCTTGCCGTGGGTCCCGGCCACGCCGACCGAACGGGCCTGGGCGCAGATCGACGCCAGCATCCCGGCCCGGCGCAACGTGGGGATGCCGAGGTCACGAGCGGCCCGCAGCTCGATGTTGCGGTCCGGGATGGCCGTGGACGACGTGACGGCGTCGCATCCGACGACGATGCCGGGGTCGTGGCCGACGAGCACCTCCACGCCGGCGGCCCGCACCCGGTCGAGGACCGGCTGGTCGCGCAGGTCGCTGCCCGACACCTGGTGGCCCATCTCGGCGAGCGTGATGGCGATCGCGCTCATGCCGGGGCCGCCGACGCCGACGACGTGCAGCCGCAACGGCCGCGACAGGTCGAGGGGTGCGTCAGGCGCAGGGGCGGGCAGGACGGTGGTCATCGGTGCGACCAGGCTAGGAGCTGACGGTCCTCGTCGACCGGGCATCACTCGGTGGCCGCGGCCACCCGCTCGATGACCTCCACCAGCGTGCCGTGGCGGTGGAGGTCGCCGGCCGAGTGCGCCCGCTGCCCCAGGTCGGCGAGACGGGCGGGGTCGGCACGCAACTCGTCGATGAGCGCGGCGAGACGGCCGAGCTCGGGCTCGGGCAGGAGGATGGCGCCACCCTGGTCGGAGAGCCACCGCACGTTGAGCGTCTGGTGGTCCTCGGCGGCGAGCGGCCAGGGCACGAGGATCGACGGCGTGCCCGTGACGGCGACCTCGGCGACCGTGCTGGCTCCGCCGCGGCCGACGAGCACATCAGCAGCGGCGTACGTCAGCTCGATGCGGTCGTCGTAGCCGATGACCTGGTGCAGCACGCCACCTGCGGGCACCACGTCCGCCGACGAGGCCCGGACGTCGGCCAGGAACCGCTCGCCGACGACCTGACGGACGGCGAGCCCGATGTCGGTGGCGTTGGCCCGGACGTAGGAGGTAACGGCGGCGTTCAGCGCCGACGAGCCCTGCGACCCCCCGGTGACGGCGACGACGAAGCGGTCCGCCGGGAGGTCGAGCTGGCGCCGGGCATCGAGCCGATCGCCGGTCCGGTCGACGGCGCGGAGCCGGCGCCGCAACGGGGCGCCGGTGACGACGGCGCGCGGCAGCGGCGACCCCGGGTAGGCGACCGCCGACACGGCAGCGAAGCGGGCGGCCAGCTTGCTGGCCTGACCCGGTCGCAGGTCGTAGCTGACGACGACGACGGGGATCCGCAGCCGGCGCGCCGCGAGCACGCTCGGCAGGCTGGCGTACCCGCCGACCGACACGACCACCCGGGGGGCGAGGGTCCGCAGCAGGCGCACGGCCCGACGGGTGGCGGCGGCGAGCTTCGGGACCATCGTGGCGTTGAGCGTGACGTTGCGCCGGTTGAGCTCGCGCTGCAGGCCGACGACGTCGAGGAACGTGTGGGGGAACGGGGTCGCCGGCACCAGGCGCGTCTCGATGCCACGGGCCGCACCGACGTAGTGGATGGTGGTCGGGTCGTGACCGGCGTCGACGAGCGACTCGGCGATCGCCAGCGCCGGCAGGACGTGTCCCGCCGTGCCGCCCCCGGTCACGACCGCGAACGCGCGCCCGGTCAACGTCGGGCCAGCTCGGTCGATCGGGCGGGCGGGCGCGGCGCGCCGAGAGCCCCGGCGGCCGCCGCCGGGCCGGGGACGGCGGACCTCATGCCGAGCGGCGGGCCACGTTCAACAGCAGCCCGGCCGCCGTCATCGAGGCGAACAGCGAGGAGCCACCGGCCGAGAAGAACGGCAGGGTCAGCCCGGTGACCGGCATCAGCCCGGTGACGCCACCGAGGTTGATCACGGCCTGGACGGCGAACCAGCTCGTGATGCCACCGGCCAGGAGCATCGAGAACCGGTCGGGGGCGGCCAGCGCGGCTTGGATCCCGAACCAGGTGAGCAGCATGAACCCGCCGACGACGGCCAGCGAGCCGACGAAGCCGAGCTCGTCGGCGACGACGGCGAAGATGAAGTCGCTGTGGGCCAGCGGCAGGTACCCGAGCTTGCCGTTGCCGGCCCCGACGCCCGACCCGGTCAGGCCGCCGTCGGCGATCGACAAGAAGCCCTGGTACGTCTGGTACGACAGGCGGTCGCGGTGACCCGTGATGTCGAGGAACGCGGTGAAGCGGTCGAACCGGTAGGCCGTGGAGAACACGAACGCCAACGCCGCACCTGCCGCGGCGAGGGCGGTCACGAGCATCGGCGACAGCGGCACGCCGCCGATGAACGCGACGCTCAGGATGATCGCGACCATCACGATCGCCGAGCCGAGGTCGTTCTGGGCGAGGCACGCCCCACCGGCGCCGACGGCCAGGAACAGGATCGGGCGGAGGCTGCGCTTGACGTCGGACAGGACGTCCTGGCGGCGCACCAGCAGATCGGCGACGAAGATGACCAGGACCAGCTTCAGGAACTCCGAGGGTTGGATGCTGAACGAGCCCAGCTGGACCCACGCCCGGGCGTCGTTGATCGTCGTGCCGACGCCCGGCACGAACGGCAACGCCATCCCCACACCCCCCAGGACGATCAGCGGGATGGCGAGACGGCGCACCCACATGAGGTGCATGCGCATCCCGACGAACATCCCGACGAGCCCGATGCCGGCCCACGTCACCTGGCGTGTGAACACGTGGTACGGACTGTTGCCCCGCGACGCCTCGACGCCCGCCGACGCCGACAGCACCATGACGAGTCCGAGCAGGATGAACACGGCGACCACGATGCCGATGACGTAGTAGGCGGCCGGGGCCGGCCCGTGCTGCACGTCCCACATGCCGATCCGATCGGTGCGCCGGGTCTTCGTCGCCCGCTTGCCCTCGGCGACCGTCACGGCGCTTCGCCCGTTCATCCGCTCCAGGGCCTCCCGGCGGCGGTCGGCGACCGACCGCGGCGCCGACGAGGGCGCCGACGTCCCGGCGCCGCTGGTCGGCGCCCGCGTCGGCGCGGTCGAAGGCCGAGCCATCATCGTGGTGGTCGAGCTCAT
>JBEVOM010000017.1:0-3401 GCA_040507575.1 Ilumatobacteraceae bacterium
GACGCCCACCGCGACGGCCGCGGGCTCGAGCAGCGCCACGGGCACACCGAAGCCGGCGACCTGATCGACCTCCGGCAGCGCCTCGGCCAGCTCGGCGCCGTAGCGCTCGGCCATGCAGCCGGTGACGACGAGGCGGGCGCCGTCCTTGCGCCGGTCGTCGAGGGCGAGGATCGTGTCGATCGACTCCTTGCGGGCGTCCTCGATGAAGGCGCACGTGTTGACGACCACGAGGTCGGCGTCCTCCGGCCGCGACACGAGCGCCAACCCATCGGCGAGCAGGTTGCCGACCAGCTTCTCGGAGTCGACCTGGTTCTTCGGACAGCCCAGCGTCTCGAGGTAGAAGCGCTGGGGCACGTCGATCGAGGCTATCCCCGCCCATCCAACTCGACGGCGACCGCGGGTACGTCGTAGCACCACGCCTCCGACGTCAGGCCGATCGACGGGTCGTCGTAGACGTACTTGGCGCCCATCACGTCACCGACCCGCTGGCGCTCGTGCGGATCGTCGACGACCCTGGCCCGCCCCGGACGGTGCTCGTCGTCGATGCGGATCGTCACGATCGGGTCGACGAGCAGGTTGCGGTACCAGTCAGCGCCCGTCCCGTTGCCCGAGATCAGGTACAGCGTGTCGTCGATCACGCCGAACCAGATCTCGATCTCGTGCGGCTCGCCGCTGCGGCGGCCCATCGTCGTGAGGTAGCAGCACTCGATGTCGGCGGCGCCGCGCAGCCAGTCGCGGAGCGTCAACCCTGCCCGTCCTGCTCGCGCAGTTCGTACTCCTCGACGGTCATCAGCACGGCTCGCGCCTTGGACCCCTCGCTCGGGCCGACCACGCCGCGCTGCTCGAGGAGGTCCATGATCCGCCCGGCACGGGCGAAGCCGACCTTCAACTTGCGCTGCAGCATGGATGTCGACCCCAGTTGGCTCCGAACGACGAGCTCCATCGCCTGGCGGGTCATCGCCTCGTCGTCGTCGTCGCCACCGGCCGAGAACGCGTTCGCATTCGCCGTGACGTGGTCGTCGCCGTTCGAGATGTCGTTGTCCTCGACGCCGCTGACGTAGGCGACCTCTGGGGACTGGCGCCGCCAGTGGGCGACGACCTGGCGGACCTCGTCCTCACCGACGAACGAGCCCTGGACGCGCTGGGCGACCGAGGAGTTGCCGGGCAGGAGGAGCATGTCGCCCTTCCCGACCAGCTTCTCCGCACCGGGCTGGTCGAGGATGACGCGTGAGTCGGTGAGGCTCGACACGGCAAAGGCCATGCGGGCCGGGATGTTGGCCTTGATCACGCCGGTGATGACGTTCACGCTGGGCCGCTGGGTGGCGACGATCAGGTGGATGCCGACGGCCCGTGCCTTCTGGGCGATGCGGGTGATCGACTCCTCGACGTCGCGGGCGGCGACCATCATCAGGTCGTTGAGCTCGTCGACGACGACGACGATGTACGGCAGGCGCTCGTACCGCGCGGTGGCCGGCTGCGTGACCGGCTCCACGTCGTCCGCCGGGAGCTCCTGACTGGCTCCCAGCTCACCGCGGTCGAACGCCGAGTTGTAGCCGCCGATGTCCCGGAAGCCGACCTCGAAGAGCAGATCGTAGCGGCGCTCCATCTCCTTGACGGCCCACCCGAGGGCGTTGGCCGCCTTCTTGGGGTTCGTGACCGGCTGGGTGAGCAGGTGCGGCAGCCGGTTGTACTGGCCCATCTCGACCTGCTTGGGGTCGATGAGGATGAGGCGAACCTGGTCGGGTGTGGTGCGCATGAGCAGTGACGTGATGATGCAGTTGATGCCGCTGGACTTGCCAGCACCGGTCGCGCCGGCGATCAGGAGGTGCGGCGTGGTGGCGAGGTCGAGGAACACCGCTTTGCCGGCGATGTCCTTGCCGATCGCGACGTCGAGCGGGCCGTCGGCAGCGGCTGCCTCGGGCGACACCAGCAGGTCACCGAGCGCGACCAGCTGGCGGGTGTGGTTGGGCACCTCGACGCCGATCGCCGAGCGGCCTGGGATCGGGGCGAGGATGCGGACGTCCGTTGCCGCCATCGCGTACGCGATGTCCCGCTGCAGGCTGGTGACCCGGGCCACCTTGACGCCGGGTCCGAGCTCGAGCTCGTAGCGGGTCACGGTCGGCCCGACGGTCATCCCGACGAGCGACGTGTCGACGCCGTGCTGCTGCAACGACTCCTGCAGGACCTTGCCCCGAGCCTCGACCTCGGCCCGGTTGATGGTCTGCGCCCCCGTGCGGTGCAGGAACGAGTTGGGCGGCAGCGTCCATGCCCCGGACGTCACGCCACCGTGTGCCGTTGACGCGACGTCGGCGGACACCGGCGCCGGCTTCGGCGCGCGGGCCGGTCGGGCCGGCGCGTCGGCGAAGTCGTCGCCGGCGTCATAGACCGACGGCGGCGGAAGCGGGCGCGGCTCACCCATCGCGACGGTGCCGTCCTCGGAGCCATCGTCGGCGACCTTGTCGCTGCTCAGCGACGACAGGTCGCGCAGCGCCTGGCGGGCGGCGCGGCCGAGCGGCCGGGCCACCGAGCCGACGCCGGCGCCGGTGCGCTCCGCCATCGTGCGCAGTGACGTGCGGGTGACGAGCAGCGCGCCACCGACCGCGACGGCCAGGAACAGCACGACGGCCCCCGCCGGTGCCAGCAACGACTGCAACGGGACACCCACTGCGGCGCCGGCGATGCCGCCGGAACGGCCGAGGTTGTCGACGTCGCCGATGCGGTCGGGTCCGTTGACGACGTGGACGACGCCGAGCGCGGCGACCCCGGCGAGGCCCCAGCCGATGGCCAGCCGGACGGGACTCGACGAGTGCCCCTTCTTCACGAACGCGACGCCTGCCGCGAGCAGCACCGCCGGCACCAGGTACCGCCCGATGCCGAAGCCCCAGCCGAACAGCGTCTCGATGCCGCGACCGAGCGGACCGGCCAGGTTGACGTACACGGCGAGCCCGAGCAGCACGCCAGCGGCGATGAGCCCGATGCCGATGAGCTCGGTCTGGCGGTCCTCGACGGCCGTGCGCAGCTCGGTGCCAGCCTGCTGGCGCACCCCGGAGGGCGGCGTCTCGGCCGCCGTCGCGCGGGCGCCCCCGCGCGCCGCGCCGGTCGCTGGACCCCCGCCCTGGCGGTACGAGCCCGACGCCCGTCCCGCCGAGCCCGACGATCCAGCGGCCCGTGACCCACCCGAGGACCCACTGGTCCGTGAGGGCGAGCGCGACGTCGAACGCGTCGGCTCGTTGCGCCGGTTCTTGGCGGTCCGCTTCTTCGATGGGCCCCAGGTGGTCATGACCGGGTCAACGGTACCAAGGGGGTGTCGCGCCACCCCGCCATACCGCTGACCAGGGACTTCAGGTGTCGGGCTCCACGGACTGCACCGACCCGTCGGCGGCGAGCGTGACGGTCAGCGT
>JBEVOM010000020.1:0-28609 GCA_040507575.1 Ilumatobacteraceae bacterium
AGCGAACCCTGCTGGTCCCCGACGAGGGCAGCGATCGGCGGCGAGCCGGGGAGGACCGTGGCGTCGGCGATGACGCCGCTGGAGTCGACGACCGCCGGCAGCAGCGCGGCGGGGATGTCGAGCGCGTCGAGCACGGCGGCGTTCCAGCCGCTGCCGTCGACGGCGAGGAGGCCGGTGACGCCGGCGTTGGTGTGGTCGGTGACGTGCACGGCGCCGTCGGTGAGCGACCACACCAGCCAGCTGTCGACGGTGCCGAAGCAGAGGTCGCGGTCGCGCGCCCCCTCGACGTGGTCGAGCAGCCACGGGAGCTTGGTGGCCGACTGGTTCGGGGCCAGGGCCAGGTCGTGGGTGGCCTTGGCCATCAGGCACTCGCCGACCGTGCGCAGGTCCTGCCAGCCGATGGCCGGTCCGATCGGCTCGCCGGTCGTCCGGTCCCAGACGACGGTGCTGGCCCGCTGGTTGGTGATGCCGACCGCCGTCACCGGCTCCCCGACGCGACCGATCACCTCGCTCGTGGCGTCCATCACGAGACGGACGAGCTCGACGGCGTCGAGCTCGACGAGACCGGGGAACGGCGTCGCCGGAGGGAACGGGCGCGCCGCCATCGCGACGATGGCCAGACGGTCGTCGACGACGGCCGCCCGCACGCTGCTCGTGCCGACGTCGATGACGAGGATCGCGGTCATGCGCCGCGGCCCGAGCGGCTGCCCGGAAGGATCCCTCGGCTCCTCAGCTTCTGGCCGAGGAGTCCACCGACGAGGCCGGCGGCGAGCACGACGGTGACGTTGAACATGATGGCGAACCATCGCACATCCTGACCCCTGGCCAGGCGCACCAGGGCGAACACGGCTTGGGCGGCGAGGTACGTCCCGACCGCGGTGACGAGGCCGTGACTGAGCGGAGTGCCGGTCCGCTGCACCCACGCTGCACAGCCGGCGCCGAGCACGAAGCCGAGCACCGCGCACAGGCTGAACGCCACGGCGAGGCCGGAGTCGTCGCGGCTGTCGGCGGCCCAGCGGGCGGCGATCGAGAACGGAATCGCGAACACGAGGGCGACGGCACCGCCAGCGCGGATCGCGTCCCAGTCCCAGCGCATCACGTGGGGCTCGGCCACGGCGGCGGGCCGAACGGTGACGGCAGGCCGAGCTTGCCCGGGTTCAAGATGCCCTGGGGGTCGAGCGCGCGCTTCAGCGCGACCAGCACGTCGAACGCCGGGCCGAGGGCCTGTGGCATGAAGCGGGCCCGGTTGAGCCCGACGCCGTGGTGGTGCGACAGGTTGCCGCCGTGCTCGAGCACGGCGCGCTGCCCGGCGTCCCACAGCGCGACGTACGTGGCCTCGACCTCGTCCGCCGGGGGCTGGGCGGCGAACGTGAAGTACAGGCACGCCCCGTCGGGGTAGCTGTGGGACAGGTGGCAGCTGGCGACGAGGACGTGGGGGACGGCGGTGAGGCTGGCCCGCACGGCGTCGAACAGCTCCGCCAGGCGCGACCACGGGCCGGCGATCTCCATCGTGTCGACGACATAGCCCTTGCGGGTCACGGACTGGAGTGCCGACGTGTCGTTGCGGTGCTCGAGCCAACGGGCGACCAGCGCGCTGTCCGCCGGCGCCGCACCGACCGCGTGCGCGCATTCGTCGACGACTGCCATCGTCGCGGCCACGATCGCCGGATCGCCCTCGTCGAGCGCCAGCACCACGCACCGCGTGCCATCGCCGCCATGGTTGCCGGCCGACTCGAAGGGGTCGTAGAGGCGCAGCACGGCCGGCGTGGCGCCACGTCGCAGCACGCTGCGGCACATCTCGATGCCGTCGGCGAACGAGCCGGCGGTGTAGGCCGCCCGTTGCTCGGCCGGCGCGACCGGGTGGGTGTGCAGCCACACCCGCGTGACGATCCCGAGCGTGCCCTCCGAACCGACGTACAGCTGGGTGAGGTCGGGACCGACGGCGGCCGCCGGCGAGCCACCGGTGCGGATGACGGTCCCGTCGGCGGCGACGACCTCCAGGCCGACCACGAGGTCCTCGATCTTCCCGTAGCGCGTCGAGTACTGCCCGGCGCCCCGGCATGCCACCCAGCCGCCGACGGTGGCGATGTCGAAGCTCTGCGGGAAGTGGCCGACGCTCAGTCCGTGGCGCTGCTGCAGCTCGGACTCGAGGTCGGGGCCGAACGTGCCGGCCAGCACCTCGACGACGCCCGAGACGTCGTCGACCTCGCCGATGCCGGCGAGGCCGGTCATGTCGAGCACGACACCGCCGAACACGGGGACGGCCGCGCCGCAGACCCCGCTGCGTCCGCCCGACACCGTCAGCGGTACGCCGTCCGCAGCGCAGATGCGCACGACGTCGGTGACCTGGGCGACCGATTCGGGGCGCCCGACCAGCGCAGCCCGGACCGGCACCTGGCCGGCGAGCGACCAGTGCAGGGCCAGTGGCCACCAGTCCCGGCTGCGCTCGGCGACGTCGGCATCGGCGTCGATCGTCGGGCAGGCCGAGGCGAGCGCGGCCCGTACCGCGGCCGGGACGTGGACGGCGGTCGGCCAGCGGGCCGCCGACCCCGTGAGCTCGATCGGAGCAGTCGGTTCGGTCATCGCGCTCCGTCCATGGCGCGCCCGTCCCGATCGGGTGGCGTCATGGCGCGGTGGAGTCCGACGTCGCCAGGGCGTCCGCCTCCTCGGCCGCGACGAGGGCGCGGTGGGCCTCGAGCTGACGGTCCACCTCGGCGTCGTCCCAGCCCAGCTCGCGAGCCATCAGCGCGGCGACGGCCGGTGCTGCCGCCGCGGTGGCGTCGCGGTCGAACAGGTGGGCGCGGGTGCGGCGGGTGAGGACGTCGTCGAGCGTCGTGGCCATCTCGTGGCGCACCGCGTAGACGGCCTCGGCCCGCACGTAGGGCAGCCCGGCGACGAGCGGTTCGGCGAGCGTGGGGTCTTCGGCGACGAGCGCTTCGACGGAGCCGGTCAGCCCGCCGTAGCGCCCCGCGAGGTGCGCGGGCAGGGTGCCCACCGGGGGCTCGACGAAGCCCACGGCGCCGACCAGTCGCAGGCGCTTGGTGCGGCAGCGGACCTTGTGGCCGAGGCGGGCCAGCACGGCGTCGACGGTGTCCTCGGCCATCTCGCGGTACGTCGTCAGCTTGCCCCCGGCGATCCCGACGACCCCGCCCGGGTCGATCGTCACGTGGTGACGTCGGGACAGGTCGGCCGTTCGACCGCTCGTGGCCGATTTCACGAGCGGCCGCAGTCCGGCCCACGCCGCGGTGACGTCGTCGCGGGTGACGTTCGTCGTGACGACCGCGTTCACGGCGCCGAGGACGTAGTCGATGTCGGCAGCCGTGCACGGCGGGTCGTCGAGCCGGCCGTCGTAGTCGGTATCGGTGGTGCCGATGTACGTGTGCGTGAAACCTCCACCGGGGACCGCGCCCCAGGGCACGACGAAGAGGCTGCGCTTGTCGCCGCGCACCGGGATCACGACGGCGATGTCGTTGCGGACCTTCTCCCACCGCACGGTCAGGTGGACGCCCTTGGCCGGGCGGATCGAGTCGGGATCCACGCCGTCCTCCAGCGCCCTGACCTCGTCGGCCCACACGCCGGCGGCGTTGACCACGACGCGGGCGCGCACGTCGAAGCGCCGTCCGTCGGCGTCGACGGTCACGCCGTCGACGTCGCGACCGGCCGACCTCGTGAAGCCGACGACGCGACAGCGGTTGGCGACGGCGGCGCCGTGCGCGGCGGCCGTCCGGGCGATCGTCAGCACGAGGCGGGCGTCGTCGGCGGTCGCGTCGAAGTAGAGGTAGGCGCCTGACAGCCGGTCGGGCGGCATCGTCGGGAGGTGGCGGTGCGCCTGCTCGGCCGACAACCGGCGGTGGCGGCGGCCGATGCGCAGTCCACCGGTCAGGTCGTACGCCCACATCGCCGAACCGAGGGCCCGGGAGATGCGCCGCGGGATGATCCCGTCCTTGGTCAGGATCGGGATCATGAACGGCAGCACCCGGACGAGGTGGGGCGCGTTCCGGCGCAGCCGCTGGCGTTCGTGAAGAGCCTCGTAGACCAGGCGCACGTCGCGCTGCTGGAGGTAGCGGAGGCCGCCGTGGACGAGCTTCGAGCTCTTCGAGGACGTGCCGCTGGCGAAGTCGTCGGCCTCGACGAGGGCTGTCGACAGCCCGCGCGACGCGGCGTCCAGGGCGACGCCCGCACCGGTCACGCCACCCCCGATGACCAGGACGTCGAACGTCTCGGCGGCGATCCGCTGGAGCATCGCCGCTCGGTCGAACGGGGTTTCGTGCGACACTGCGGACGGGTCGTCGGCGGGCACGGCGCCGAGTGTACGAGGGCCTCGCGACCGGGCGACAGTGGGCGTCGTCGGGGCGGGGATTGCCTCTGGCGTTCGCCGCGCGGGGGTTCTAGGGTTCCGAAGAACGACAACCGACCTGGATGGGGGCCTCCGTGTCGTTTCGTGACATCGAATGGCGCAAGTTGGGAGCCTGTAGGGGGCTCGACGCAAGCATCTTCTATCCGGATGACGACGACGATGCGACCGTCGCCAAGTCCGTGTGCGACGGGTGCACCGTGCGGGCGGCCTGCTTGGAACACGCGTTGCACTCGCGCGAGAAAGCCGGTGTATGGGGTGGTGCGACAGAGCGCGAGCGACGCCGCATCATCCGCCAACGCCGCCGCAGCGCCTGATCCTTCCCTCACAACGGCGGCGAGGCGCCTCGGCAGCGGAACGTAGTGTCGGCCGGCGTGACTGACGCCGCGCCCGCTGACGCCTCGTTCGACAACGCGATCGACCTGGTCGCCGACCACGGCGGCTGGCCCGGCCTGCTGACCGAGCTGCTCGCCGGGCGTGACCTGTCGGCCGACCAGGCCCGAGCCGCGATGGCCACCATCCTCGGCGGCCGGGCGACGGCGGCCCAGCTGATCGGCTTCGTCGTTGCCCTGCGGGCCAAGGGCGAGACCGCCGACGAGCTGTCCGGCCTGCTCGACGCCGTGCTGGCCGCCGCCGAGATCGTGCCGCTCGGTGACGACCTGCGCGCTCGGGCGGTCGACGTCGTCGGCACCGGAGGCGATCGCTCGCACTCGATCAACGTGTCGACGATGGCGGCGATCGTGGTCGCCGGCGCCGGCGTGCCGGTGTGCAAGCACGGCGCCCGGGGGGCGTCGTCGCAGTGCGGCACCGCCGACGTGCTGGAGGCCCTCGGCGTGGCCATCGAGCTGTCGCCGGAGGGCGTCAGGCGCTGCGTCGTAGAGGCCGGCATCGGGTTCTGCTTCGCCCCCCGGTTCCACCCGGCGTTCCGCTTCGCCGCGCCGTCGCGCCGCGAGATCGGCATACCGACCGTCTTCAACCTGCTCGGCCCGATGGCCAATCCAGGACGGGTGCGGCGCCAGGTCATCGGCGTCGCCGACGCCCGCTTCGCCGAGCGCATGTTGGCGTCGCTGCGGGCCCACGGGTCCACCGACGCGTGGGTCGTGCACGGCGGCGGCCTCGACGAGCTGACGACGACCGGGCCGTCCACCGTCCTGGCCCTCGACCACGCCGGCACCGCCCGGACGTTCAGCGTCGATCCCGTCGAGCTCGGGCTCGCCCCGGCCACGCACGCCGAGCTCGTCGGCGGGGATCCCTCCCACAACGCAGCCGTCGTGCGCCGGGTACTCGGCGGTGAGCGCGGCGCCCATCGCGACATCGTCGTGCTGAACGCCGCAGCGGCGCTCGTCGTGGCCGGTGTCGTCGAGGGGCTGCCGGCCGGTCTGGTCGTGGCCGAGGCGACGATCGACGACGGCGGCGCGGCGACGGCGCTGGCGCGCATGGTCGCCGTGTCGCAGGAGGCCGCCGCGTCGTGACGCGCGTCAGGGTGCCGGCGTCGAGCGCCAACCTCGGTCCCGGGTTCGACGCACTCGGCATGGCGCTCGATCTCCACGCCGAGCTCGGTGTGGCGGTGGACGGCGGTGACCTGCCGGACCGGGCGCGGGTCGTGGACGAACGTCATCCCGCCGGCGTCGCGTTCCGTCGCGGCGGCGGTCGTGGCGACCTCTGGGTGCACTCGCCGATCCCGTCGGGCCGCGGGTTGGGCTTCAGCGGCGCGATGCGCGTCGGGGGCCTCGTCGTCGCGGTCGCCCAGCAGTCCGGACCCGACGCGGTCGAGGCGACACGGCCGGCCCTGTTCGACCTGGCCGTCGAGCTGGAGGGGCACGCCGACAACGTGGCCGCGTCGCTCTACGGCGGCGTCGTCGCCACGGCCGCCGGGCGGGTGGTGCGGGTGCCGCTCGGACTCGACCCCGCCGTGCTGGCGTGGGTGCCCCCGTACGAGACCGTGACCCGTCGATCGCGCGGCGCGCTGGCTGCGACGGTGTCGTTCCACGATGCCGTCTTCAACGTCGGACGGACCGCGCTGCTCGTCGCCGCGCTGGCCGCCGGAGACGTCGAGGCCCTGCGCTGGGCGACCGCCGACCGATTGCACCAGGACCGGCGATTCGCGTCCGCCGCGTCCTCGCACGCCGCGCTGGCCGACGGGCTCGATGCCGGCGCGTGGTGTGGGTGGCTCTCGGGCAGCGGACCGAGCGTCTGCCTGTTGTGCGACCCCGCCGACGCCGCGGTCATCGCCGCCGCGCTGCCCGCCGACGGCCGGACCGAGCAGCTCCGCATCGAGCCCGTCGGATGCACGGTGGTCGGCTCAACCTGAGGCCGGCGACGCGGGCGCGCCGTCCGGTCGCGGCAGCTTGCGGGCGAGGATCAGCGCCTCGTCGGCGAGCCCGCGGGGGAGCGGGCGGCCATCGGCCGGCGCGTCGGGCGGGGCCGCCGGGAGCGCGCCGGCCGTCGACCCGGCGACCCGCACGTCGACGAGCCGGGCCCGGTCGACGACCCACGTGACGTCGCCGCGTCGCACCTCGAAGCGGCCCGCGGCGAGCAGCGACGACATCTGGTGGGTGCGCCGGATGGCGCCCTCCAACGCCGACATCCGGTCGCGGGTCAGCGCCGCCTCTTCATAGCGCTGGGCGCCCGCCAGCGCGGTCATGCGGTCGGTGAGGCGGTCGACGACGGTGCCCGTCCGTCCGCCGAACGTGTCTGCCGCCGTGGCGACGGCTGCGTCGTAGCGGGCCGGGTCGACGAGACCGGCGCACGGACAGGCGGCGACGCCCATCTGGGCGGGTGCGCACGGCGTGGCGTCGAGCTGGGGCTGGTACTGGCGGCCGATGCGCACCGAGCAACGGCGCAGGGGGAGGGCTGACTGCAGCGCGTCGACGACGAGCCCCGCCATCGTGCGTGACGGCAGCGGGCCGAGGTGCAGGCCGGTGCGACCGGGGTCCTTGACGATCACCAGCCGCGGCCAGGCCGAGTCGGTGTCGAGGCGGACGTAGCAGTAGCGGTCGACCCGCGTCCCGGCCCGGTTGTAGCGCGGCTTGAGGCGGGCGATCAGCCGGGCCTCGACGACCTCGGCGGACAGCGGGTCGGGCAGGCAGTGGTGGCGCACCGACTGCACCTCGCGCAGCATCGGTCCGATCCGCCGGCGATCCTCCTGGCCGAAGTAGCTGCGCACCCGCTGCCGGAGGTTCGTCGCCTTGCCGACGTACAGCACCTCGTCGCGATGTCCGCAGAACATGTAGACGCCCGGCGTCCGCGGCAGGGTGGCCGTCATCTTGAGCTTGGCCGCCTGTGGGTGCCCGGCCATCGTGGCCAGCGAGGTGAGGTCGTCGAGGCCGAGCACCCCGAGTCCCGATGCCCGCTCGATGAGGAGGTGCAGCAGGTCGGTGGTGGCCAGCGCATCGTCGAGGGCGCGATGGGTCGGCCGGTGGTCGAGCCGGAACCGGCTGGCCAGCGTGCCGAGCCGGCAGTCGGGCACTTCGTCGCGGACCAGCCGGCGGGCCAGCGCGACGGTGTCGACGCGCACCGGGTCGAAGCGGGGATGGCCGGCCCGCTCGAACGCCGCCCGGAGGAACGCCACGTCGAAGCCGATGTTGTGGCCGACGAGGATCGTGCCGCGCAGGAACTCCGACAGCGACGGCAGCACGGCCTCGATGCGCGGCGCGGGGGCGACGATGGCATCACTGAGGCCGGTCAGCATCGTGATCTGCGGCGGGATCGCCCGGCCCGGGTTGACCAGCGTCTGGAACGTCGCGAGGAACTCCCCGCCGCGGACCTTGACCGCGCCGACCTCGGTGATCAGGTCCTCGGCGCGGTTGCCGCCGGTGGTCTCCAGGTCCAGCACGCAGAACGTGACGTCGGCGAGCGGGGTCCCGAGGTCGTCGAAGCTGCGCTGCACGGGTCGGGGGACCGTCGCTGTCATCGCCTGCATGACAGCACGAACGTCAGTTCGTGTCAAACACGCGTTCGAGCAGGGCGATCGAGCCGGCCCGGGCAGGCCGGCCAGGGACCCGGAAGCCGGCGTGGGAGGATGGCGCGGTGACGGTCGTGTTCGTCCACGCCCATCCCGACGACGAGGCGATCTTCACCGGCGGGACGATGGTCCGCCTCGCCGCCACAGGGGTCCAGGTGGTCCTCGTCATCGCCACCGGTGGCGAGCTCGGCACGGTGCGCCCGGGCCACGGTGGCGACGACGCCGTCGACCTCGCCGCGGTGCGCCGCGCCGAGTGCGCCGCGGCGGCCGCCCACCTCGACGTCGTTCGCGTCGAACACCTCGGGTACCACGACTCGGGCATGGCCGGCGACGCCGCGAACGATGCTGCGGGTGCGTTCTGCCGCGTCGACGTCGACGCCGCCGCCGCCGGCCTGGCATCGATCCTGACCGCGGTCGGCGCCACCGCCGTCGTCGGCTACGACGACGACGGCATCTACGGGCACCCGGATCACGTCCAGGTCACGCGCGTGGTGCGGGCCGCCGCCGCGATCGCCGGTGTGGCCACGGTCTACGGGGCGACGGTCGACCGCGAGTACCTCCACTTCGTCGAGAGCCACGTCGTCGCCGAGGCCGGGTTGGTCGACGACCTCGGGCTCGTGCGCAGCCGGATCGGGGTGGCGACGGTCGAGGTCGCCGTCACGGTCGACGTCCGGGACGTCCTCGCCGCCAAACGAGCGGCGATCGGGGCCCATGCCAGCCAGATCCCGGAATCGTCCAGCGTGCTGCAGCTCCCCGACGACCACTTCGCCGACGTCTACGGGTGGGAGTGGTTCGTCCGTTGGGGCCCGCCCGGGCCGTTCGAGCTGCTGTGAGCTGCCCGCCCTAACGTTGAGGGATGGCAGTGACGGAACGGGGCTCGCTCGAGCACCGCCACCTGCGCTCGGCCATCCAGTTCGCCGTCGACGCGGCCGCGGAGGGGCAGAAGCTGCGCCCGCCGTTGGCATACCCAGGTGCGCTCAAGCCGTTCCTGAAGCAGCCGCGTGTGCCGGCCGCGGACCTCGGGCGGTTGCGTCGGGCCATCGAGGCCGATGCCGACTTCCGTCGGCGCATCGCCTCCGTCGCGCCCCCAGAGCTCGTGGACCCGATCGGCATCGAGTGGCTGCGGGCCGGGGACGGCTGGGAGCGCCGGGCCGCGGACCTGGTGGACGCCGCAGCGGCGGAGGCCGTCGAGGCCGATCGTGCGGCGTCGCTGCGGCGCTCGGAGAAGCGGCGCGAGGCGGCCGAGCAGGTCGCGGCGCGGAGCCGGGCCGAGCTCGCCGCTCTGGGCGCGCGGGTCGAGGAGCTGACCGCCCAGAACGACGCGCTGCGCGCGCAGGTGGCCAGGGCGACGGGCGACGTCGACGCCATGCGGGCGCTCGTCGCCGATGCCAAGGTCTCGGTGCGTCACGAGAACGATCGCGCCGAGGCGGCCCGCACCCGCCTGTCGAGCGTGGAGGCGGAGCGTGATGCCGCGCTCGCTCGCGCCGGCGACGCCGAGGCGCAGCGCGACCGGTTGCTCGCCGAGCGAGCCGAACGCACGGGTGTCGCGGTTTCGGGCACCCAGGTCGACGAGCTGCGCCGCCTGGCCCAGACGGCCCGCTCGGTCGCCGATCGGCTCGGTCGCCTCGTCGAGGTGGAGCCGCAGGCGCGGGTTGCGCTGTCGTTGCCCGGCGGGCTGGCGCGCGACTCGCGCGGCGCCACGGAGCACCTGTTGCGGGCGTCGGGCGTCCGGGTCCTGATCGACGGCTACAACGTCGCCAAGCTCGGTTGGCCGGCCGACGACCTCGAGGCTCAGCGACGCCGGTGCCTCGATGTGGTGGACGACGTCGTGCGACGCACCGGGGCCGACATCGTCGTCGTGTTCGACGGTGCCGACGTCACCGGCGCGCACGCGCCCAAGAAGCGCCTGTCCTTGGTGCGCTACTCGGAGGCCGGTGTGTCCGCCGACGACGTGATCCGCGCCGAGGTGGCCGCCACGCCGGCCTCCCGGCCCGTCGTGGTCGTCACCAACGACCAGGCGATCCGGCGTGACGTCGGGGCGGCCGGCGCCAACCTCGTCCACAGCGACGCGTTCCTCGACGTCGCCCGTCGCTGAACCGTCAGGACGGCAGCTCGAGCACGACGCGGACGCCGAGGAGACGGACGGGGCGGGTGTTGACGAAGCGCTCGTAGACGGCCCGGGCCCGGCCGGCGACCACAGTCGGGTCGGTCGTCGGCTCGGGCAGCTTGCTGATCTTCGTGCTCGTGAAGAACGACGCCGTGCGGACCTTGACCGAGACGTGCGTGACCCGTCGACCCTCGGCGACGACCGCCTCGGTGACCTCGGTGGCCAGCCGGACGAGCTGCGCGTCGACAGCCGCCGGAGACGTGAGATCGTGACGGAACGTCTCCTCGCGGCTGCGGCCGCGGGCGATGTGCGGCTGGTCGACCACCCGATCGTCGCCGCCACCGAGGCCGAGGATGCGCAGGTGCGGCCCGATCGTCGGGCCGAACGCCCGGGCGAGGCGCTCGTGGTCGGCGCGGGCGAGCTCCTCGACGGTCGCGATGCCGAGGTCGGCGAGGCGGGCCGCGATGCGGGCGCCGATGCCCCAGATCGCCGTCACCGGCCGGGCGCCCATCGTGGCGATCCAGTCGCGGCGGGCCAGGCGGGCGATGCCGCCGGGTTTGGCGAACCCAGTGGCGGTCTTGGCGCCGAGCTTCGTCTCGCCGATGCCGACGGCGCACGACAGTCCCGTGGCGGCGAGCACCGCGGCCTTCAGCTCAGCGGCCACGGCCTCGGGATCATCCGTCATGACGCCGACGAACGCCTCGTCCCAGCCCCAGACCTCGACGACGACCGGGAACGTCCGCAGGGTGTCCATCACGACCGCCGACGCCGCGTCGTACGCCGGGTGGTCCGACGGCAGGAAGACCGCGTCGGGGCACCTCCGCAGAGCGCCGGCCAACGGCATCCCGGACGTCACGCCGAACGCCCGCGCCTCGTAGGACGCCGTCGCGACGACCTGGCGGGGACGGGTCGGGTCCCCGTCGCCGCCCACGACGACGGGTCGTCCGGCCAGCTCGGGGCGCCGGAGGATCTCGACCGCGGCGAGGAACTGGTCGAGGTCGACATGGAGGATCCAGTCGGTCATCGCTCAGGTCGCGATGCGCCCGAGGAACGCGGCCAGCACATCGGCCGCGGTGCCGTCGGGCGGTGCCGGTCGCGCCGGCGCGAAGTGGCGGCCCCGGAACTCGGACGTCATCGTGCGGCGGGCGAACGAATCGCAGTGCGCGACGAGCGCAGTGTCGAGGTCCGTCGGCTGCCCCGTGGCCCGTGCCAGGTCCCAGGCGTGGATCAACAGGTCGGTCGTGCGCAGGCCGACGAACACCGGGCCGGGGATCGTCCTGCGGGGGAGCACGTGATCGCGCTCGACGGCACCGGGGGCGTCGAACCCATCGCGGGCGGGCCCGGTGCTGGCTGTGAACGAGGCGACGAACGCAGCTGCGTCGTCGGTCGCGAACGGTTCACCCGGGCGCCCGGCGCTGAGCCAGTTGCCGGCGACGACGTGGGTCAGGAGCTGGCGCACGTCCCAATCGGTGCACGGCGTCGGACGGTCGAGATCGTCGTCGGTGACGCCGGCCAGGACGCCGGCGAACGCATCCTGGGCCCGTCGGTGGGCGAGTGGCCAGTCCACCCTGCGAAGCGTACGACGGGCGCCCGCGTCCCGGCGCGTCCGCTGCGACACCCCTTCGTCATGATCGGCGACATGGTCATCTCATGCGACGACTGCGTGATGCAGCACACCGGGGCCTGCGCGGAATGCGTCGTGTCCCACGTCCTGGGCGCCGAGACGAACGGGGTCGTGCTCGACCTGGCCGCCGAACAGGTGGTCCGGCTGCTCGTGCGGGCCGGCATGGTGCCCGGGTCCCGCCACGCCACGGCGAGCTGAGTGACACGACGCCCCTACGCTGATGGCGTGCGCCGCCCCGCCCCGTTGCCGACGCTCGACGAGCTGCGTGGGGTCGCCGGCGAGCACGGCATCGAGCACCTCGGTGTGGCGCCGGCGACGGTGCTCACCCGGGCCCGCCGGGTGCTCCACGAGCGCCGAGATGCCGGCCTTGCGGCCGGCATGGGCTTCACGTACCACGACCCCGATCGCTCGACCGATCCCGCTCGCGCCGTGCCCGGCGCCCGCTCGGTCATCGTTGCCGCTCGGGCGTACCTCAGCGACGAGGACCCGCCCCGGCCGCCGGGCCCGCATGCCAGGGTCGCCCGCTATGCCTGGGTCGACCACTACGCGCCGTTGCGCGCCGGCCTGCGGGCGATCGCCCGGCGCCTCCGCGCCGCCGACGAGCGGGCCGTGGGGTTCGCCGACGACAACGCCATCGTCGATCGCGAGGTCGCCCACCTCGCCGGTCTCGGCTGGTTCGGCAAGAACGCCAACCTGCTGGTCAGTGGCGCCGGGAGCTGGTTCGTGCTCGGCTGCGTGGTCACGACCGCCACCTATCCGGTCGGAGAGCCGGTGGCCGACGGCTGCGGTTCGTGCGCCCGCTGCGTGACGGCGTGCCCGACCGGCGCCATCGTCGCCCCCGGCGTGGTCGACGCCAACCGCTGCCTGGCGTGGGTCCTGCAACGGCCGGGCACCATCCCGGTCGAGCTGCGGGCGGCGATCGGCGACCGCATGTACGGGTGCGACGACTGCCAGGAGGCGTGCCCGCCGACCGTTCACCTCGGCCGGCGCCACCGCCGTCCATTGCCCGCCGGCGCGGTCGCGTGGGTCGACCTGCTCGCCCTGCTCGATGCCGACGACCAGGAGATCCTCGACCGCCACGGCCGCTGGTACATCGCCGGTCGCGACCCGCGCTGGTTGCGTCGGAACGCGCTCGTCGTGCTCGGCAACACGGCCCAGGGCATCGACCCCGGTGTCGCCGCCACCCTCGCCAGGTACCGCACCGGTGACGACGCGCTGCTCGCCGAGCACGCCCGGTGGTCCAGCGCCCGGCTCGGCCTGCTCGCCACGTCCCGGGCCGACGGGTCCGGCCCGCGTTGAAGCACCTCCTCGTCACGAACGACTTCCCGCCGAAGATCGGTGGGATCCAGTCACTGCTGTGGGAGTGGTGGCGGCGCCTCCCGCCCGATCGCTTCGCGGTGCTGACGAGCCCGTACCAGGGGGCGGCCGAGTTCGACCGCGCCCAGTCCTTCCGGATCGAGCGCACCCGCGAGCCGGTCCTCCTGCCGCACCCGTGGATGGTCCGACGAATCGACGCGCTGGCCGAGGAGTTCGGCGCCGACCTCGTCGTGCTCGATCCGGCGATCCCACTCGGCCTCGTCGGACCGTCGCTGCGCCGGCCGTACGACGTCGTCCTGCACGGCGCCGAGGTCACCGTGCCCGGCCGGCTGCCCGGGTCCAAGCAAGCGCTCGGCAACGTCCTGCGACGGGCTCACCAGGTCGTCTCGGCCGGCCAGTACGCGGCCCGCGAGGCCGAAGCCGCGGCCGGGCGGCCGCTGCCCGTGGTCGTCGTCCCGCCGGGTGTCGACGTCGAGCGGTTCCGACCGCTCGACGACGCGGCGCGGGCAGCGGCTCGCGTCGAGTTCGGGCTGCCCGTCGAGGCCGAGCTCGTCGTGTCGATCTCCCGCCTCGTGCCCCGCAAGGGCTTCGATGCCGCCATCGAGGCCGTCGCCCTGCTCCACCACCGCCGACCCGACATCGTGCTGGTGATCGCCGGTGCCGGCCGCGACGAGCGCCGCCTGCGCCGCAAGGCGGCCGAGCGATCGGCTCCTGTCGTGTTCCTCGGGCGGGTGGAGCACGAGCAGCTGCCCGATCTCTACGGCTGCGCGGACGTGTTCGCCATGCCGTGCCGTTCGCGGTGGGGCGGTCTCGAGCAAGAGGGCTTCGGCATCGTGTTCGTCGAGGCCGCGGCGTGCGGCGTCCCGCAGGTGGCCGGGGGTTCGGGCGGCGCGGCCGAGGCCGTCGAGCACGGCGTCACCGGGCTCATCGTCGACCGGCCCGAGGATCCCGCCGCCGTGGCCGAGGCGCTCGAGGCGATCCTCGACGACGATGCCGGGCGGGCGGCGATGGGGGTGCGGGCGCGCGAACGGGCCGTCACCGAGTTCTCCTACGACGTGTTGGCCGAGCGCTTGGGGCGCACACTGGGGGTGTGGTGAACGCGGCCGATGACTCCGGACCCGACGTGGCCGATGTGGCCGACGTCGGCGATGTGGCCGGTGGGGCCGACGCCGGCGATGCCGCCGACGACGTCGATGGGGCCGACGCGGTCGTCGCCGCGCCGGGTCGGCCGGGGCCGGCGGGTGCCGGCGACATCCTCGTCTCCGCCGACGTCGCCGGGACGCTGCTGTTCGCGGTCACTGCCGCGCTGGCCGCCGCGCTGTTCACGACGTTCTGGCAGTGGGTCGCGGCGATCACGGCCATGGCTCTGTTCGGCGTCGGTGTGTTCGCCTTCCTGTGGTCGTACTACAACGCCGTGCAGCGCAGCCGTCGCGACGAGATCGGGGTCGCCCAGCTGTACCTCCTGCTCGGCCCGCCGACCCCGGCCCGCGTCCGCCGGGCGATGCTCGGGCTCCTCTGCGCCCAGTTCGTGATCGCAGCCGTCACGACGTTCGCCCGGCTCGACGGCCCGGACGGCAAGCCCGGATCGTCGCTGGCCCTCGGGTTCCTCGTGCCGATGCTCGGCTTCGGCCTCAACGGTCTCTGGGCCGCCTACCACGGCGACTTCCCAACGCGCCGGGACGTCGTGGCAGAATGAGCACCATGGCTGAGACGGCCTCGGACACCATCAGCATCGGCGCCTCGCCTGAGCGCGTGTGGGCGATCGCCGCCGACGTCGAGCGATACCCCGACTGGGTGCGCGACGTGAAGGACGTGGTGGTCCGATCGCGCGACGAGCAGCAGCGCCCGTCGGAGGTCGAGTTCCGGGCGTCGGCACTCGGCCGCAGCACGCACTACACGCTCGCCTACGACTACTCCCAGGCCCCCCAGGTGCTGGCCTGGAAGATGGTCAAGGGCGACATCCAACGTTCGATCGAGGGCGCCTACCACCTGACGCCCAACGCGGCGGGCGGGACCGACGTGCGTTACGACCTGGCGATCGAGCTGGCGGCGCCGCTGCCCGGCTTCGTGAAGCGCCGGGCCGAGGTCCGCATCTTGAACTCGGTGCGCGAGCTCAAGATCCGCGCCGAGGGGTGACTGCACCGAGCCTGGGGATCGACGTCGGGGGCACGAAGTGCCTCGGCGTCGTGATCGAAGGCGACGGCGTCCGGCGTGACATCGTCGCCGAGACCCGCGCGCCGACCCCGTACGGCGGCGACGCCCTCATCGAGGCGTTGGTGTCGATCGTCGGCGCGCTCGAGGCGGGGCTCGGCGGTGATCGTCCGGTCGGCGCGATCGGCGTCGGCGCGCCAGGCCTCATCACGCACGCCGGCGTGCTGCGCTCGTCGCCGAACGTGCCCGGCGTGACCGATCTCGACCTGGGAGGGCGGCTGGGGGCCGCGCTCGGTCGGCCGGTGACGGTCGGCAACGACGCGACGTGCGCGGTGCTGGCCGAGTGGACGATCGGCGCCGCCCGCCACGCCGACGACGTCGTGATGGTGACGCTGGGCACGGGCATCGGCGGCGGCGTCGTCGCCGGCGGACGACTCGTGACGGGCGCCAACGGCTTCACCGGGGAGTTCGGCCACATGGTCGTCGACCCGAACGGTCCGCCGTGCCCGTGCGGGCGACGCGGGTGCTGGGAGCGTTACGCGTCCGGCACCGGACTCGCCCAACTGGCTCGCACCGACGCCGTCGGCGGTCGCCTGCGGCGGGTCGTCGAGCTGGCCGGAGGCGCCCCTGAGCTGGTCAGGGGCGAACACGTCCAGGCGGCCGCGCTGGAGGGTGACGCAGGCGCGATGGCGGTGATCGACGAGTTCGCCCGCTGGGTCGCGATCGGCCTCGTCAACCTGACCAACGCCCTCGATCCGGCGGCGATCGTGCTCGGTGGCGGGCTCGCCGTCGGCGCCGATCTCTACCTCGGGCCGATCGAGCGGTGGTTCGACGCGTTGCTGTACTCGCCCGAGCTGCGCCCGCATCCCGACCTCGTGTTCGCCGAGCTGGGCGAGCGGGCCGGCGCGATCGGTGCCGCGATGCTCGCCGCCAGCCGCGCGCCGGGATCGTCGAGGTGACCGCCGTGGAGCGTGACGACGTCATGGCGTGGGTCGGCGCTTACGTACAGGCGTGGCGCAGCGCCGACGTGTCCGCCGTGCCGACCCTGTTCACCGAGGATGTCGCGTACGCGACGTCGCCGTACGCCGCACCCATGGTCGGACACGACGCGATCGCCGACTTCTGGATCGACGACGATCTGCAGTTCGTCGTCGACGCCGAGCCCGTCGCCGTGGACGGGCGCGCCGCCGTGGTGCGCCTCCACGTGAGCTACACCGGGCCGCCGGCGCAGGAGTGGCGGGACCTGTGGATCCTGCGGTTCGCCCCCGACGGCCGCGTCGAGGCGTTCGAGGAGTGGCCGCTGGCGCCCCGACGGGCGCACTGAACAGGACTCGCACCCGCGCCAACCGGTGCAGGCGTCCCCGGAGGTGGACGGGTAGCGTCGTGGCATGCAGTTCAGGCGCATCGAGAACCTGCCTCCGTACGTGTTCGCGATCATCAACGGCCTGAAGACCGAGGCCCGCCGCGCCGGCAAGGACGTCATCGACCTCGGTTTCGGCAACCCGGACATCCCCTCGCCCGACATCGCCGTGCAGAAGCTGGCCGAAGCGGCGACGAAGCCGGCCAACCACCGCTACTCGATGTCGCGCGGCCTGCCGAAGCTGCGCGAGGCGATCGCCGGCTACTACGAGAAGACGTGGGGCGTCGAGCTCGACACCGAGCTGGAGATCACCAACACGATCGGTTCCAAGGAGGGCTTCAGCCACCTGATGTGGGTGCTGCTCGACCGCGGTGACGCGGCGATCGTGCCCAGCCCGAGCTACCCGATCCACATCTACGGCCCGTTGTTCGCCGGCGCCGACCTGCGCCAGGTCCCGATGCGGGCGCTGGCCAACCCCGACGAGCGCGAGGGCTTCGCCGACGAGTTCTTCGAGCGCCTCACCGCCGCCTACGACATCGGCTGGCCCAAGCCGCGGGTCCTCGTGCTGTCGTTCCCGCACAACCCGACCGGGGCCGTCGTCGAGCTCCCGTTCATGCAGCGTGTCGTCGACTTCTGTCGCGAGCGCAACATGATCGCCGTCCACGACTTCGCGTACGCCGACGTGGGCTTCGACGGGTACCGCCCGCCGAGCATCCTGCAGGCGGAAGGGGCCAAGGAGTGCGCCGTCGAGCTGTACTCGATGACGAAGAGCTTCTCGATGGCCGGCTGGCGATGCGCGTTCCTGCTCGGCAACGCCGAGGTCGTGCAAGCGCTCGTCAAGCTCAAGAGCTACCTCGACTACGGCATGTTCCAGCCCGTCCAGATCGCGGCGACGGTCACGATCAACGAGGCGTCGGACTTCCCGCAGGAGGTCTGCGCGATCTACCAGAGCCGGCGCGACGCCTTGATCGAAGGGCTCGACCGGATCGGATGGCACATCCCGAAGCCGGCGGGGTCGATGTTCGTGTGGGCGCCGATCCCCGAGCCGTACGCCGAGATGAACTCCGTGGAGTTCTGCTCGCTCGTCGTACGGGACGCCGATGTCGCCCTGTCACCCGGCTCGGGCTTCGGTCCCGGCGGTGAAGGATTCTGCCGCTTCGCCCTGATCGAGAACGAGCAGCGCATCGCCCAGGGCATCCGCAACCTCCGTCGCGGCCTCCCCAAGCTCGGCTGACGTCGGCTCCCGTCGGCTCCCGTCACAACCGCCGCTGGATCGAGCAGATGTGACACGAGTTGACGGAATGCGACCGAGATCATCGGTTCATCCGGCCGTCACACGCCGGAGACACCGATGTCCCGGGCCTTCGTTACCGTCCGGCGCATGAGCGATGACGAGCCCGCGCCGCCGGAGCGCGCTCGTACGCTGGTGGTGAGGGTGTGGCTGCCGGATCGTCCGGGGGCCCTCGGTCAGGTGGCGAGCCGCATCGGCGCCGTCCATGGTGACGTCACGGCGATCGACATCCTGGAGCGCGGCGGCGGCCGGGTCGTCGACGAGCTCGTCGTGTCCCTGCCCGAATCGGCGTCGGTGGACCTGCTGGCCAAGGAGATCGGAGCCGTCGACGGCGTTGCCGTCGAGCAGATCCGCCACGTCAGCGACGAGCGGCCCGATTCGGCGACCGCCGTCCTGCAGTTGGCCGCTCACGTCGCCGAGACCGACGCCGGCGGCCGGCTCGGTGCCCTCGTCGCCGGCCTGCTCGTGGCCGCGGATGCCGACTGGGCGGTCGCGGTGCGCGACGGCCTGCTCGTGCAGCAGCTCGGCCACCCGCCCGAGCTGGGCTGGCTCCTCGCGTTCTTCGAAGGCAGCGAGCACCTCGACCCGTCGTGCGCGTCGGCCGGCGCCCCGAACGACGTGATGTGGGCCCGGCTGCCGGCGTCGGCGATCGTCATCGCGGCGGGGCGGGCCAGGCGGGCCGTGCACGAGCGTGAGCGGACCCGCATCGCCCTCCTGGCCCGGGTGGTCGACCGCTTGCTCTGACCGGGCGCTGTCGGCATCCCGCCCCGTGTGTCCCGCGGCACAGCGCCGCACGCGAACGCCCTGTTCGTCACGGGGAACAGGGGGCCCTGCACGGGTTTCTCCCTGTCGACGACCAATCCGCCGGGGCCTCCGGTGCGAAACCCCGTGGTGCGGGCACGGGTTTCCCCCGATGTGGACGAACCGGAATTCGGCCACGCTCGTATCTAGCTACCAATCGGTAGCTCTGGTTCCTGGGCAGGAGCCAGTAGAGGGCAAGCAGCGGAAAGCGGGAGCGGGCAATGGGCGGGAAGCGGGCAGCGACGGTGACGTCGCGCGGACTGACGAACGGGTCGCAGAGCGACCGGGCGTTCCAGCGCCGCCGCCTGGCCCAGATCGTCGCCATCGGTGACGGGATCGCGGTCGGCGTCGCCTTCGCCGTGGTCGCCACGATCCACCACTACGTCGGGTCGGGCGCCGCGACCAGCCTCTTCGTGCCGGCGATCGCCTCCCTCATCGGTCTCGGCGCGATCCGCTCGCTGGACCTCTGGAACGCTCCGAAGGTCGCCGTCCGCTGGTCCGAGCTCGTCGGGTTGGCCAAGGCCGCCGCGATCGTCGCCGCCGGCACGCTGCTGGCCGATCGGATCTTCACCCTGACCCTGCGGGTCAGCGTCGCCGTGATCGCCAGCGCCCTGGCCTGGGTCCTGCTGGTCGCCTGGCGCTCCGGCTACCGCTCCTGGCTGGCGCTCGAGCGCAGCCAGGGCCGCTACACCCAGCGGACGTTGATCGTCGGCACCGGTCGCCAGGCCCTGGAGATCGCCCGCCTGGCCGAGGTCCATCCCGAGGCCGGCTCGCACGTCATCGGCATCGTCGGCGACGAGGACGACGCCGAGGCGGCTGGCCGTGGCCGGCTGTGGCTCGGCCGTCTCGACGAGTTGGACGTCGTCATCGCCGCCTGCGGCGTCGACCGCATCGTCGTCTGCTCCGACGAGATCACGCCCGTCACGCTGGCCAGGTTGATCCGAGCTGAGCGCGACGGTGGCCCCGAGGTCGTCGTCCACGCCGGGCTGTCGGGCGTCGCCGTCTCCCGGCTGACGCTGTCGACGTTCGCCAACGAGGCCGTCCTGCACGTCGAGTCGGCCGCCCCCTCCACGGTCGCCCTGGCCGCCAAGCGGCTCTTCGACATCGTCGTCGCCGGTGGCATCCTGCTGGTCGCCTCTCCGGTCCTCGCCGTCATCGCCATCCTCGTCAAGAAGGAGGACGGCGGCCCGGTCCTGTTCCGCCAGCAGCGGGTCGGCCGGGCCGACGCCGAGTTCGGGATGCTGAAGTTCCGCACGATGTGCGTCGACGCCGAGGCTCGGCTGGCCGCCATGCAGGCCGACAACCAGCGCACCGGGCCCCTGTTCAAGATGGCCCGTGACCCCCGGATCACGAAGATCGGCCACGTGCTGCGACGAACGAGCATCGACGAGCTGCCGCAGCTGATCAACGTCCTGAAGGGCGACATGAGCCTGATCGGCCCCCGCCCGGCCCTGCGGGCGGAGGTCGAGGCGTTCCCGGCCGGCCTCCACGCCCGCCACGACGTGCGGCCCGGCATCACCGGTCTCTGGCAGGTCGAAGCTCGCGACAACCCTGCCTTCGACGCCTACGAGCGCCTCGACATCCACTACGTGGAGAACTGGTCGCTGATGCTGGACGTCGTCGTCCTGCTGGCCACGGTCGAGCACCTGGTGATGCGGCCCTTCGCCAGCCGCAAGCGGGGCGAGATGGCCACGGGCGCAGCGACGGCAGACGCCGACGACGCCTTCGCCGCGGCGGCCTGAGTGCTCAGCCGCCGCCGGCGCGAGGCTCCCAGGCCCGGGAACGTTCGACGGCTCGCAGCCACGTCGCGTGGGCGGCATCTGCGGCGCCGCGGTCAGCGGTCGGTTCGAACGATGCGTCGAGCCGCCAGTGCTGTGCGAGCGTGGCCAGGTCGGGTGCCACCCCTTCGCCGAGTGCGGCCAGGAACGCCGCTCCGAGCGCTGTGGTCTCGCGTTCGGTCGGCCGGCGCACCGGGACCCCCAGCTGATCGGCCTGGAACTGCAGCATCTCGTCCATCACCGACGCACCACCGTCGACCCGCAGCTCGGTCGGTGGGCGGCCGGCGGCCCGCGCCATCGCCTCGACGGCATCTCGGGTCTGGAAAGCCATCGCCTCGACGACGGCCCGGGCGAGGTGGCCACGGGTCGTCCCTCGGGTGATCCCGACGATCGTGCCCCGGGCATAGGGGTCCCACCACGGGGACCCGAGCCCGGTGAACGCCGGGACGACGACCACCCCGCCGCTGTCGTCGACGCCGAACGCCAGGGGCCCGATCTCGGCCGCGTCGGATATCAGGCCGAGGCCGTCGCGCAGCCATTGCACGGCCGAGCCGGTCGAGAAGATGGCGCCCTCCAGGGCGTACGTGACGCCGGCGTCGGCGAGCGTCCATGCCACGGTCGTGAGCATCCCGTCGGTCGGCGGCGGGCAGTCCGGGCCGACGTTCAGCAGCACGAAGCTGCCGGTGCCGTACGTGTTCTTCGCCGTGCCGGGCTCGAAGCAGGCCTGCCCGAACAGCGCAGCCTGCTGATCGCCGGCGACCCCGCTGATCGGCAGGCCGCCGGGAACGCCGTGGCGCGTCGACGTGACACCGATGCGTCCGCTCGACGGCACGACCGACGGGAGGTGGTCGATGGGGACGTGCAGCAGATCGCAGAGCTCGTCGTCCCAGCGCAGGGTCGTGATGTCGAGGAGCATCGTCCGGCTGGCGTTGCTGGCGTCGGTCGCCAGCACCTCCCCGCCGGTGAGGTTCCAGATCAGCCAGGCGTCGACCGTGCCGAGGGCGAGGTCGGCCGACACGGGTACGTGGCCGTCGCGCACCAGCCACTCGAACTTGGTCCCGCTGAAGTACGGGTCGAGGACGAGTCCCGTGCGCGCGCGCACCAGATCGAGCACGCCGTCGATCGCTGCCAGCTCGTCGCAGCGGGCGGCCGTCCGGCGGTCCTGCCACACGATCGCCCGGCCGTACGGCTGCCCGGTCGAGCGATCCCAGGCGACGACCGTCTCCCGTTGGTTCGTGATGCCGATCGCCACGACGTCGGCCGCGCCGACCTGGTCGACGACGTCGTTCAACGTCTGGCGTGTCGCCGCCCAGATCTCGTCGGCGTCGTGCTCGACCCAACCCGGGCGCGGGAAGTGCTGGGTCAGCTCGCGGTACGACGACACGCTCGGCGTGCCGTCGACGTGCACGGCCCGGGTGCGGATCCCCGTCGTGCCGGCGTCGATCGCGAGGAGGGACGCCACGGCTGCCTCAGCGCCGCTTGTTGCGTGCAGGACGGTTCGGGCCGCTCGACGTGCGGCGGGTCGGCGGTGGCCTGGGCCGGGGCAGCTCGCCGGCCCCGTCGCCGTTGCTGCCGGTGTTCGCCGTCGCCTCGGCGGCCCGCGCCGCTCGGGCGTCGCGGCCGCCGCGCAGCGTCTGGCGCTGGTAGCCGAACTTGGCCAGGACGAACCCCAAGAACAGGTACAGGGGCCCACTGACGAGCAACCCGGCGAGGATGGCGACGACGTTGCCGTCCCGGAAGAAGAGGATGAACAGCGCGGACATGATCGCCGCGTAGATCGCCCACTCCTTGAGGAGGCGGGTCCACGGCACCGGTCGACTGGCATCCCATCCCACGGCGTCGATTGTTAGCACGCCGCAACGCCGACCCCTACGCTCACCACGGTGCGAGTCGGCGTCCTCACCGGCGGCGGCGACTGCC
Organism: Ilumatobacteraceae bacterium; assembly: GCA_040507575.1. Lineage (GTDB taxonomy): Bacteria > Actinomycetota > Acidimicrobiia > Acidimicrobiales > Ilumatobacteraceae > JALZMG01. Next base: position 22,668 of record JBEVOM010000020.1, read on the forward strand.
CGGGTCTCAACGCCGTGATCAGGGCCGTCGTCCGCAAGGGCGAGCGGGTGTACGGCGACGAGCTCGTCGGCTTCCTCGACGCCTGGGAGGGAGTTCGCCGGCGCCGCACCATTCCCCTCAACATCGAGGCCATGCGCGGCACGCTGCCGCGTGGCGGCACCGTGCTCGGGACTCGGCGGGGGAGCCCGTTCGAGTCGCCGAACGGGGTCAGCGAGGTCTGCGCCACGTTCTCGGACCTCGGCATCGACGCACTGGTCGTGATCGGCGGGAACGGATCGCTGAGCATCGCCGCCAAGCTGTGGGCCGAGGAGGGTCTGCCGATCGTCGGCGTCCCGAAGACCATCGACAACGACATCGTGGGCACCGACATCACGTTCGGGTTCAACACGGCGGTGCAGATCGCGACCGACGCCATCGACCGGCTGCACACCACCGCGGAGAGCCATGACCGCGTCATGGTCGTCGAGGTCATGGGACGCCACAGCGGCTGGATCGCCACGACGGCGGGCATCGCCGGCGGCGCCAGCGTCGTGCTGATCCCCGAGCTGCCGTTCGACATCGAGGACGTGTGCCAACGGATCACCCGCCGCCACGAGCGCGGGCGCTACGCCACCATCGTCGTCGTCGCCGAGGGGGCCGAGCCCGAGCGGGGCACGCTCGATGTCGCCGACCGCGTGTACGACCAGTTCGGCCACGTCCGCCTCGGCGGCATCGCCGATGTGATCGCGAGGGAGATCGGCGCCCGCACCGGGTTCGAGACCCGGGTCGTCATGCTCGGCCACGTCCAACGTGGCGGGACGCCGACCGCGTTCGACCGCGTGCTGTCCACCCGCTTCGGCGTGGCTGCGATCGACCTCGTCCACGACCTCGGCTGGGGCCAGATGGTCGTGGCCCGCGGCACGGAGATCGTGCCGGCGCCCCTCGAGCTGGCGGTCGGCAAGACCCGGCCGGTCGACATGGCGCTGTTCCGCGACGTCGCCGAGCTGTTCTTCGCCTGACTTCCGCCGGCTGGCGACCGACCGTCGCCGTCAGCGATGGGTGATGGACGCCAGGAGGCGCCGGTCAGGCGCCCTCCTCGGGGTCGCACAGCACGGCGTCGAGATCGTCGAGCACGGTCGCCACCCGGTAGAACGCCCGCGACCGGTCGAGGTCGGTGCGGGAGCGATCGGTCACGACGTCGGTGCTCGCCGGGTCGACGCCGAGGTGTCGGGCGACGGCGCCGAAGCGCTGCAGGTGCAGCTCGACCGGCCCGGTGCCGAGCTCGGCGAGCCGGTGGCCGAGCCAGAGCGTCCACACCCGGAACGCTTCGGTCCCTGGTTCGGGGATCGTCGTCGTCGGCCGCCGTCGCCGACGCCGCACGTGGTGCCCGTCCTGCCTCGCCCCCACCGCCGGTTGCATCGTCACGGCATCGTGACCTGCGCCGCCGGTCCCAGATACAGCCACACCGGTGTCGGGTCGCTCAGGTCGCCGCACTGGGGACCGGCGGGTAGGCCGGTTGGGTCGACTCGGCGAGGCCGGGGTAGTCGTAGACCGACAACGGGGTGTTCTGCAGCTCACCGCTCCCGTCCGGCCAGCCCCGGATCTTGCCGTCCACCCGCAGGCGAACCGCCCGCACGCCGTCCAGCTGGCTGGCTGTGAAGACGATCTCGGCGACCGCCAACCGCAACGCCGAACCGGGCAGCTCGAGGATGTGCGACGAGACATCGACGTTGAGCGTGCCCGCCACCGACCGCGCCGAGAGCAGCACCAGTCCCTCGGGCAGACCGCTGCGCAGTCCGGCGTCGAACTCCTGTCGGTTCGGGCCGCGGAACAGCTCCTGCAGCACGGCCGACGGCGATGCGTCGGGGACGCTGCGCAACACCGAGCGCAGGCGGCGCTCGCCGTTGTCCTCGTCGCTGGTCAGGAGGAACACACGGCTCGAACCGGCGGACGCACCGGCATCGGGGTCGATCAGCTCCATCGGCGCCCGATCGCCCTGTGGGATGTCCTTCGGCGACGAGTCGGGCTGGATCGCACACGACGAGCTCGCAGCGACGAACACCAGCGTGCCGAGCAGGCGGAACATCGGGCGGCGGCTCACGGCTCGAGCGCCGGAGTGTCGTCGACCTCGTCCTCGGCGACGCGCTCGACCGTCGGCAGCTCGATCACGAACCGGGCCCCGGGCTCACCGTCGGTGCGGTCCTCGACCCACACCCGACCACCGTGCATGCGCAGGTGCTCGTCGACGAGGGCCAGACCGAGCCCGGCGCCCTCGCTGCCGCTGCGTCGTCCGGCCGCTGCGCCACGAGAGAAGCGCTCGAAGATCAGGGCCCGCTCGTCGACCGGGACACCGGGACCGTGGTCCTCGACGCCGATCTGGACGTGGGTCATCGGCTCCTCCGGGGCGCTGGCATCGGCGATCGTGATCTCCGGCTCGCCGCCGCCGTAAGCGTTGGCGTTGTCGATGAGGTTGGCGACGACCCTGGCCAGCCGGCGACGGTCACCGCGGATGATCGCCTGCTCGGCACGGGTCGTCACCGCGATCGGGCTGGCCGGCGCGGAGCTGACGGCGACGGCGGCCCGCACGAACTGGGCGACTTGGAGGTCCTCGAGGTGCAGGCGGATCGCGCCGGCGTCGAACCGGCTGATCTCGAGGAGGTCCTCGACGAGCCCCTGGAACCGGCTGACGTCGCTCGTCAGCAGGTCGAGCGCGGCCTGCGCCCGCTCGGGGAGGTCGTTGCGGCGGGCCTCCATCACCTGGACCGACGCCGACAGCGTCATCAGCGGCGAGCGCAGCTCGTGGCTGACGTCCGACGCGAAGCGGGCGTCTCGCTCGATGCGCAGCTGCAGCGCAGACGCCATGTCGTTGAACGAGCTGGCGAGCACGCCGAGGTCGGGATCGTCGGTGGGCGGCAGCCGCGTGCCGAGGTGGCCACCGGCGATCGCCTTGGCCGCCTGCGCGGCCTCGGCCACCGGACGCACGGCGCGGCGAGCCGCGAAGACCCCGAGGAGCACGCCGAGCGCCGTCGTGATGACGCTGGCCAGCAGCAGGGACAGGGCGACGTTGGCCAGCGTGCGGTCGTCCTCGTCGAGCGGGAAGAACTCGAAGTACGCGCCGATGTCCGGCAGCGGGACGCCGAACACCATCACCGTCTGGCCGCCGACGTCGGTGATCATCCGGGCGGGTACGCCGTCGTTCACCACGCGGTCCTGCAGCTCGATCGGGATCTCGGCCGGGATGAACTGGCCCACTCCGGCCGACCACGAGTCGCGATAGCGGATGACGGGGAGCTGCACACCGAGCAGGGTGAGCTGCTCGGTTGCGCCCTGCATGGTCGCCGTTTCGCTGCGCAGCTCCCGCTGGACGACCACGGCGTGCGTGTAGACGGCTTGCCGGCTGGCCGAGTAGCGCTGCTCGACCAGGTTCGAACGCACGAGTCCGTACGTCGTCACGGCCAGGAACGCCGACAGCGTCAACGATCCGAGCGTGAAGATGAGCAGGATCCGCCGGCGCAGCCCGACCGGTCCGGGACCCGACCGCCGCAGGAACTCCCGCATCCGCCGCCACACCGTGCGCGGCTCGCCGAACGGGACGCCGTTCGTCGGATCGGGATCACTGGCCGCCGGTCCCCGGGGCGGGGGGGTCGAGGACGGTCCGAGCGCTGGCGGCGAGGTCTCGACGACCTGGTCGCTCATCGCCGCCCGCTCATGGGAGTCTCACGGACCGCGGCTGGTCACTCGAGCCGGTAGCCGAGCCCGCGGACGGTCACCACGTGGCGGGGTGCCGCCGGATCGGCCTCGACCTTCGTGCGCAGGCGGCGGATGTGGACGTCGACGAGCCGGCCATCGCCGAAGTAGTCGTAGCCCCACACCTTGTCGAGCAGCTCCTCCCGGCTGAACACCTTGCCGCGGTTCTGGGCCAGCTCGCACAGCAGGCGGAACTCGGTCTTCGTGAGGTGCACCTCGAGTCCCGCACGCATGACCTTGCCCTCCTCGGGGATCAGCTCGAGGTCGCCGAAGGCGAGTCGTTCGTGGCCTGGCACGGCCGGGCGGATCCGCCGCAGCAGGGCCCGGATGCGGGCCGACAGCTCCTTCGGTGCGAACGGCTTGGTGAGGTAGTCGTCGGCGCCGGCCTCGAGCCCAGCGACCACGTCGTGGGTGTCGTTGCGGGCCGTCACCATGATGATCGGGACGTCGCTGGCGCGGCGCAGGGTGCGACACAGCTCGAATCCGTCGATGCCCGGCAGCATGATGTCGATCAGCACGACGTCGGGTACCCGAGCCATGAAGAGGTCGACGGCTTCCTCACCGGAGCCGGCGCACTCGACCGTCCAGCCCTCGTCCTCGAGCGCCAGCTTGACCGCCTCGCGGATGCGCTCGTCGTCCTCGACGGCCAAGATTCGTGTTCCCACGAGGCGAATCCTACTGGCGACCCCTGCGCCGCCCGGTCGACCCGTCCCACCGCGGGTCGGCTAATCGGCCGGTTCGACGCGCATGAACTCGAACGTGATGCCGCCGACGACCACGAAGAACGCCCGGACCATGCTGTCGACGAACGGTGTCGCTTCGATCGGGGTCGTCGCCAGGCCGCGCTCCCGGCACCGCTCGTACACGCCTTCGAGGTCGCGCGTCCCGATCGCCACGGCCCAGATCCCCGGCGTCTCGCCGGGCAGGATCTGCAGCTGGCGGCTCTCGACCGACCCGGCGATGAACCCGTCCTGGCCGTTGCCGCCGCGCATCGAGGCGATGTCGTCCCAGGACAGATCGGGCCCGGTCGGCGGCACCTTCGCCCGGGTCTGGGTGTGGCCGAGCGGGTCCGAGCCGTACGAGGGGATCTCGAACCCGCCGGGGAGGCCGCCGACGTCGCGGAGGAACGCGGCGATCTCGGCGGCGGCGGGCGAGACCATCTTGACGTGCTGGATCCGGTTCACCCGTCCGACCGTACGGCGAGCCGGCCGGCGACCGAGAATGGGGCGGTGACGATGGACATGCTCCTCTCGGCCGACCTCCTCGTCGCCGATGCCGGCGCCGCGCTCGCGACGCTGGTCGACACGATCGGGATCGACGAGCCGCGGCCGTCCTGGCAGCAGCTCTGGCCGGGCTACGGGTTCGAGGCGTGGTGGTGCCGAGTCGGGCGTGACCTGTCCGCATCGCCGACCCGCCTCGAGATCATCTCGCCCCACGGTGACGTCGACCCGGCCCTGGCCCACCCGTACATGCGCGAGATCTGGGACGCCCAGGGCGACCGTCCGGCCAAGGCCCACTCGACGCCGATCGCCGTGCCCGACGTCGGTGCGTTGGCGGACCAGCTGACGTCGCGCGGCGCCCGGTTCCGGCTCGACCCGGTGATCGAGGAGCTGCCGTTCCTCCGCCTGTGGATGGGCATGACGGCCGACGAGCCGACGACGTACCTGCCCGTGAGCGACGGCGGGCTGCGCCTCGAGTTCGTGGTGACCGACGGGCTGGGGATGCCGGCCGGGGCGGCGGCGCCGGACCCGGTCCCACCGCCCGGCGCCGGCGACGGGGCGTTCGTCGGGGTGGCGGCCCGCTTGTTCGTCACCGCCGACCTGGCGGGGACGATCGATGTGCTCCACGAGCTGTTCGAGTGGGACCCGGTCGAGGTCATCGACGGCCGGGCCACGTTCGGGTTCGAGTGGGCCCGTTCGGCCGTCATCGAGGTCGTCGAGCCCGTGCCGGACAGCTTGGAGGCGGCCGTGTTGGCCGGGTGGGGGACCGGGCCCTACGGCATCCGGCTGCGCGTCGACGGTCTCGACGCCAAGACCGAGGACCTCGTCTCGCGGGGGACCCCGTTCGAGATCGTCGAGCGGGCATCTGGCGAGGTGATCCTGATCGACCCGGCCACCACCTGCGGCACACCGTTCGAGCTCGTCGAGGCCTGATCGCGCTCCTCGACCGCTGAACCCTGCCCGACCCCGACTCTGGGCGCGCAGGGTCCCGATATC
>JBEVOM010000074.1:0-23943 GCA_040507575.1 Ilumatobacteraceae bacterium
CCTACCGGCCGATCTCGTCGCCGAGGCCTCCACCCTGACCGGCCAGCACCTCGCGACCTACGTCGGCACCTGACCGAGGCGGACGGCTCCGACCACCTGGAGCTCGCCGATCGAGATCGACAGGACGGCTCGCGGGAGCGCCTGCGATGTGGGTCAGGCTGCCGACGAGGCGACCGCGGCGAGGAGTGTGGCGACGTCGTGGAGGTCGGCGAGCACGAGGTCTGGGTCGAGGGCCGGAGGACGTCGGCGGGGCGCGGCGAGCGCCGCGTTCACGGTGGGCAGCACGGACGTCGCGGTAGCCAGCTCGACCGCCCGCTCGGCGTACGCCGCTTCGACGTGGCCGAGCAGCGTGGTCGCCTCGGCGGCCGCGTCCGCCGCGTCCATGGCGTCGACGGCTCGCGTGGCCGTCAGCAGCAGGGCGCGATCTCCTGGTCGGTGCGCCCGACGAAGTCGAACGGGCCGTCGGGCCAGGACCGGCCCATCCTCGCCAGGCCGTCCGGAAGCACTGCGCCCCGGCGCCGCGGGCGCGCAGCAGTGTGCCGTCGACGTCCAGCGGACGACCGTCACGACGCGTCCGGATCAGGCCGTCGCCGCCTCGTCGGCGACCTGGACGGTGCCGTAGCGGCCGGCCGGCGGCAGCCCGAGGTGGTCGCGCAGGGTCGTCGTCTGGTACTCGGTGCGGAACACGCCGCGCTCCTGGAGGAGCGGCACGACGCGGTCGACGAAGTCGTCCAGACCGGCCGGGGTGATGTGGGGCACGAGGATGACGCCGTCGGCGGCGTCGGTCTGCACGAACTCGTCGATCGACTCGGCGACCTGGGTCGGCGTTCCGATGAACGACTGCCGGCCGGTCACGTCGATGATCAGGTCGCGGATGCCGAGGTGCTTGGCCTCGGCCCGTTCGCGCCACTCGGCTGCCGTGCGCAGCGGGTCGGCGTGGATCCGCGCCCGTCCCTGGATGATCGACGTCGACGACACGTCCGGGTCGATGTCGGGCAGCGGCCCGTCGGCGTCGTAGGCGGACAGGTCGCGGTTCCAGACCTGTTCGAGGAGCAGGATCGCCGTCTGCGGGCTGACCTGCTGACGGCGGATGTGATGGGCTCGCTCGTCGGCGTCCGCGGGCGTGTCGCCGAGGACGTAGGTCGCAGCGGGGATGATCTTCAGGTCGTCGCTGGATCGTCCGTACTTGGCGAGTCGTGACTTGACGTCGGTGAAGAACGCCTGCCCGTCCTCGAGCTTGGAGTGGCGGCTGAAGATGGCGTCGGCGGTGGCCGCGGCGAGCTCGCGTCCACCGTCGCTGTCGCCGGCCTGGAGGATGACCGGGTGGCGTTGCGGGCTGCGGGGCACGGTGAAATTCCCGCTGATGTCGAACTGTGGTCCATGGTGCTCGAAGGCACCGGGTGGGCCGGAGCGCACGAAGCGGCCCGATGCCGGGTCGGCGACGATGTCGTCGGCGGCCCAGGAATCCCAGAGCTCGCGGGCGGTGCGGATGAACTCGCCGGCGCGCACGTAGCGGTCGGCGTAGTCGAGGAACCCCCCGCGGCGGAAGTTCTCACCGGTGAACGCGTCCGATGACGTCACCACGTTCCAGGCCGCCCGCCCGTCGGAGAGGTGGTCGAGCGTGGCGAGCTGGCGGGCCAGCTCGTACGCCTCGTGGTAGGTGGCGTTCAGCGTGCCGGCGAGCCCGAGGTGGGTGGTGACGCCCGCCAGCGCGGACAACACGGCGAGGGTGTCGGGGCGCCCGACGACGTCGAGGTCGTGGATCTGGCCGCGCTGCTCACGCAGGCGCAGCCCTTCGGCCAGGAAGAAGAAGTCGAACTTGCCGCGCTCGGCGGTCTGGGCGAGGTGCACGAACGAGCCGAACTCGACCTGGCTCTTCGCCGCCGGGTCACTCCAGACGCTGGTGTTGTTCACGCCGGGGAAGTGGGCACCGAGGATGATCTGCTTGCGGGGCTTGCTGGTCATGTTCATGCGCTCTTGGCGTAGCGGCTGACTGGACGGTCCAGCCCGAGGCGCAGGCGCAGCGAGCCTGGTTCGTACGCCTCGCGGAACACCCCGCGTCGCTGCAGTGCGGGCACGACGTCGTCGACGATGCGGACGAGGTCGTGGCCGATGACGCCGGGGCGCAGGCGGAACCCGTCGAACCCGAGCTGGCGCCAGGCGACGAGCTGATCGGCGAGGTCGTCGGCGGACCCGATGAAGACCGCGGCGTCGGACACGAGCTCGGCGCCGGCGAGGTCGTCGAGGTGGGCCTTGCGGGCGCTCGCCCGGGCGGTCGTGTCGGCGAGGAACACCACCAGGTCGGCGAACAGCAGCAAGGGAGGCCCGACTCGACCGACGGTCGTCTCCGCGTCGCGGACGTCGGCGATCCATCGCGGCACGTCGGCCGTGTCGGCCGGGGTCACGAAGACGAGGTCGGCCGATGCGGCGGCGAACTCGATCGGCACCCGTCGATGGGCGAGGGCAGCCACCACCGGCTGGCCCTGCGGCGGGCGGGGAACGATGGACGGACCCTTGACGCTGAAGAAACGCCCGTCGAAATCGATGTAGTGCAGCTTGTCCCGGTCGACGAAGCGGCCGGTCGGGACGTCTTTGATGATGGCGTCGTCCTCCCAGCTGTCCCACAGGCGGCGGACGACCTCGACGGCGTCGGCGGCCTCGTCGAAGAGGTCGCGTCCGGCGGGCGCGGCGCGCCCGCCGACGAGCGCGGCGTCGGCCGGGCGTCCGGAGACCCGGGCCTGCCAGCCCGCCCGTCCCGTGCTGACGTAGTCGAGGGTCGAGATCGCCGAGGCGATGTGGAACGGCTCGGGATAGGTGGTCGTGGCCGTCGGGACGAGACCGATGTGGCTGGTCGAGGGGGCGACCCGGGAGGCGACGAGCACTGCGTCGAGGCGGCCGCGCACCTGATCCGTGCGATCGTCGACGTGGGTGGACGACGCCGACTGGAGCCCGAAGGAGTCGTCGAACGAGATGAAGTCGAGCAGGCCCCGCTCGGCGGTGCGGGCCAGCTCCACCCAGTAGGCGGCGCGGAACAGCTCGGTCGGCTGCGCCGAGGGGTCACGCCAGGCGGCGGGATGGGACCCGGCGCCGTCGAGGCTGACCGCGACGTGCATCTGCTTCAGCACTCCCTTCACGCCCGCCGCACCCGGCACCATTCCCGACTTCAACAGTCAACTTTACTGGACGAACGGGCGGACGCACCGACTGCGCCCGAGCGCAAGATCCACAAGTAGGAGTGCCCACCGCGATCTCCTCCAACGAGCACGGCGGTACTTCCTGGACGTGATCATCGGGATCGACCCGCACAAGGCATCGCACACCGCGGTGGCGGTCGGTGATGGCGAGCTCGAACTCGCCCGGCTGCAAGTGCGCAGCGGCCACAACCTCCGCCAACGCCACAGCGAGGGCCGCGCCTACTGCGACCGGCGCATCGCCGAAGGCACGACCGGCAAGGAAGCCGTCCGCGCTCTCAAGCGGCAGCTCCCCAACATCGTCTACCGGCACCTCGTCGCCGACGCCATCCACTGAACCCGAGGGCCCGGGAGGACACCAGGACACGACTCATCAGCCAGCGTGACCGGCTCCCATTCCTACAGACCGGCTCTTCGGCGAAGTCACTCCCGGACCCACATCGACGCTACGACAACGCCAGCCGCCGCTCCCACGCGCCCCGAGCCCCTCTTGACACAGAGAGGATTCGTCCCCGACGCCACGCCTTGCCGATTCCACTGCGTGCACCTGTGACGACGACGCGCATCGGTCCCCGTTCCCCGCTGTCGTTGGCATCGTGCCTCGGTGCAACCCGCTCAGCTCACCCCGGAAGCCACGTGCTGCCGAACACCCGGCCGCCGCGCAGACCGGGGAAGTGCGGGCCGACGCCGACGCCGCCGCCCTGCTCGATCTCCCGCCACAGATGCTCTCGGGTGCGCCGGGCCAACACCGGATCGACATCGGAGGTAGCTTCCCAGTCCACCTCGGTCAGCTGTTGCGGGCAGTAGATCGCGTCGCCGAACAGCAGAGCGCGGTCCCCGTGGTCGTGGATGACGTACACGGTGTGTCCCGGCGTGTGGCCGGGGGCCGGCATCGCAGTCACTCCCCGGGCGAGTTGGGTCTCCCCGTCGAGCACCGTGACGCGGCCGCGATCGGCCAGGTCGATCAGTGCGGCGCGCACCCAAGGCATCGGCTTGGGGTCGTGCTCGTCGACGAGGAAGTGGTGCCAGTCGTCCTCGGCGACGTACAGCTGAGCATTGGGGAACGTGATGCCCTCCCGCTTCCTGGCGATCCAGCCGATGTGGTCGGCGTGCAGGTGGCTGAGTGCGAGATGACGGACCTCGTCGGGGCGGATCCCGACGGACGACAGTTCGTCGAGGAGCCGCCCGCCGGGCATCATCTCGAGGTTGAGGTCCGGGCCGATGCCGGCGTCGATCAGGACCGGCTCGTCGCCGGGCATCAGGAAGCAGCCGACGGGCAACCGGACGACGCCGTCGGCCTCGGCGAGCTGGCGGTGGGCGTCTGGATCGCCGAGGAAGCGGGTCGGCATGAGGAAGTCGCCGTCGCGTAGGCCGATCATCGTCAGCTCCCCGACTCGTAACGCCACGCCCATGCGCATTCCCTTCGTGCGTGGGGGACGTTAGTCCGGGTCTGACCTGGCGCTGACCCCGACGGTGACGAGAGAGCACCGGGGTACGATGCGCTCGAGGCCGAAATCGATGCCAGGGAGATGCGATGCACGCCGACGAGACCGAGACGAACGACGGAGAGATGCGCACGCTGTCGGTGAGGCTGCCGCGCGAGCTGCTCGGCGCGCTGCGCGATGTGGCCACCGCTCGACACTGCGAGGTCACTGAGCTCGTCCGCGAATCGGTCCGTTCGTACGTCCGGCCCTTCTGAGCGTGGCGATGGACGACGACGAGCTGATCGAAGTGCCGATACCTGCGGCCGACTTCGAAGCGCTGCGCGCACTGGCGGCACGCGCCCGGATGACGATGGACACGGCGGTTGCTGACGCGATTCGCGAGTTCCTGGGTTGGGCGGTCTCACCCTCGATCGGTTGAACCGAAGGTGATCACGTCATCCCGTCGTGGCCGGGGCCGTTGTAGTAGTCGTGCGTCGTTCGCCAAAGGTCACGGATCGGTGCAGCGACGATCTCAGCCAGCTCTCGGGGGTCACGGCGGGACCGCAACCCGTCGAGCAGAGCGGGAAGGGCGGTTCGGACTTCACGGGTCGGGCCCGGAAGGGCGATCACCGTGGTCTCGCCGAACCGGCCGGCCGCAACCCGTACATGCGGCTTGACGTGTCGACCATGTCCGACTTGGTACTCGGCAAGCACGGCGGTGCACAGATCGGGGATGAGCAGCTGGATGCCCTCGATCGTGCGGTCCTTGTCCTCGGCGCCGACACCACCGGTGGTGATCACGACACCGAAGCCTTCTTCGGCGAGCCTGAGCACTCTGGCGGCGATCATCTGCTCGTCGTCGACGATCGTGCCGCCGGGGGTGACCTCGAACCCGGCCGACTCGAGCACGTCGGTGATGACCTCGACGTTGGTGTCGTGCACCTGCCCGCCCTCGACCTCGCCACCGGTCGAGACCACGGCGACGCGCCGGCCGATGTAGGCGCGCAGGTTGGTCTCCAGCTCGGTGGTCGCCGCCAGGACGCTCCCGATCTGGTCGGCGGGTGTTCCCAGGATGCCGAGCACGCCGCGACTGTGCACCTCCGCGTCGTCCTGCAGGTCGACGCCGGAGAGCGCGCCGACGGCTGCGAGCAGCGCAGGCCCACGGCCGATGACGTCCTCCATGCGCACGCGGGGAACGAGAACGTCCAACACGACGTGGTCGTCGCGCACGTCGGTGACGAACACGGCGTGACGCGGCAAGGACATCGCCGCGGCGGCGACGGCAGCGATGTCGGGAAGGCGTACGTCACGCAAGGTGACGCCGACGATCCACAGCTCGGTCTTGTCGAGGAGGTCGAGATCAGGCATGCATCAGCCGAGTCCTCGTTGTTGCAACCACTTCGGCATCAACCGATCACGCACATCGGCGGCGACCGCGGGGGCTCGCTCGAGGAGGTGGGTGGCGAGGCTGGCCGAGACGTTCAGGGCGCCGGGCACGCCGTCGTAGATGATCACCTTGTCGGTTCCGGCGATCTCTTCGGCGTCGCGCATCGCGCCGGGAAGATCGGGCGCGTGGCGGGCGTAGTCGGCCAGCGACGGGTTGCACGGATCGTTGATCAACCACTTCGACGCCGGCCCATCGACGAGGATCGTCGGGATGTTCTTGATCGATCCGATGAACGGCACGCCGCCCGGCATGTAGTTCATGACGAGGCACTTGATCGCCGGGTTGAGGTTCAAGAACAGGCCTCGATCCGTCGGCAGGACGGACACCAAACCGGCCATCAAGGCAAGGTTGTCGAGATCGAGGAAATCGAGCGCCCCATACAGCAAGTTGTCGAAGGCGACGCCGGCACCGTAAGCGTAGACGAAGCAGCCGTGCCCGTCGAAGACCACCGTCACCTCATCGATCTCCGCCAGGGTACGCATCAACGTGCCGTAGTTGCGAAGCAGGTTCACGCTGACCCGTCGGTTCAACGCGTCGAGATCGTTGTCCGCGTCGACCCCGATGACACCCTCCGGGCTGGTGTCCAACACGATCGTGGCGGTGTAGCGGTCTTGCACGAAGGAGCTCTCGAACACCGCCCGCGACACGATCTGACCCGTTCTCGGCCCATAGCCGAAGTGGTAGGCGGACCGGGTCTCGACCCGGGTGTAGGCCATCCCGAACGGCTTGAGCAACCGGTCGAGCATCCGGTGAAGGTATCCCTCGCGCATCTCACTGACGTGCGTGTGGATGAAGTGATCCGCGCTGAACAGGTCGCGCACAAGCCAGAACCGGCCGATCCGGGTGTCGATCTCGATGCCCCGTCCGATCTGGGGCACCTCGGCCACGTCCCCGAAGCGTGCCGCAAGATCGAAGATCTTCATCCAGTCAGGGTTCTCGATGTGACCCATGGACTCGGCGATCCGCAGCCGGACCCTTCCCCCGGTTCGGTCGACGACGTCCCTTTCGATCTCTTCCAACATGACGACGTATGCCTCGCCGCACAGCGCGAACCCGTGCGGGTTGGCAAGCAGATTGACGGTGCTGCCGCGCGTGATCCGGCTCCACTCGACACCCCTCAAGCGTTCACGGGTCGCCGACCGCACCACCTCTGGATCCGTCGGGCCCCATGTCGGCTCTGACGACCAGATCGGCGTCGGCAGACCGGGGTCGATGTCCCGGGCCCGGATCGCGACCACGTTCGGCAGCTCTGCGGCGCGCATCGCCACGGCATCCGACGGCGCTCGGCCCGACCAGGTCTGTTGCAGCGGCGGCGGTGTCATTGCTGCCGTCACGTTCACGCCCCCTCGAAGTTGCCGCGCAGCGCCTGGAGGTCGCGATCGAGTGGATACAGCGGGAACTCCGCAGCGACCGCTGCGTCGACGTGACCGCTCTCATCGAGCAGATCGAAACCCTGCGCAGCGATGCCGTACACCTGGAAGCCACGAGGCGGGTCTTGCGGCGGATCGGAATGCCCCGCGGCGGCGAGGAGACGCAGGACCGGCTGGTTGCACAACTCCGTGCAACCGGTTCGAGCGCCGGTCATCACCGAGATGTCACCCGGTGTTGCCGCCCCCAACAGACACGACGCAGCGATCTCGCCGGCGGTGACATCGGCGCAGAAGCACACCGGCTGCTTGGGGTGATAGCCGGCCGACGAGCAGATCCGCCCGATCGCCTCCCGATCGACCACCTTCGGGTCGACGCCGATGCGGAACGGCTCGTCGAGCTCGTGCATCACGATCGCCTCCTCGGGACACACCTCCAGGCAGTTCTGCGCGTTGTAGCACGTGCTCTCATCGAGCTCGGCGACACGGCGCGTTCCCGGCCCGACCGGATCGTCATCCGCCCGGTTGCGCAACGTCAGCGCCACGGTCGGGCAGACGTACACGCACAGGGCACAGCCGGTGCACCGGTCGAGCAGGATCTCTGCGACCATCCTCACGGTCTTGGCCATCGCCACCCCCTCTCGCCCAGCACTGTAGCCATCGAGCTCGGATGTGGCCGCTCAAGGCCCATCGACTGCCCGAGCTGCGTTGCGCAATCTCCGTTGGGGGGTGCGTGAGGCCAAGCGTCTCGGGATGCTTCAGCGACGTCGGAGACACCGCCGTCGTCGAAGGACACGTCACGCGCATCTGCTCGACGACACCAACGAGGACGTAGATCTCGTCGAACTGACGATGCAGACCCGCAATTCGCAACGGATCTCCGTCGACGACCTGGCCCGCGGGGCCGAGGAGATCGACGCCGCAGGGCTGCTGGTCACACCCGGGTTCGTGGACATCCACACGCCGGACCCTCGTTGCCGCATGAAGCCCTTCACTGCATCCTCCGATCCAAAGATCGGCACGGGATTGGCAGACGGGCCGGGAAACGGTCAGAGGCCCTCCAGAGAGGGCCTCCGAACTGGTGTTTCTTGGCAGCCCGTACGGGATTCGAACCCGTGCCGCCACCTTGAGAGGGTGGTGTCCTAGGCCTCTAGACGAACGGGCCGAGCAGCGGTGCGCCACGCTAGCAGCGCCCGGTTCCGACTCCCACGGGGGCAGGCCCCGACGGTCGCCGAGCTGGGGAGAGAGGAATCGAACCCCTAATAACAGAACCAGAATCTGCTGTGTTGCCTGTTACACCACTCCCCACTGGAGCGGTTCGGCAGTGTAGCGGCGACGACGTGGAGCGAGGCAGGGCGCCGCAGCCTCAGATGCGGGAGAACCCGATGATGCGTCCGATCGCGACCCCGGCCGCCTCCTGCAGCTGGCGGGTCAGCTGCTCGCCACCGGTGACCACGCTGGTGGGGGTCGGGGACACGTGCGCCCGCAGTCCGACCTCCTCGGCGATCAACTTGCTGCGCAGGGCGTGGTACGGGTCGGTGACGATCAACACGTCGTCGAGCTGGCGCTCGCGCAGCATGTCGGCCACGTTGCGCAGCGACTCGTAGCTGGTGGTGCCCTGGTCCTCGAGGACGATGTCGGGAGCCGGCACGCCGCGCTCCTCGAGGTACGTCGCCGACGCCTGGGCCTCGGTGAACCGGTCGCCCGGACGGTTGCCGCCAGTGACGACGACCAGGGGTGCCACGCCTCGGGGCCACAGCTCGACCACGTGGTCCAGCCGGGCGGCGAGCTGCGGCGACGGCGTCCCGTCGTACTGCGCGGCACCCATCACGACGATGGCGTCCACCGGCTGGGACTGGTCGGACCGGCCCGTCGACCACACCTGGAGGAAGCTGATCGCCAGGTAGACCACCCCCAGCACGACGATGCCCAGGACGACCCGAGCCGTCCACCGCCGCCAGCGGTGCGGCCGCGGCGCCGACGGTCCACCAGGCCGGCGGGCGCGCCTCGGGCGATCGTCCGGGATCGGGCGGATGAGCGCGACCGGGGTGTCGTCGGCCCGCACGGACATCCGCTAGACGCCGATCCGTTCACGGGCGGCCCGCAGCCGCCGCAACGTCTCGTCGCGCCCGAGCACCTCCAGCGACTCGTAGAGCGGCGGACCGACGGAGCGCCCGGTGACAGCCATCCGCACCGGCGCCTGCGCCTTGCCGGGCTTGACGCCGAGATCCCCGCCGATGCGCTCGACGTCGTCCTTCAGCACCGGGCCGGCCCACTCGACCGAGTCGAACGACGCGATGACCTCGTCCAGCAGCTTCGGCGCCCAGTCCGCACCCATCGCCTTCGGCCACGCGTCCTCGTCCACCGTGGGGTCGTCCACGAACAGGAAGTCCACCATGTCGGCCGCCTCGGCGAGCGTCGCCACGCGGGTCTGCAGCAGCGGCGCCATGGTGCGGAACGTCGACAGGTCGACGTGCTCGGGGATCCAGGGCGTGCAGGCGGCCACGAACTCGTCGACGTCCATCGCCTTGATGTACTCCTTGTCGAACGCCGTGAGCTTCTTGATGTCGAAGAACGCCGGGGAGTGGGTGACGTCCTCGAGTCGGAACTCGGCCTCGACGTGCGCCCACGGCACGATCTCGGTGTCGCCCTTCGGCGCCCAGCCGAGGGTCATGAGGTAGTTGACCATCGCCGCAGCGACGAAGCCCTCGTCGCGGTACTGCTCGAGCGCCACCTTGTCGCGTCGCTTCGACAGCTTCTTCCGGGACTCGTTGACGAGCACGGGCACATGGGCCCACACCGGTGGTTCGTGGCCGAGGGCCTGCCACAGCAGCTGCTGCTTGGGCGTGTTCGGCAGGTGCTCCTCGCCCCGCACGACGTGGGTGATCCCCATCGAGATGTCATCGACGACGTTGGCCAGCACGAAGATCGGGCGTCCGTTGCCGCGCAACAGCACGAAGTCCTCGATCGCGTCGTGGTCGAACGTGACGTCGCCCCGGATGAGGTCGCGCACGACGGTCGTGCCCTCTGGCACCCGGAAGCGCAACGCCCGTCCGGGCCCGGGGCCGAGGGCTCGATCGCGCGACCAGCCGCCGTAACCGGGCTTGCCGGACTCCTTCGAGCGGGCCTGGATCTCGTCGCCGGTCAGGTCGCAGTAGTAGGCCAGGCCCGCGTCGTACAGGCGCTCGGCCGCGGCGACGTGGGCGTCGGCGTTGGCGCTCTGGAAGTACGGGCCCTCGAACGTGGGGTCGTCCGCGCCGATGCCGAGCCAGGCCAGGGCATCGATGATGCCCTGGGTCCACTCGGGGCGGTCCCGGGCCTCGTCGGTGTCCTCGATCCGCAGCACGAACGTGCCGCCCTCACGGCGGGCCAGGGCCCAGTTGAACAGCGCGGTGCGCGCCCCCCCGACGTGGAAGAAGCCGGTGGGCGACGGCGCGATGCGATACCGGGGCGCAGACATCGGCGTCAACGCTACCCAGGCCCGTCCGAGTGTCAGCGGGCCCCCGTGTCGCCCGCTGGCACTCGATCGACCGCCAACACTCGGATGGGGCTACCGGACGCTGGTGAGGGCGAGGTTGCGCAGTTGACGGAGGGCCACGGACAGGGTCGTGAGGTCGTAGCTCTCGGCGCGGCGGATCTCGGTGAACATCGCGAGGACCCTCGACACCGGGCGCTCGTTGGCCTCCATCCACGTGTCGACCGAGCCGTCAGAGCTGTCGATGACCGCGGTCGTCAGCTCGGCGAGCGCGGTCAGCAGATCGTCGCGCAGCGCCGAACGGGCCTGGGTCTGCCAGCGGTCGGAGCGGGGCAGGGCGCCGATCCCCTCCCACAGCCACATCACGTCGAGCCGGTCGAACACCGCCCACTCGACCCGGGCCACGTCGACGACGTCACGCCCGTGGGTCTGGGCCACCTCGACGAGGTCGAAACCGGTGTGCAGGAGCGGCCACACGCCGGCCCGCTCGGCCAGGCCCTCGCCCACGCCGGCGGCGAGGCGCGACGCCTCCACGGAGCGCACGACGTCGGCCATCCTCCCGACGAGCACGGGCTCCAACCCCCTGGCCAGCGCGTCGATCCCGGGCGCGAACTGGGCGACGGCGGCCGGGATGTCGATCGGCGGGCGCCGGTGGCGCAACAGCCACAGCGCGCTGCGCTCGGCCATCCGTCGACAATCGAGGAACAGGTCGAGCTGCGTCGCCAGCGGCACCTCGGTCGACAGGTCGTCGATCTCGGCCCACAGGCCGGCGAACCCGAGCACCTCGCGAGCGACGATCCACGCCCGGGTCACGTCGACGACGGACGCGCCGGTGTCCTCCGTCATCCGGTGGTCGAACGAGATGCCGGACAGGTTGACCATCTGGTTGACGACGAGCGTCGAGATGATCTCCCGCCGCAGCGGGTGCCGCAGGATCTCGTCGCCGTGGGCGTCGCGCAGCCGGGACGGGAAGTACGACAGCAGGTCCCGGTCCAACATCGCGACCTCGGGGAGGTCGGTGCGCTCCATCTCGGCGATGTCGGCGTTCTTCGTGTACGCGATGAGCACGGCGAGCTCGGGTGCCTGCAGCCCGTTGCCGGCGGCCTGGCGCTCGGCGATCTGCTTGTCGGTCGGCAGGAACTCGAGGCCGCGGTCGAGCCAGCCCTCCGTCTCCAGCAGATCGATGTAGCGGGCGTGGACGTTCGCCATCGGCAGTGCCTGACGCCGGGCGATGACGAGGGCCAGGGTCTGGGCCCGGTTGTTGTCGAGCACGAGCTCGGCCACGTCGTCGGTCATCGATGCCAGGAGCTCGTTGCGCTGCACGGTCGTCATGCCACCGGAGCGGACGATGCCGTCGAGGAGGATCTTGATGTTGACCTCGTGGTCGCTGCAGTCGACACCGGCCGAGTTGTCGATGGCGTCGGTGTAGACGAGACCCCCGGCGAGGGCGTACTCGACCCGCCCGAGCTGGGTCAGCCCGAGGTTCCCGCCCTCGCCGACGATGCGGCAGCGCAGCTCGTGGCCGTTCACCCGCACGCCGTCGTTGGCGCGGTCACCGACATCGGCGTGGGACTCGGTGGATGCCTTCACGTACGTGCCGATGCCGCCGTTCCACAACAGGTCGACCGGCGCCCGGAGCACGACGCTGACGAGCTGGTTCGGCGTCAGCGGGCCGGGTGGCGCACCCAGGACGGCGCGGGCGCGATCACCGATCTCGATCGACTTCAGGGCGCGTGGGTAGACGCCGCCGCCGACCGAGATCTTCGCCGCGTCGTAGTCGGCCCAGCTCGACCGAGGCAGCTCGAACAACCGCCGGCGCTCGTCGAAGGCGACAGCGGGGTCGGGGTCGGGGTCGATGAAGATGTGACGGTGGTCGAACGCGGCGACCAGCCGCAGCGCCCGCGACCGCATCATCCCGTTGCCGAACACGTCGCCGGACATGTCGCCGATGCCGGCCGCCGTCAAGGGGTCGTGGTCGGCGTCGCGGCCGAGCACACGGGCGTGGCGGCGCACGCTCTCCCACGCCCCACGGGCGGTGATGCCCATCGTCTTGTGGTCGTAGCCGGCGCTGCCGCCCGAGGCGAACGCGTCGCCCAACCAGTAGTCGCGCTGCAGCGCGATCTCGTTGGCGATGTCACTGAACGTGGCCGTGCCCTTGTCGGCGGCGACGACGAGGTACGGGTCGTCCCCGTCGTGGACGACGGTGGCGGTCGGGTGGACGACGGCCCCGTCGACCAGGTTGTCGGTGACGTCGAGCAACGCACCGATGAACGTGCGGTAGCACTCGACCACCTCGGCGCGGAGCGCGTCCTGGCCGGTCGGCAGGCGCTTCACGACGAAGCCGCCCTTCGCTCCCCTGGGCACGATGACCGCGTTCTTGACCATCTGGGCCTTCATGAGGCCGAGCACCTCGGTGCGGAAGTCCTCTCGGCGGTCGCTCCAGCGCAGCCCGCCGCGGGCGATGTCACCGCCGCGCAGGTGGACACCCTCGACGCTCGGCCCGCACACCCAGATCTCGTGGCGGGGCCGGGGCAGTGGCAGGTCGGGCACGAGGGCCGGGTCGAGCTTGAACGCGACCGCCGACCGGTCGGCGCAGTAGTGGTTGGTGCGGACGGTGGCGTCGACGAGCGAGAGGAAGGCCCGGCAGATGCGGTCGTCGTCGAGGTTGGGGATCGCGTCGAGCGCTCCGAGCACGCGTTCGCGGATCTCGGCCGCGACCGCCGTCCGCGCGTCGCAGGCCTGACCCCCGAACGTCGACGGGTCGAACCGGGCATGGAACAGCGCGACGAGGTCGGCGGCCAGCCGGGGGTGGGCCGAGAGCGTGTTCTCGATGTACGGCTGGCTGAACGCGAAGCCGATCTGGCGCAGGTACTTGCCGTAGGCCCGCAGGACCGTGACGTCGCGGTGGCTGACGCCGGCCTGCAGCACCAGGCGGTTGAAGCCGTCGCTCTCGACCGCGCCGTCGACGAGCGCAGCGAACGCTTCTTGGACCGCGGTGCGCCGATCGGCGTCGAGGTCGGCGTCGCCCGGCACGCGGACCCCGACGTCGTACACGTGGACCAGCTCGCCGGGGAGGTGGAACTCGTGCGGCTGCTCGTCGAGCGCCTGCAGACCGAGGTGGTCGAGCAGGGGCAGCAGCTCGGACAGCACGACGGATGTGCCGCGCCGGTAGACGCGGAAGCGCCACTCGCGTTGGGGGGCGTCGACGTCGTGCACCAGCGATGTCGCCAAGTCGTCACCGGCGGCGAGAAGCTGGTCGATCTGGCGGACGTCGTGGGCGGCCCGCTCCGGTGACGCGGCAGCGCGGTACGCCGCCGGGGCGTGGACACCGACGCGATCGAACAGCGTCCGCGCCTCCTCCTCGCCGACATCGGCGACGAGCGCCGCCCGGAGCCGGTCGGGCCAGGACGTCGAGGCCTCGTCGATGCGCCGCTCCAGCGCGTCGAGGTCGACCACCGGACCGCCGTCCGGGCGGCGGACGCTGATCGTGATGCGGGCCAGCGAGCTGGCCCCGAGCAGCGCGTCGAACGTCCGCTGGTCAGCGCCGTACGCCTCGGCGACGAGGTCGCCGACGCGCTCGGGCAGCTCGGCGGTGAACCGGGTGCGCGGCAGGTAGACGAGCACCGTCGCCCACCGCCCGACCGGTTCCGGCACCTCGAACACTCGGACCAGCTGGCGCTCCTGGAGCCCGACGATGGCCGACACCAGCCGGGCGACAGCCGTCGGTTCGAGCTCGAGCACGAGGTCGCGAGGCAGGTCCTCCAGCACGGTCCTGCTAGCCCGGCCGGTGTGGGAGTGCATCCGGGCCGCGGTGAGGTCCAGCGCATCGGCGATCTCCGAGCCGACGCCGGGGATGTCGAGCACGCTGACGCGCGACGCGTTCGTCGCCAGGAGCCCGACGAACCGGTGCTGCACGGCGCCGTCGTTGGCTGCGATCACCGTACGTCGATCGGCTCGGAAGACCTCGGCGAGGTCGTCGGTCCGGGCGATGACGACCGGGCGGTCACCGGGCATCGGCTGCGGCGACTCGAAGCGCGGATCGTCCCGGGCGAGCCCGAGGCGACTTCCGGCCCGCAACGTCAGCGTGCCGTCGGGCCCCGAGTCGTACGACGCGGCGCCGAGGAACACGAACTGCCCATCGGCGAACCACGCCAGGATCGGATCGATCGGGGCGAGTGCGGCCATGCGGGCGCGCATCGCCTGGAAGTCGCCCACGACGGTGCCGACGTGGCCGACCGCGCCGATGACGGCGTCCTCCAATGCTCGGGCCCGCGCCTCGTCGACGCGATCGATCTCGATCTGCGTCCACGCCTCCACCAGCGAACCCGGCCCGGCGACGACGTCGGAGGCCACGTCACGCAGTCGGTGAGCCGCGTCGCGCTCCACGGTGAGCATCGGGTGCACGAGGAGGTGGATCCCGAGGCCGAAGCGCTCGAGGACGAGACGCATCGTGTCGACGAGGAACGGCATGTCCTCGGTGACGACGAGCAGCACCGAGTGCTCGGACTGCCAGCCGTCTTGGTCGCGATCGGGCGACAGCACGCGCACCACGGTCTGTCCAGGTGCCCGCACGCGGGCCAGCGCGAGGTGGGTGACGGCGACGGCGTAGACGTCGTCGAGCTTGCGGTCGTCCACGTCCCCGGCCGGCAGCTCCGAGTAGTACGGCGGCAGGAACCGCACCAGCAACGGATCGTCGGGCTGGCGCAGGGCGGCGATGTCGCACAACCGGCCCAGCGCCTCGGCCACCCCGCCGACGCCCTCGGATTCGGCATCGGCCGCGCTGGCGGCCGCCCCGTTGCGTTCCACCTGCATGTCCATCGACCTCCATGTCCCGACGCCGTTGTCGGGTTTTCCGTCGCCCGGACGAGCGTACCCTCGGACAGCATGCCGAGGACCGAGCTCCACCGCGGTGAATCCCACAGCCCCCACCGCGCCGTCACCGGCGGCACGGCCCGGGCCGCCGTGTTCGGCGTCAGTGACGGCCTGGTGTCCAACGTGTCGCTGATCCTCGGGTTCGCCGGCAGCGACGCCGACGCGTCGATCGTGCGACTGGCCGGGCTGGCGGGCGCCATCGCCGGCGGCATCAGCATGGCCGCCGGCGAGTGGATCAGCATCTCGGCCCAGAACGAGCTGATCGAGCGCGAGCTCGACATCGAGCGTCGCGAGATCGCGACCGACCCGCGAGCCGAGACGGCCGAGCTGATCCGCATGTACGAGGCGGACGGCATGGATCCCGATCACGCCGAACGGGCTGCGGCCGACGTGATGCGCGAGCCCGCTGAGGCACTCGCCGTGCACGCTCGCGCCGAGCTCGGCATCGACCCGGCGAAGCTGGCGTCGCCGGCTCGGGCTGCCGCATCGTCGCTCCTCTGCTTCCTGATCGGCGCCATCCTCCCCGTCCTGCCGTGGCTCGGCTCGGCGTCCGGCGTGGCGCCGGCCGCGGCGTCCGTCGTGATCGGCGTGCTCGCCGCCGCCGTCGTCGGGGCCCTGATCGGGCGCATCGCGGCCCGCTCGGTGCTGCGGTCGATGCTCCGCCAGGTCGCGATCGTCGTCGGTGCGTGCGCGGTGACGTACCTGATCGGCCGGGCCGTGGGGATCAGCGTCTGAGCAGGCCGGCGCGCAGCTCGATCGCCCGCGCCACGACGTCGTCGACACCGGCCGCGCCGCTGTCGCCCAGCACGGTCAGGTGGCCCATCTTGCGGCCGCGGCGGGCTGCCGCCTTGCCGTACAGGTGCAGCCGGGCGTCGGGGTCGCCGAGGGCCGACGACCAGCCGGGCTCGCCGCCGGACCAGAGGTCGCCGAGCAGGTTGACCATCGCGACGGAGCCGGTCGTCAGGTCGGGCGAGCCGAGGGCCAGGCCGCAGATCGCCCGCACCTGCTGCGCGAACTGGTCGGTGACGGCGGCGTCGAGCGTCCAGTGCCCACTGTTGTGCGGCCGCGGCGCCAGCTCGTTGACGAGCAGGCGGCCCTCGCTGACGAACATCTCGACGGCCAGCACGCCGACGTACTGCAGTTGTCGGGCGATCGACACGGCCAGCACGCCGGCCTCGGCGGCCAGGCCCGGTGACACGCGGGCCGGGACCACTGTGAGGTCGAGGATGCCGGCGACGTGGTGGTTCTCGGCGATCGGGTACACGACCGTGCGCCCGTCGACGGTGCGGGCGACGAGCACGCTGATCTCGGTGTCCAGGGGCACCCGCTGTTCCACGACGCACTCGACCGCCAACTCGTCGAGGGCGGCGTCGCGCTCCGCCGACGATGCGACCGACCGTTGGCCCTTGCCGTCGTATCCGAGGCGGGCCGTCTTGACGATGGCCGGGTAGACGATGCTGTCCGTGCCACTGGTGCGCTCGGGACCGCGGCCGACGGTGAACGGCGCTGTCGGCACCCCGATCCCGGCGAGGAAGCGCTTCTCGGCGATCCGGTCCTGGGCGACCGCGACCGCGGATGCGGGCGGCGCGACCACGACGTCGCGGGCCAGACGCTCGAGCGCGGCGGCCGGCGGGTTCTCGAACTCCGTCGTCACGACGGCGCACGTCGCGGCCAGGCGGTCCAGGGCTCCGGGGTCGTCGTACGTGGCGACGACGTGCTCGTCGGCGACGCGGCCGGCCGGGGCGGTCGGATCCGGGTCGAGCACGACGGTGCCGTAGCCCATCACCCGCGCCGCGAGCAGGGCGTAGCGGCCCAGCTGCCCGCCGCCCAGCATGCCGATGCGGGCCGGCGGGACGATCGGGTCGGCGCCAGCCGTCACGGCGACGGTGGGGGGAGCGTCGACGACGCCGCCTGGTCGTGGCGGGCGGCGCGGTCGGCGCTGAGCTGCTGGCGCAGCGACTCGTCGTCGCCGGCGAGGACGGCGACGGCGAAGAGCGCGGCGTTCGTCGCGCCGGCCGTTCCGATGGCGAACGTGGCGACCGGCACGCCGGCGGGCATCTGCACGATCGACAGCAGCGAGTCCTGCCCCTGCAGGTGCCGCGACGGCACCGGCACGCCGAGCACCGGCACGGTGGTCTTGGCGGCCAGCATCCCGGGCAGGTGGGCGGCCCCGCCGGCACCCGCGATGATCACCTTGATCCCGCGCCCGTGCGCCGTCTCGGCGTACGCGAACATCTCGTCGGGCATCCGGTGCGCGCTGACCACGCGGGCCTCGTGGGGCACGGCGAACCGGTCGAGCACCTCGATCGCCGCCTCCATCGTGGACCAGTCGCTGGCCGACCCCATGAGGACGCCGACGACTGGCGGCCTGGTCACGACTGGCAGCTCGGTCACCTCTGGCAGCTCGGTCACGACGTCCACAGATCAGCTGAGCCCGTTGGCCCGCTGGCGCGACGGCCGGATCCGCAGCACCACCCGCTCGCTGTGGATCGGGGCCTGGTAGTCGTGGCCGAGGTAGCGCTGCGAGAGCGTGTCGATGTGCCCGCGGGCCCCGTCGCCTCGAACCTCGCCGACCACCTTGCCCCTGACCTCGGCGTAGCGGTACGGGTTGGCGCTGTCCCAGATCGTCACCGTGACGTCGGGATGCTGCTGGACGGCCTTGTACTTGGCCCGGTGGATCTCGGTGTTGACCAGCAGCTGCTCGTCGTCGGCGTCGATCCACATGACGTGGCTGAGGAGCTGGCCGTTGGGCAGCGGCACGACGAACGTGGCGAAGTTGCGACCCGTGCGGGCGAGGTCACGGATGGCCGGTTCGAGCATGTCACGGAGGCTAGGCGTCGGTGGAGCGCGATGATGGGTGCATGCAACGCAACGTGCTCGGCGACGAGATGATCCCCTGCTCGATGGATCCACTCACCGGGTACTACCGCAGCGGCTGCTGCGAGAACCGGGGCGACGACCCCGGGATGCACGTCGTGTGCTGCCAGGTGACCGAGGAGTTCCTGCGGTTCTCCGTCGAGCACGGCAACGATCTGGTGACGCCGATGCCGCAGTTCGGGTTCCCCGGGCTGCGTCCGGGCGACCAGTGGTGCGTGTGCGCGGCCCGTTGGGCCGAGGCGCTGGAAGAGGGTGCAGCGTGCCCGGTCGTCCTCGAGGGCACGCACCTCTCGGCGCTCGAGTACGTCGACCTCGGCGACCTGCGCGCCCACGCCGTCGTGTGATCCCTGCCGAACCGGCCGCCGACCGCACTCGGGTCCGTGGTCCGGGGTCCGAGGTCAGCGGCCGAGGAGGGCGGCCCAGTGGGTCGGATAGGACGTGGCGACCTCGGCGGGCGTCATGCGCAGCGTGGCGTCGGGCACCGAGTCGACCAACGCCCGGCGCTCGTCGTAGTGGTGGAGGCTGTTGGCCACGCCCTCGAACAGCGGTCGCCGCAGCGCCACGAGGGCGTCCGGCGGCGTCGCGTCGAGGAACCCCCAGATCGTGAAGCCGATGCGCAGGTCGTGGATCACCGGCGCCCGCCCGTACATCGACGCCCGGCGCAGGGCGATCGCCGTGCAGCCCGACATCGCGTCGTCGACCGACTCCCCGGGCTGCGTCTGGACGTCGCCGCGGAGGCGGGCGGCCAGCGTCAGCGCGTAGCCCTGGTCGGGACCCTGGAACCCGAGGCGGGCGCCGCTCGGCTGGCGACCGTCGAGGTCGGCCGGCCGCCCGCCGGTCCACGCCGCCGGCACGTGATCGGGCGAGGCGTAGCTGCGCGGGTCGTCGAGGATCCGGACGGGCGAGTACTTGGGCGCAGCCATCGCGGTCGAGTCTGCCACGCCCGCCCGATCCGCCGGCCCTGACCGGTGGCCCAGCCGCCTGGCATCAGCCGACGCGGGCGTAGAGGGCCTTCAGGTAGGCGCCCTCCGGGAAGCCGACAGGGTGGTCGAGCGGGTGCCCGGTGCGGGCTTCCTCGACGAGCGGGCGACCGGCCCTGCCGGCCGCGTCGTGCACGACCGTGGCGAACTGATCAGCCGGCACCCGGCTCGAGCACGACGCCTGCACGAGGAGGCCGCCTGGTTCGACGACGGCGACGGCCAGCTTCGTCAACCGGCCGTATGCCCTCAGCGCGGCACCGACCTGGTCGCGCCGGGACGCGAACGACGGAGGGTCGACGACGACGACGTCGTAGCGGCGCCGTTGCCCGGCCAGGTGGGCGAGCACCTCGAACGCGTCACCGGTCACCGTCTCGTGCCGAGCCGCGGCCACGGCCGCGAGCCCGGAGTTGGCGGCCATGTTGCGCCGGGCGGTGTCGAGCGCCGCCGAGCTCTGGTCGACGCTGGTGACAGCGACCGCACCACCCGCGGCGGCGTGCACCGAGAACCCGCCGGTGCATGAGAACACGTCGAGCACCCGTCGCCCGGCCGCCTGCCTTGCGACGCGCTGGCGGTTCTCGCGCTGGTCGAGGAAGTGACCCGTCTTCTGGCCACGCACGACGTCGGCCTCGAACGACAGCCCGCCCTCGAGGAAGCCGACGGGTCCGTCGGGCAGCTCACCGACGACAGCGACCGCCACGTCCGATCCCCCGCCGACGGCGCGGCTGCGCCGCAGCACCACGCGGGCCGGACCGACGTGCGCATGCAGGGCGTCGACGACGTCGTCGAGGTGGGCCAGCCACGCCGCCGAATAGACCTTGATCACCGCGGTGTCGTCGTAGCGGTCGACGACGAGACCGGGCAGGCCGTCGTTCTCCCCGTGCACGACCCGGTAGCCGGTCGTCGCGCCGTCGCCCCCGCCGGCCTCGACCAGCGGCTGGCGACGCTCCACGGCGGCAGCCACTCGACGGGCCCAGAACGCGCCGTCGACGGCTTCGGGCGTGCCGTGGTGCACGATGCGCACCCGGATCGGCGACGCCGGGTCGTACAACCCGATGGCAAGGAAGCGGCGGTCGTGGTCGAACACGACGGCCAGGTCACCGGCGGCGCCGGCGTGGCTCGTCGACGTGATCGATGCGTCGAACACCCACGGGTGGCCGGCGCGCACCTGGCGCTCGGCGTCGCGGGTGATGTGGACCGCGATCCGGCGCCGCTCGACGCCGGGGCGCGATGACGGGCGGTCGGTCAGGTGGACGCCTTGAGCAGGCCGTAGACGAGGCTCTCCTCGAGCGCCCGCCACGAGGCCTCGATGATGTTCGTGCTGACGCCGATCGTCGTCCAGTCGCGTGTCCCGTCGCTGGCGTCGAGCAACACCCGCGTCACCGCGCCGGTGGCGCCGGCACCGTCGAGGATGCGCACCTTGAAGTCGGTCAGGTGCACCCGATCGAGCTCCGGGTAGGCGGCGCCGAGTGCCATCCTCAGCGCGGTGTCGACGGCGTTCACCGGTCCGTTGCCCTCGGCGGTCGACACGCGTCGGTCCTCGCCGACCCAGACCTTGACGGTCGCCTCGGTCGTGAAGTCACCGTTCGGCAGCTCGTCGGTGATCACCCGCATGCTCTCGACCCGGAAGAAGTCGTGCTCCCAGCCGGTGGCCCGGCGCATCAGCAGCTCGAGCGATGCGTCAGCGGCCTCGAAGTGGAAGCCCTCGTGCTCGAGCCGCTTGAGGTCGTCGATCACGGTGCTGATCGCCGGGCCGTCCATGGCCAGTCCGAGCTCGGCCGCCTTCATCGTGATCGTGGCCCGCCCGGCCATCTCGCTGACGACGAAGCGGGTGCCGTTGCCGACCAGCTCCGGGTCGACGTGCTCGTAGGCGTCCTTGGCGCGGGCGATGGCGCTGGTGTGGAGTCCCGCCTTGTGGGCGAACGCGGACGAGCCCACGTACGGTGCCTGCGGGTTGACGGCCCGGTTGAGCAGTTCGGCGACGTGGTGGCTGACCGTGGTCAGACGCTCGATGCGGCCGTCGGGCAGGCACGTGTAGCCCAGCTTCAGCTGCAGGTTCGGGATGATCGTCGAGAGGTTGGCGTTGCCCGTGCGCTCTCCGAGGCCGTTGAGCGTGCCCTGGACGTGGCCGGCGCCGGCGAGGACCGCGGCCATCGAGTTGGCGACCGCGCACCCGGTGTCGTCGTGGCAGTGGATGCCGACGGTGACGTCGGTGCCGACGTGGCGCACGACGAGATCCACGATCTCGGCGATCTCGTGGGGCAACGACCCACCGTTCGTGTCGCACAGCACGACGTGGCTGGCACCCTTCACCACGGCAGCCTCGAGGGCCCGGAGAGCGAACTCCCGGTTGGCCTTGTAGCCGTCGAAGAAGTGCTCCATGTCGACGAGCACCCGCCGGCCGGCGCCGTGCAGGAACTCGACCGAGTCGGCGATCATCGCCTCGCCCTCGTCGAGCGTCGTCTGCAGCGCCTCGGTGACGTGGTAGGCGGAGCTCTTGGCGACGATGCACACGGCGGACGTGCCGGCCTCGATCAGGTTGCGCAGGGTGGCATCGTCGTCGACCTTGCCGCGGGGCCGGCGCGTCGAGCCGAACGCGACGAGCGTGCTGGTGGCGAGGTGCAGCTCGTTGGCCGCACGCGCGAAGAACTCGATGTCCTTCGGGTTGGCCCCCGGCCAGCCACCCTCGATGTAGTGGACGCCGAGGCGATCGAGCTGGTCGGCGATGCGCAGCTTGTCCTCGACGGACGCCGAGACGCCCTCCACCTGGAGTCCGTCGCGCAGGGTCGTGTCGAAGACCTCCACGCTGCGGGCCGTAGCCGGTCGCTGCTCGCTCATGTTCGGACTCCTCGTCTCTGCATCACCCCGAGAACGCAAGAAGCCGCCCGGAGGCGGCTTCGCGTGCACGTGGATGAGCCACGTGCACTAGGGAATGACGATGATCGCGTCGGCGGTGCAGCGCGGCGTGATCACGCCGCACATTCAACCGCCTCCCGTCCCGTTCGTCAACGTGCGTCCCGCCGACGGGGTCTCGATGGGGACATCCCTGTGCATGAACGGGGGATGAACCAGTGTTTCCTGGGGGTAACGAGGAACTTCTGGGGAGAACCCTGTGAATTGGAAAACACGTCTTGACCAGGCGTGACGCGTCCGGCAGGGTGTGCTCCGTACCGGAGAGCGCAACGCCGACCGGGACCGGATCCGAGTCTGTGGGGGTCACCTTCGGGTGGGTCGCACGGAGAA
Source organism: Ilumatobacteraceae bacterium (assembly GCA_040507575.1). GTDB lineage: Bacteria > Actinomycetota > Acidimicrobiia > Acidimicrobiales > Ilumatobacteraceae > JALZMG01. Next base: position 22,874 of record JBEVOM010000074.1, read on the forward strand.
CGGCCCGGTCCATCCCTGCCTCGGCAGGCGGGCGGCGCCAGCGGCACCGGTGCACGGGACGAATGCCACCGAGCCACGTCGGTCGGCCGGCCGGTTCGCCGGGCGGTCGCACGGAGTGGCACGGGCCGAGGCATCGGGGAGCCACCCCAACTGGCTCGTCGGGCCGCGGTCCTCACGGTGCGGAACGGTGCGTCGGACTCGTCCGGGGCATCGTCACTGCACTGCGACGGCAACGGGGCCGGGCAACCGGCGACCGGGCCGACAACGCGGCATCGCCCGCCGCGCCCTCGGGCACGACGGGCGATGTATCGGTCGAGCGAAAGGCTAACGCCAGCAGATCGACCATCGGTGGATGGTTCGTCCCGTTGAGCTGCCCCGGGCAGCGCAGCGGCTCCGGTCGCCGCGCTCCCGGGGCGGTTCGCTTTTTCGCCGTCGGCTTTCCCTTTCGGACATCCGTCGACCCCCAGGGCGGTCGAGGAGGTTCTGATGCCGGACGGGACGATCTGGTACGACCCCGGGCGGATCGGCGAGCTGCACCGGCGGGTGCAGGCGGTCGTCGACGACCTGTCGGGGATCCGTTGCGGCGACGCTGCCGCCGACGTGGCGCGGTCCGCCGTCGCGGCGACGCTCGGTCACCTCGACCAGGACTGGATGCCTGCGCTCGCCCGGATCATGGCGAGCGACGCGCTCCTCCGGCCGTTCGACGAGGTGCCGGTCGACGACGTGATCGCCTTCCTGCGCGACGACCCGCTCGGCGAGGTCGTGTTCGACCTCATCGACGTCGCCGACCAGGGCGACCTCGACGACCTCGACGGCAACTGGAGCACGCAGGACGTCGCCGCAGCCACCGACCCGGCGGTGGTGCGGGACCTGGTGACCCAGTTGATCGAGGAGCGCGGTCTCGACGTGTCGGCGGACGAGGTCGGATCGCTCGTCACGACCGTCACGGCCGTGGCCGGCCGTCTGGTGGACAGCGACGAGGCGTGGGAGGGCATCGACGACGAGGTCGGGTGGTACGAGGGCGTCACCGGGGCGATCGGCGACCTCGCCGGCGCCGCCTGGGATCGCCT
>JBEVOM010000118.1:0-16234 GCA_040507575.1 Ilumatobacteraceae bacterium
GATGGCTGGCAATGTCCGACGTCGTCTACCGGGCCATGCTCGCCGACGCCGCACAGAACGTCGTTGCCGTCAGCGACCAGGCGGCTTGACATAGGAGAGGGAGCACGGCCGTGCCGCTCCTCCCGCACGGCGCGTCATCACGCCATCTCCGCATCGCGCGGTCCGCTCGACAGCGGGTGGCGTGTCCTCCAGGCGCCGTCACTCCCGGTCTCCGGCGGCACGTCACCGCTGTACGGAACGCACGAAGGCCGGCGGGTGCCATCGGCGGGCCCGCCTCGGATCGCACGGCGTCGTTTCGGCCGGTGCCGAGCACGGCATCGACATTTCAGCGCCGTAGCCACAGCCAGCACCCCATGTCGAACATCCGTCCACGCGGCGACGTGAGAAGCAAATTCTGCTTCTCGCGAGTCACTGCCGAAATTGCCCTGTGACCAGGTACGTCGCGGGAGTCCATCTCTGGGATAGATCACCCTCATCGCCGCTGGCTCGGCCGATGCTGTCGGGACGGAGGCCCTGACCAGGACTTTTGTGCGCGCTCGGAGGGAGTCGAACCCCCAACCTTCTGATCCGTAGTCAGATGCTCTATCCATTGAGCTACGAGCGCCGTTGGTGCGACGGGGGAGTCTACGGGACCGCCCGGCGGAAGGGAACCCGCCGAGTCGGGTTCAGCCGTCGCCCGGGTCGGTCTGCGACCACGGCTTCCAACCGCCACGCAAGTAGACCTGGTAGGCGATCGAGATGTTCGTACGGGCGTCGTACAGGTCGGACGGGTGGTCAACGCCGTACGTCGCCTTCAAGTCAGACGGCACGTAGTCGAAGTACAGCGCGAACACGCCGTAGCAGCACCAGTTGTTGAGGTCGGCGCGCAGCTTGGCCTCGCGCTTGGCGATGCACAGGGCTCGCACTTCGACGTCATCGGGCCAGACCTCGCGGATGATGGCCTCGACCTGAGCCGCATCCGGCGTCCCGGCCGGTGCGCCGTTGTTCGTCGGCATCGCGCCGCACAGCGCCTCGGTCGACGGTGCTCCGGCCGCGATCGCGGCCGGGGGTGTCGTGGTGGCGACGGTCGGCGGTGACGTCGGCGCCGGGGCGCGGGCCGCCGTGATGGCCGGCGGCGCAACCGCCGCGAGCGCGGGAGCCGGGGTCGGGGCCGGGACCGGGACCGGGGCAGCCGTCGTCGCCGGTGGCGCTGTCGTGGGGGGCACGGTGGTGGCCGGCGGCGGATCCGGCGCCGTGGCTCCCGGAGGGATGCACAGTTCGTCGCCGACGTACAACGGCGTGTCGGCCGTCGCGTTGTTGGCGCTCAGCCACTCCTGCGCGGTCGCTCCTGACGTCTTCGGGAAGCGGTTCCAGAAGTCGTTGGCGATCACCGTGTACGTGCCGGCGCACTGGGGTTGCGCCGCCTGCGGGGCGGGCGCGGGCGCGGATGCGGTCCGGTTCGAGACGGATTGCGGTCCTGGAGCTGGAGGCGTCGCCGCCTCCGCGAGGACGGTGACGACGGTGGCGGTCGGGGTCGGGAGCACGGCCGGAGCGGCCGTGGTCGTCACCGCCGCACCGTCGCTGGCCTCGTCGGAGCGCACACCCTCGTTCGGGTCATCACGGACGGCGAGCGCGATCGGGATCATGAGCACCCCGACCAGCCCGACGGCGCCGATCCGCATCAGCTTGGGGTCGACGCCGAGACCGGCGATCCCACCACGATGGCGGCCTTCTTCGACGGGCTCGACCCAGTGGTCCACCGGAGCCCACGACGCGTCGTCCCAGCCACCGTCGGCGCGCCCGTCGTGACCGTCGAGGTCACCGACCATCAGCGCCTCTGTCGGAGGCTGGGCGTCGGGCCGGGTGTCGATCTGGACGGTGCGGTGGGTGCGCGTCCGTTCGACGGGACCGGTCACGTCGCGATGGCGGATCTTCTGGATCGACCCGGTGATCCGATCGATGGAACCGCTGACGTCGCGCTGCCTGATCCGCTCGATCGGCCCCGTGCGGTTCCACGCGGGCTCGTCCCAGAACTGGGTGTCGTCGTCGAAGTGATCGGTCATGAGGAGCAACGGCCACCCGCCCGGGCGGCACGAAGCACCAAGGTCTACACCCGTCGTCACGGAACCGCAACGTCGGGGACATCGGACCGACATGCGGGAGCGGTGCGCGCGCAGCTGGCGGAGAGGGTGGGATTTGAACCCACGGACCACCTTGCAGTGGTCAACGCCTTAGCAGGGCGCCCCATTCGGCCGCTCTGGCACCTCTCCCGGGGAGTGCCGGAGTCTAACCCGGCCCGCCGACCCACTCATCTGGCGCCCTCGAGCGAGCGGCGACGATCGGTAGCCTCACGTCCGGAACGGTGGCAGAGCGGACAAATGCACCCGCCTTGAAAGCGGGAGGCCCACAAGGCCCGGGGGTTCGAATCCCTCCCGTTCCGCTCGCCGGACGGTTCTTTGTGAGATTCGGGGCCATTACTGGCCCCGGAACAGCGTCAGAGTCGTGAACCGCCGGGTGCGATGTCGAGGCCGAACAGCTCGGCGAACCGGGCGTAGTACTCGCCGTCGTCCTCGATGGCACCGAGCGCGACCCAGTCGGAGTCGGACATCGTCGCCCGCCCCTCGGTCAGCTCGCGACCGCCCCAGCTCATCGCGTACCGCAGCTGCGGTTCGGGTGTCGTGATCGCGGTCCGGATGATCTCGGCGACCTCCATCGGGTCGGTGGCGTTGGCGATCCCTGCCGCGTAGAACTGGAACATCCGCCGGTACGGCGCGTCGTACGCACCCGTGGCGTTCGGCGCGTCGATGCCCTTGGCGAAGATCGCCGACTTCGTGACGCCGGGTTCGATGACAACGACCCGGATCCCGAACGGTGCCAGCTCCTGGGCCAGGCACTCGCTGAAGCCCTCGAACGCGAACTTCGACGCCACGTACGGCGACTGCGCGATCGCGCCGACGCGACCGGCGATCGACGTGATGTTGACGATCGCCCCCCGGCGCCGCTCGCGCATGCCCGGCAGCACGTGGCGCAAGCAGCGCACGGCGCCACACAGGTTGACGTTCATCAGCTCGAGGTACAGCTCGGGCGTCGCCTCCTCGGCGACGGCGTTGGCGCCGATCCCGGCGTTGTTCACGAGCACGTCGACGCCTCCGGCGTCGGCGAGGATGCGGGCGAAGCCCTCGTCGACCGAATCGTCCTCGGCGACGTCGAGCTCGGCGAGGTGGATCTCGACACCGGCCGCGTCGGCCATCGCCAGCAGCTTGTCGGTGCGCGACGTCGAACGGACCGTGCCGTAGACGACGTAGCCGTTGGCGGCGAGGTGGAGGGCGGTGGCCCGGCCGATGCCGGAGTTGGCACCGGTGACGACGGCAACGGGAGCTGACATGCGACCGACCGTACGCGGCCGCGGCCCGTCGGGACGCCTCCGGCGCCTCAGCGGGCGATGCCGCGACGCAGACCGGCGACCCAGTCGTCGGCGCTGCGCCAGCGGGCGTCGGCGTGCTCGCGGGCCGACGTCGCCTGGGCCCCGGCCGCCGGGTACGAGCCCAGGAACTTCACGCTCCCCTGCTTGGCGTGCAGCGCCCGCAGCGTGTCGGCCATCAGTTCGTCGTCGACGTGAGCCTCGGCGTAGATCACGAAGCAGTAGTCGCCGAGGCCGCCGGCCTTGATCGGCCGGCTGAGGAGGTTGGACAGGTTGATCCGCCGTGCCGCGAACTCCTGCAAGATCGAGATCAGGCTGCCCGGCTCGTCGGCCCGCTGGTACACGACCATCGCCGTGCGGTCGTGGCCGGTAGGCGCCGGGACGCCGTCACGGGCGACGAGCACGAAGCGGGTCTGGTTCCCCGGGTGGTCGGCGATGTCGCCGGCCAGGACGTCGAGGCCGTAGCGGGCGGCGGCGACCCGGGGGGCGATCGCGACCGTGCCGTCACCGCCGACCTCGGCGACGGTGCGCGCCGCGTCGGCGGTGCTGTTGGCCGCCCGCACCTCGGCGCTGCGCAGCCGCTCGCGCAGGAAGCGGTGGCACTGCGCGGTGGCCACCGGGATCGACAGCACGACCTTGACGTCCTCCATCCGCTGACCGGGCCGGCCGACGATGCAGTGCTCGATGTCGAGCACGATGTCGCGCTGGATCAGCAGGTCGTAGTCGAAGGCCAGCGCGTCCTGCGTGAAGTTGACGACGCCCTCGATCGAGTTCTCGATCGGCACCACGCCACAGTCCACGTCGCCGGACGCCACCGCATCGAGGACGTCGGGCACGGTCGGGTAGTCGACGGCCTCCGCCGCGGCGAGGTCGGGTTGGGTGCGCAGCGCCTGTTCGGTGAACGTGCCGAACGGACCGAAGAAGCCGACTCTCGCCGGGTGCTCGGCGGCGGTCGGGGTCGGCGGTTCGGCGGTCATGGCCGGTCAGGCTATTGGCCGGCCCCCGTCGCCCAGCGGGGGGTAACGCTGACCGGCCGGATCCGCCCGATCGTCTGGCAGCATGGATCGATGGACGAACGGACCCTGCGGGCGTTGCTCGACGATCTCACCGCCGGACGCATCGACGCCGACGACGCGGTCGCCCAGCTGCGGCGGCTGCCGTTCGCCGACGTCGGCGACGCGCTCGTCGACCACCACCGGGCGCTGCGCCAGGGCATGCCGGAGGCGGTGTACGGGCCAGGCAAGACACCCGAGCAGTGCGTCCGGATCGTCGGCGAGCTGCTGGCCCACGGCACCGGTCCGGTGCTGCTGACCCGGGCGTCGGACGACCAGGCCAAGGCCGTCCAGGCCGAGCACGGCACGGCCGTGCAACTCGGTGGGGCGGTGCTGTACCGCGCACCGGGCCCGACCCGACGGGGGCGCGTGCTCGTCGTGGCCGCCGGCACCGCCGACCGCCCGGTCGCCGACGAGTGCCTCGTGACGTTGCAGGCCCACGGATTCGCCCCGTCTCGTCTCGATGACGTCGGCGTCGCCGGCATCCATCGCCTCCTGGCCCACGTCGACGACGTGACGGCCGCCGACGCGGTGGTCGTGCTGGCGGGGATGGAGGGGGCGTTGGCCAGCGTGATCGGTGGCCTCACCGGGGCACCCGTCGTCGCCGTCCCGACGAGCGTCGGCTACGGCGCCTCGCTCGAAGGCGTCACCGCGCTCCTCGCCATGCACGCGTCGTGCGCCAGCGGCGTCACGGTCGTCGGGATCGACAACGGGTACGGCGCGGCGTGCGCGATCGCCCGGTTGCTCCGGTGAGCCGCGTCGCGTACGTCAACTGCTCGGCCGGTGTCGCCGGCGACATGCTGCTCGGTGCACTCGTCGACGCCGGCGCCGACGCCGCTGACGTCGCGGCGACGCTCGCCGGCCTCGGTGTCGACGGGTACGCCCTGACGTTCGAGCGGGTGCAGCGGGGCGGGATCGCCGCGACGTGGGCCAACGTCGTCACCGACGGCGGTGACCACGACCACGACGCCCACGACCACCACGACCCGCACACCCACCGGCCGGTCGGTGACATCTACACCCTGCTCGACGAGGCCGACCTGCCCGTCGCCGTGCGCTCCCCGGCCCGCCACGTGTTCGAGGTGCTCGCCGTGGTCGAGGGCGCGATCCACGGGATCGCGCCCGAGGACGTCGAGCTGCACGAGGTCGGCGCGCTCGACTCGATCGTCGACGTCGTGGCGATCGCCGCTGCGCTCCACTCGCTCGGAGTCGAGCGGATCGTCGCCTCGTCGATCGCCCTGGGCCACGGCACCGTGCGGACCGCCCACGGCGACCTCCCGAACCCCCCGCCCGCCGTCGCATCGCTGCTCGCCCGGCGCGGCGTGCCGATCATCGGCGTCGAGACGTCGATGGAGCTGGCCACGCCGACCGGGGTCGCCGTCCTCGTGGCGCTGGCGGAGCGCTTCGGCGCGCTGCCGGCGATGGACGTCGAAGCGGTCGGCTACGGCGCCGGGACAGCCGACCCGCCCGGACGCCCCAACGTCGTGCAGGTGATCCTCGGCCGCGCTCATCCGCCGAGTGCCACGCCGCGACCCGGGCGCGCCGCGGTGCAGCTGGCGGTCAACGTCGACGACGTCACCGGCGAGGTGCTCGCCCACACGATCGCCACGCTGCTCGCCGGAGGGGCCCACGACGCCTGGGCGACGTCGATCGTCATGAAGAAGGGTCGCCCCGCTCACACCGTCTCCGCACTCGTCGACCCGGCCGACGTCGAACGGTTGGCGGCCGTGCTGCTGGGCGAGACGGGGAGCCTCGGCCTGCGGGCCACCACCGTCGAACGCTGGCCGCAGCAGCGCGAGGAGGTCGTCGTCGACGTCGACGGCCACGCGGTGCGGGTCAAGGTCGCCGCCGGGCGCGCCAAGCCGGAGCACGACGACGCCGCTCGGGCGGCGGCCAGCCTCGGCCGTCCGCTGCGCGATGTGCTGCGGCAGGCCGAGTCGGCCGCCGAATCGTCCGGCGACGCTGACGCGCCGTCCACGTAACGTCGGTCCGTCGCGATCGACTGATCCGGCGATGATGGGCCCGATCCGGCCGCCTGGAGCAGCAGGAGCAGCACGAGCACGAGCAGAAGGACGACAGCGTGGGATCGATCCAGGTCAGCCATCTCGGGTGGCGGCTCCCGGGTGGCGCCGACCTGCTCCGCGACGTGACGTTCTCGGTCGGCGACGGGGACCGGGCGGCCCTGGTCGGCGCGAATGGCGTCGGCAAGACCACGCTGATGCGACTCGTCGCCGGTGAGCTGTCACCGACGTCCGGCGCGCTTCGCATCGACGGCCGCCTCGGCGTGATGCGCCAGCTCGTCGGCGCCGCCGACGCCACACCAGACGCCCCGGCGACCGTGCGCGAGCTCCTCGTGTCGCTCGCTGCACCGGGGCTGCAGCGCGTCGCGCGACGCCTCGCCGCCGCCGAACGACGCTCGGCTGACGACCCGATGGCCTACGCACGTGCGCTCGCCGATTGGGGCGACCACGGCGGGTACGCCGCCGAGCTGCTGTGGGACGAGTGCACCACCCGTGCGGTCGGGCTGGGTCTGACCGAGATCGGCGACCGACCGTTGCGGACGTTCTCCGGCGGCGAGCAGAAGCGAATGGCCCTCGAGGTCCTGCTGCGCGGCGACGACGATGTGCTCGTGCTCGACGAGCCCGACAACTTCCTCGACGTGCCGACGAAAAGGTGGCTCGAGCGCGAGCTGCGCTCGACCCGCAAGACCGTCCTGTTCGTCAGCCACGATCGCGAGCTGCTGGCGGCCACGGCGACGCGGATCGTCACCATCGAAGCCGAGGGGGCGTGGACGCACGGCGGAGGGTTCGCCGGGTACGCCGCGGCCCGGCAGTCCCACCTGGACAAGCTGAGCAAGGACCGTTCGCTCTACGACGACGAGCGCAAGCGCCTGCAGGACCTCGTGGCCGAGATGCGCCGCCGAGCCAGCTTCTCGGAGGTGTTCGCGCCGAAGCTGAAGGCAGCCGAGAGCCGGCTGCGCCAGTTCGAGGAGCGCAACGAGCGCCCGGTCGAAGTGCGCGAGCAGCGCATCGACGTGCGCCTCGGCGGGGCCCGCACCGGCAAGCGGGCGGTGATGATCGAGCAGCTCGAACTGGCCGGCCTGACCGACCCGTTCGACCTCGAGCTGTGGTTCGGTGAGCGCGTCGCCGTGCTCGGTGGGAACGGCGTCGGGAAGAGCCACTTCCTACGCCTGCTCGGCGGCGACGACGCCGTCGAGCACGACGGGAGGTTCCGGCTCGGTGCCGGGGTCGTCGCCGGGCTGTTCCACCAGACCCACGAGCACCCGGAGTGGACCGGTCGCACCCTGCTCGAGATCCTCCACGACCATGACGTCGTGCGCGGCCCGGCGATGGGGATGCTGCGCCGCTACGAGTTGCAGGGCTGCGCCGAGCAGCCGTTCGACACGCTGTCGGGTGGCCAGCAGGCCCGCTTCCAGATCCTGTTGCTGGAACGGTCGGGGGCGACGCTGCTGCTCCTCGACGAACCGACCGACAACCTCGACATCGTGTCAGCCGAGGCGCTCGAGCACGGGCTGGCCCAGTTCACGGGAACGGTCATCGCCGTCACCCACGACCGCTGGTTCCTGCGGGGGTTCGATCGCTTCGTCGTGTTCGGATCCGACTGCACGGTCAGCGACCACATGGAGGTCCCTGCCGCGTGGCGATGACGGCCGCCGTCAGGCCGTGGCCGCGGCCGCGTCGGCGAGTCGTTGGATGTCGTCGATCGGCAGCTCGGCGGCGACCCGGAACATCAAGTCGCCGGTGGCGTCGACGAACATGATGAACGGGTAGCCGGTGACGCCGAGCGCCTGGGCCGCCGTCTGGTCGGCGTCGTCGGCGATCACCGGCCAGTCCCACCCGAGGTCCTGCAACCACTCACCGGGCGGGAAGTTCGGTGCCTCGTCGCTGGCGGCCGTGCTCACGCCGACGACCTGCAGGCCGTCGGGCACGGCACCGGAGGCGCCCCACTCGATCAGCTTCGGCACCTCGTTGTTGCAGTGCGGGCACCAATGGGCCATGACCACGATCATCAGCGGGCCGTCCTGGCCGGGGACGATCGCGGTCGAAGCTCCGGCGTAGTCCTCCCCCCGCAGCGTCGGCACCGTGTCCCCGACGCTCGGGTCGTCCGGCGCCTCACCGCGCGGGAGCGGCGCACCTTCGACCGTCACGATGCCGTACGCCGAGGTCGGGCCCGACGACCCGGATGCCGACGTCGGGCTCGACGACCCGGTTGCGTCGTCGCCGTCACCGGAGCCCGACACCAGCACGGCGACGAGTGCCACCACGGCGACGAGCACGACGACCGCGCCGATCACGAGAGGGGTCGTGGAACGTTGCTGCATCAGGCGACCTCGGACTGGGAGAGAGGGGACGGCGGAGCGGGCGGGCCGGGAACGACGAGGACGAGGATGGCCAGGAACCCGCACAGCGCCATGAACGCCAGGGTGACGAAGCCGAGCTCGCGGAACCAGATGTCGGTGCACGACGCCTCGACCCCGCACGCCCCGCCGCCCTCCAACTCCGGCTTCCACTCGATGAGGTAGTGGTAGGACGAGACCAGCGCGCCGAGGCCGGCCAGCGGCCCGACGTACCAGCGAACGGAACGGTCACGCCGGATCGCCGCCACGAGGAGGATCACGGCCGACGAGTACATCGCGACACGCTGGTACCAGCACAGCCGGCACGGCACGAAGTCGGCGACCTCCGAGAAGTAGAGGCTGCCGGCCATCGAGCTGCCGGCGACGACGAACGCCAGCCACAGCGCCGAGTCATCGACCACGTCGACGAGCCGACGGGCCGGACCGCCACGACGGGCGATCAGCCGGGCGACGGCCAGGACGACGGCCCCGGCGAGCGCGAGGAGTGCGAGCAGCGAGGTGAAGAGCTCGACGGTCTCGACATCCACGGCGAGAAGTATGGGTGTCCGGCACGGTGATGGCGACGCGGCACCACGCTGCCGGTAGCGTTCGTCGCCGCATGTCGAGCGTCGTCCAGGACCTGCGCCGGGCCAGGCGTACGCGCCGCCTCGGCGAGCTGGAGTGGTTCGAGGTCGCGTACCGCGTCTACCTGGCGGCGCTCGTCGGCGGTTTCGCCGTCCTGTGGTTGAGCAGCCTCGTCAAGGACGAGCCGGCGACGGCCAGCCAGGTCGCCGCCATCACCGAGCACGGCCCGGCCGTCCTCGGCGCCGCGGTCGCCCTCGCCATCGCGCTCGGCCTGCGCAGCGGCAGTGACGGCGGCCCGATATCGGTCGAGGCGGCCGACGTCCGCATCCTCCTCCTGGCCCCCATCCCGCGGCGCACCGTCCTCGCCCGGCCCGTCGGCCAGCGACTGCGCTCGATGGCGTTCGGCGGCGCCCTGGTCGGCGCGATCGCCGGTCAGCTCGCGGCGCGGCGCCTGCCGGGATCGCCCGAGGCGTGGGCGGCGAGCGGCGCGGCATACGGCGCGCTCACCGGCGTCTCGTTCGTCGCGGTGGCCGTCCTCGTCCACGTCGGCCGGGTCCCCCGGTGGTTGGCCACGTCGCTCGCCGCGGTCGTGCTGGCCGCCCAGGGTGGGGCGATCGCCGGCTGGTGGCCCGGTCCGGGGGACCGGATCGGGAGCCTGGCCCTGTGGGGAATGCGGCAGGAGGCGACCGACCTCGTCGCGGCCGGCATCGTCGTCGCCCTCGGCGTGGTCTCGATCGTCGTCGCCGGGCGCCTACGCGTCGAGCCGCTCGTCAAGCGGGCCGACCTCGTGTCACAGCTGCGGTTCGCCGTCACGATGCAGGACCTCCGGACCGTCGTCCTCCTCCGCCGCCAGCTGCGCGGGGAGCGACCGCGCACCACCCCATGGATCGGGGTCCGCCGCGGCGCCGGCGACGGCAGCGCCGGACGGGCCATCTGGCGCCGCTCGTGGCGCGGGCTCCTGCGCTACCCGCTGGCCCGCCTGGGCCGGATGGCCGCGCTCTCGATCGCCGCCGGGGTCGGCGTCGTCGCCGTCCTGCACGACATCACGCCGGCGCTCGCCGGTATCGGCGTCGCGCTCTACCTCCTGGGTCTCGACGCGGTCGAACCGCTGTCGCAGGAGATCGACCACCCCGATTACACCGACGCCGTGCCGCTCCCCCGCGGCTGGCTGCTCGTCAACCTCCTCGCCGTCCCCGCCATGGCGATGATCCCGTTCGCGCTGATCGGCGCGCTGACCGTGATCGTCGCCGAGCCCGAGGCATGGGCGTTCGCGCTCGGCCTCTGCGTGCCGGTGACGCTCGTCGGCATCTGCGGCGCGATCGTGAGCATCGTGCGCGACGCCCCCGACCCCCTGGCCGCGCCGGCGTCGTCGGCGGCCGTGCCGCCGGAGTTCGCCGGGTTCACGTCGACGCTGCGGCTCCTGTTGCCGATCGCGATCAGCGCGATCTCCGGTGTCCTCGTCGTCGGTGTGGGCGCGCTCCCCCCGGGGGGGACCGCGCGGCGGATCGCTCTCGCCGCGCTGCTCGTGATCGCGGCGACCGGCTGGTGGGTCCGCAAACGGGACGAATGGCGGGAGAAGTGGCGCGCCATGCTCGATGCCGGCAAGACCACCTCGTCCAGCTCGGCGGCGTCGACGTGATCGACGTGGCCGTCCATGTCGTGGTGGATCGATGACGGCGGCGCTCGAGGTCACCGGTCTCTCCAAGACGTACGGCGACGCGCCGGCCGTCGGCCCGCTCGACCTGGCCGTCCAGATCGGCGAGCGCGTCGTGTTGCTGGGCCACAACGGCAGCGGCAAGACCACGCTGCTGCGGATCGCCGCCGGGATGCTCGAGGCGACGGAGGGCGAGATCTCGATCCACGGCCACGAGATCGGCTCGATGGATGCCCGTGCCCTGACGTCGTACCTGGGCGACCAACCCGTCTTCTACGACGACCTCAGCGTGTGGGAGCACCTGGAGTACGTCGCCCGGCTGCACGGCACCGATGAGTGGAAGGACCACGCCACCGACCTGCTCGGGATGCTCGGGCTCGAGGACCGAGCCGACGACCTGCCGACGACGTTCAGCCGTGGTTTGAAGCAGAAGGCGGCGATCGCGCTGGCGTTCATCCGGCCGTTCGAGCTGCTCCTCGTCGACGAGCCCTTCGTCGGCCTCGACCACGCTGGGCGCGAGGCCCTGCTCGAGCTGTTCCGACGCGCCCACGCCGAAGGTGCCGCACTCCTCGTCGCCACCCACGAGCTGACGACGGTCAACCGCTCCGAGCGCGTCATCGCCCTCCGGGACGGCGTCGTCGTGTTCGACGGCGTGCCGACCGGCGCCGACGTCGAGGCACTCGTCACGAAGTAGGCCGGCCTGACCCGTCGTCGTACGTTCGGGAGCCTGGTGGTCGAGCGACGAAGCGTTACAGTTTCGTCCATGTACGAGTTCGACTCCGTCAGCGTCTCCACCTACGAGGCGTCGTCGCTCGCGGCGACGCTCACCGAGAAGTCCGGCGAGGGTTGGGACGTCGTCGCCGTGGTGCCGACCGGGAGCGAGATCACCGCCTTCCTCAAGCGGGCGTCGCCGGCCGACGACGCCGAGGCGACGGAGACGCCGGCCGTCGCCGATGCTCCGTCGACGACGTCGTCATGGGACAACGGCGCTGCCGCCGCGGCGGCCGCCACCGAACCGGCCGGCTGGGGCACGGCACCGGACGCCGGCGCCACGACCTCCCCGGCGGCCACCGGGTCGAGCTGGGGCTCGGACTCCGCGGCGTCCAGCACCAGTGGCTGGGGGGCCACCGCAGCCGCCGCGCCAGCAGCCGCCGCGCCGGCCACCCCGAGCGTCCCGGCGGGCTGGTACTCGGATCCCGCCGGCCGCTTCGAGCTGCGCTACTGGGACGGCTCGGCGTGGACCGAGCACGTGTCCCGCGCCGGCCAGCAGTACACCGACCCGCCGGTCGCCTGAGTCCTCGCCCCGCCGGTCCGGGGCACCACCGATAGCGTCGCGGCGATGCGCGTCACGTCGCTCGGCCACGCCGGGATCCTCGTCGAGACGGCGCACGGCTCGATCGTCTGCGACCCGTGGTTCGTCCCCGCCTTCATGGGGTCGTGGTTCCCGTTCCCCCGCAACGACCAGCTGTCGGCCAACCTCCGCGAGCGCGTCGAGTCCGCCGACTACTTGTACGTCTCCCATCTCCACGGCGACCACTGGGACGAACCATGGTTGCGCCATCACCTTCGGCGCGACATCGGTGTGCTGCTCCCCGGCTACCCGACCCGCGAGCTCGACCGATCGATGACGGCGCTCGGGTTCACCAACCTGATCCGGACCGTCGACCGCGAGGAGATCGATCTCGGCGGCCTCGTCGTCGCGATCCACGTCGAGACGAGCATCACCGACGGCCCAGGTGGTGACTCGGCACTCGTCGTCGCCGCCGACGGAGCCCGCATCGTCGACCAGAACGACTGCCGCACGACGGACCTCGCCGCCCTGCGCTCGCACGGTCCGGTCGACCTGCACTGGCTGCAGTACAGCGGGGCGATCTGGTACCCGATGGTCTACGACATGCCGCCGGAGGAGCTGGCGTCGCTGACCTCGGCGAAGGTCGACAGTCAGCTCGCCCGGGCCATGCGGTACGTCGAGGCGATCGGCGCCCGCGCCGTGGTGCCGAGCGCCGGACCACCGTGCTTCCTCGATCCCGCTCTGTTCGCGCTGAACGACATCGGCGGGACATCCCCGACGATCTTCTGTGACCAGCGGACGTTCCTGCGTCGCCTCGCCGACACCGACCACGCCGGCATCCTCGCCGTGCCGGGGACGACGATCGAGATCACGGGCGACGGCATCGACGTGGTGCACCCGTTCCCCGACTCGACGGTCGAGGCGATCTTCACCGAGAAGGCCGACTACCTGCGCCGTTACCAGGCCGACTGGCTCCCGTGGCTCGACGAGCTCAAGTCGACGTGGCCGCACGACGTCGACCACGACCTCGTCGGCACGTTGCGGGCGTGGTGGGAACCGCTGCTGACGATGGCGCCGACCGTCCGCGCCGCGATCGGTGCCGCCTGCCTGCTGCGGGCCGGCGACGCGGACATCCTCATCGACTTCCCGGCCGGCGAGGTGCGGGCCCACGCCGGCGAGCCCTACCGGTTCCGCTTCGAGATCGATCGACCACTCGTCGAGCAGGTCGTCGCCGACCGCGCCGTCGACTGGAGCAACTCACTGTTCCTGTCGTGCCGCTTCCGGGCCTGGCGCGACGGTGAGTTCAACGAGTGGATCTACAACTTCTTCAAGTCCCTCTCGACCGAGCGGATGCGGCGCACCGAGGCCGAAGCGGTGCGCCGACTGGACCCGCCGACGTCCACCGAGCCGGACATCGAGCTCGACGGCTGGATCGTCCAACGTCGCTGCCCGCACCGCAACGCCGATCTCGCCGTGTTCGGCGAGATCGATGGCTGCACCCTGACGTGCACCCTGCACGGCTGGCGCTTCGACCTCGACACCGGCCGCTGCCTGACGTCCGCCGACCACCCGATATCGGCCCGGCGACGCACCTGACCCGGCCGGCCGAGCGGGCTAGACCGGTTCGTCGCCGTGGACCCACACGGGGATGCCCATCGGCATGAGGCCGGCGTCCCAGATGAAGTCCATCGCCGTCGTGCTGACCCGGACGCAGCCGTGTGAGGCCGGGTAGTTCGGGATGCTGTTCGACCCGTGCACCGCGACGCCGCCGACGAAGTACTTCGGCCGGTAGATCTGGCCGAGGTCACCGGCCCACCAGCCCTCCGGGCGCTCCCGGTTGACGCCGTGCAGGCCGTCGGGGGTCAGGGCGACGCCTGTGGCGATCTCGCCCGGCGTGTTCTGGTCCTCCTCGGCGTACGGCTGGCCGTTGCCGGTGGAGGTGTTGAAGATCCACTGCGTGCGCCCGTCGACGACCATGAACAGCAGCTGGCGCTGCTTGTCGACCTCGACGAGCGTGCCGGCGTCGGCCGTCGCCCGGGCCTGCTCCGTCTGGCCGGACAAGGCCGCAGCGGTGTCACCGTCGACATCCCCGCTCGTGCCGAGGCCGACGTACTTCTGGAAGGCCATGACGGCCTGGCGCGTCGTCAGCCCGTACTGCCCGTCGGCGGCGGTGAGCCAGAAGCCGAGGTCGAGCAGCCGCTGCTGGACCCGGGAGGTCTCGGATCCGCTGCGCGACCCGACCGCCGACAGTGGGACGTCGAGGGGGGCGATCGGCTCGTAGCTCGCCGGGATCGTCGGCACCGGTGGTGGCATCGTCGGCGGGACGGTCGTCGTCGGAGGCTCGGTGGGCAGCGGCGCGGTCGTCGTCGGCGCGACGGTCGACTCGGTGGTGGGAGTGGTCGTGTCGGGTCCGGTCACCGGTGTGGCCGCAGCCGTGACGGCGGCATCGACGCTCGCCGGTGCGGCGGCCTCGGCGGCGCCGCCGTCGGCCGGGTCCGACGGGTTGGAGCAGGCCGCCAGCGCCAGAGCGAACGCGGCCGCAGCCAGCGGGGCGAGCCGCAACACGGCGCGACGAACGAGGCTGTTCCGCCGGGACGAGGCCACCACCACTCGTCCGAGGTTACCAAGGTGCCTCTCGGCTCCCGTGGCACGTCGCAGGCCGCAACCCCGTCGTGCTGCGGGGCTCAGACGTCCAGGCCACCGAACGGCAGCTCGAACCAGACCGTCAGGCTGTGCTTCACCCCGTGGCGCAAGGGAGCGGCTTCGTGGGGATGGGTGACCAGCGACGGCCACGCCAGGAGCGCTCCGACCGGAAGATCCCGGTTGTCGACGCCTTGGCGAGGAAAGCACAGCTCGGCGCCGGCGTGGTCCTCGTCGAGCTTGACCGCCCCGGACACCTGGGCCACATCGTGGTGCTCGCGCAAGGATTCCTGCTCCCCCATCGCGTAGCGGATCACGAACGCGTCGCGCAGACCGTGGTAGTCGATCAGGGGCCAGACGGTCTGCAGCTGCGGCCAGATGCGCGCACCGAGGTCGTGCTGCACCAGCTCGTAGAGGCGCGGACTGATCGCCGCGAGCGAGACCTCGTGCCCCGGCACCGGGTCGTCGGGGTCGGCGCGGAACCCGACCAGCTCGGCCGCCCGCACGATGGCGCGGCAGAAGCGCGGCGTCCAGAACGGAACGACGAGGAGGTCCGGTCCGAGCTCGTCGACCCCCGTGGCGTCGTCACGCGCGCCGCGATACGCCAGCACGCGCTCGAGGTCGTCCGGTCCGGCATCCACCTCGCCGATCGTTGCAGGTGCTGCGCGTCCCGCAGGGCCTTCAGCCCCATGCCTGCTCGAGGTCGCCCAGCGCGACCGGGTCTCGGCCCACGGCGCAGACCGCGGCCAGGTCGAAGTCGTCCAGCATCTGCGCCGGCACGGCACCGTGCACGCCGAGCGATGCGCCGAGCGCGGCGACGACGCGTCCGGCGGGAACGCCCTGGCCGACCAGGTCGTCGAGCGTCACCGCCCCGTGTCGCTTGGCGAGTCGCCGGCCGTCACCACCGACGACGAGCGGCACGTGCACGTACCGGGGCTCGGGCAGGCCGAGCAGGCGCTGCAGCAGGATCTGGCTCGGCGTCGACGGCACCAGGTCGTCCCCCCGCACGACCTCCGTGATGCCCTGGGCGCCGTCGTCGACGACAACGGCGAGGTTGTACGCCGGGACGCCGTCGTTGCGTCGCAGCACGACGTCGTCGGCGACACCGGTGAACGGTCCGGCCAGTGCGTCGTCGATGGTGACCGACTCACCGGTGGACCGCAGCCGGACCGCCGGCGGTCGCGTCGCCCGCCGGGCCGCCCGCTCGGCGGGCGAGAGGTCGCGGCAGGTCCCGGGGTACGCGGCGTCGTCGACG
>JBEVOM010000148.1:0-14736 GCA_040507575.1 Ilumatobacteraceae bacterium
GCCGTCGCAGGGGCACGCTGCCGAGATCGGGTGCAGCATCTTGTTCGCCAGTCGGCGGTGCTCCCGCACCGTCGTCGGCGACAGGTCGTTCTGCACGTGCTCGAGCCAGCGGTCGAGCAGCTGACCGACGGTCGCAGGAGTCGACACGTATCGACCAGCTGAGACCTCGCTGACGACGGTCGACCGGGCCCGCTGCGCCTCGCGATTGGTGCCGTGCACGGTGCGGCTGAGTTGCCGTGCTCGTGCGCTCGTGGGATCCCGCGGGAGCTGGACGACGAGCTCCCACACCCCGGGGCGGAGTTCGCGCAGCGATCCACGCACGAGACGACGTGAGCCGCACGTTCTTGGATGGAACCTTGGATGCGGTTCGACCGGCGGTCCGAGATGGCTCAGCGCATGTGCGCTGAGCTGGGCTTTTGTGGAGCCCAGAGAGAGAATCGAACTCTCGACCTACGCATTACGAGTGCGTTGCTCTACCGACTGAGCTATCTGGGCGATCGGGTCTCGCAGTGTATCGACGGTCGCCGCCGGGCCCCTAGCGCCGTTTGAAGATCCGCTTGAGCCGACCGAGGATGCCCCCGCCTTCGTCGTCGTCGGGCTTCGCCCTGCCGCGCGCCTCCAGGTAGATGGCCTTGGCGGCGCCGACGAACGGCGTCGCGATGAGCGCTCCCGGGATGCCCATCACGGCCGCGCCGACGAACGCCGCGACCATCGTCGTCGGCGGGGTCAGGTCGACGGAGCGGCCGACGATCGCCGGTTGCACGATGTGGTTCTCGAGGTTCATGTAGAGGATGAAACCCACGGCGGCGACGAGCGCCGTCACGACCCCTTGCGTCGTCGCCAACAGCACGAAGAACGACCCGCCGAGGAACCCTCCGACCTGCGGGATGAGGTCGGTCAGCATCGCCCACAGCGCGGCCAACGGGACGAGCGGCACGCCGAGGATCAAGCCCAACGTGAGCACCCAGACGCCCATCAGCACGGCGACGGTGATCGAGCCGCCGAAGTATCGGCCCAGCGTGCGGTAGACGACTCCGCCGATCTCGTCGGCCTGGGCCCGGCGCGTCGGCGGGAGCAACCGGCGCAGGCGGCCGAGCAGGTTCTCGCCGTCGACGAGGGCGGCGATGGCGACCACGGCCACGATGGCGACGCTGGCGATGCCGCTGACGAGCGCGGCGGCGACCTCCGCGACGCGCTCGTCGTCGAACTCCTGCGGGAGGCGGCGCACCCATTCCTGCACCTTGTCGGCGATGTCGTTGTCGCGGATGTGCGCCCCGACGATGGGCAGGTCCTCGAGCTGGTCGATGGTGTCGGGGAGCTGGGCGGAGAACTGGCGGGCCTCGACGACCGCACGGGGGCCGAGCACGACGACGAGCAGGGTGGCGAGTCCGACGATGGCGAGCCCGACGATGGCGACTGCGATGCCCCGCTTGAGGTGCCAGCGCCGGGTGATCGAATCGACGACCGGGTCGAGGGCGAGGGCCACCACGACGCCGAGGCCGATGCGGGTGAGCATCGTCGTCGTGTTGCGGAACACGGCGATGAGGGCGAGCGCGGAGAGGATCGCCAGCACGAGGTAGGCGAACGTCCGGAAGTCCAGGCGCAGCCGGAGGCGGGCGCCGGCGGCGAGCTCCGGGTCGATGCGAAGTGCCGAACCGTCGTCGGTGAGCGCATCGGGGGCCACCGGCCGATGATGGCACGCCGATCGGGCGCGATCGGGGAGTCCCCTGCGCTCCCGCGGTCGCTGGCTACGGTTGGGCCGTGGCCGACCGCGGTGCCGACTCGCCGGCCCGGACCCACCGCGTGTGGCGGGCCGGTCTGACCCCGTCATCGGCGTTCCTCCTGGTCGGCGCCGTCGTGGTGGCTGACGTCGTGAGCGACGGTTTCGTCGCCGCCCATCGCACGTTCGGCTGGGTGGTCGCGTGTGGCGTCGTGGCCCTGCTGATCGACCCGCTCGTCGACTACGTCGATCGCATCCTCCCGCGGTGGCTGGCCGTGATCGTCGTGCTGATCGGCGTGCTGACCGTCGTCGGGACGTTGACGGTCAGTCTGGCCAACGACATGATGACGTCCCTCGACGAGCTGAAGGCGAGTGCTCCGGAAGCGGCCCAGGGGCTCGAGGATCGCTACGAGTGGCTCGGCGAGCTCGACCTCGCCACACGGGTGCAGTCGTTCGTCGAGGACCTGGACCAGCGGGTGCGTCATGACGCGGTGTCCCAGGTCGCCGAGACGGCACCCACCTACGTCGTCACGGGCGTGTTGATGCTCTTCCTGCTCGCCTACGGTCGGCGTTACTTCGACGGGTTCGTGGACCAGTTCCCCGACGACCGCCGCGACGCGATGCGCACCGTCGGGCACCAGGCCGCGACGAGGGGCCGCCAGTACCTGCTCGTCGCGCTGGGGATGTCGGTCGTCAACGGGCTGGTCGTGGGGCTGCTGTGCTGGCGGCTCGGTCTGCCGGCCGCCAGCAGCCTGGGCTTCGTGGTCGGCCTCTTCACGCTGTTGCCGCTGATCGGCGTCTTCGTCGGCGGCGTGCCGGCGCTGCTGTTGGCGTTCGGGCTGGAAGGCTGGCGCGACGGCCTCGTGCTCCTGGCCGTGCTCCTCGTGCTGCAGGTCATCGAGGCGGCGCTCGTGCGACCGTACGTGGACGCCCGCACCGTGCGCGTCGGCCCGCTGATCCCGATCATCGTCGGTCTGCTCGGCTTCGAGCTCTACGGTGCCGGGGGCGCCATCTACGGGATCGCGCTCGCCGTGATCGCGCTCGCCGCGCTCGACCAGGTCGGGCGGATCCGTGGTGACGACCTGTCGGCGGAGGCCGCCGCGCCGGATCCAGCGCCCGAGGCCGCGGCCGCGCCGCGCTCGGCGACGTGATCAGCCGCCGGCGTCGGCCCCGCTCCGAGCCTCGACAACCTCAGGTCGCGTTGCCGGCGGCGTCGCACGGGAGGGGTCTGTCGGTGCCGATCACGTCGAGCTGCTCGTCGATCACCCGCAGCGTGCGTTCCATGGCGACGGGCTGCAGGCCACCGATCCCGCGGTGGAACGGGTGGTCGAGCGAGAACAGCAGGAGCAGCATGGCCGTGATCACGGCGACGACGCTGCCCATCAGCATCGCCTGCACGATCGCGCGTTCACCGCTGTCGGCGAAGAACAGGATGAAGGCGAAGATGACCACCGCGGTGAAGAACAGCACCACCCACAGAGACGTCGGGATGACCCCCACGGCGCCGTGGATGCGGTCGTTGCGGGCCTGCTCGCGATCGGTCGTCTGGTCCAGCCACCGGTCGTACGCGGACTGCTCGGGGGCCGTGTCGGGGACGACGGCGCGCACGGTCTCGTAGAGCTGGACGGCCCACGGGTTCAGCGAGTCGCCGATCGTCCCGTCCTCCATCCGCTCCCACTGCACGCCGGCGACGGATCGCGCGTAGCAGACCAGCTCGACCGTGAGGTCGGCGGCGACGTCCGGGGCGAAGAACTGCGCGGTCTCCACCTGTTGGGCGACGATGAGCGATTCCGTCTCGGCGCCCGCCCGGGCCGCGTCGTAGCTCGTGAACGCCAGGAACACGACGAAGCCGAGCAGGACGGCGAAGCCGGTCGCCAGCACCCCGAACACCCCTGCGGCCCGGTCCCCGTCGGCGAAGTAGCTGCCATCTGGCGCGCCGCGTCGGACCGCCAGCATCGCCGAGATGGCGATCGCGCTCACGCCGACCACGATCAGCACGCCGAGCACCACGTTCACACCGCCCATCGATACTGGCCGGCGTTCCGACCAGCATCGCCCACATCGGACGAGATCGACGACGACCGTCTCACCGTGGCCATGGTGGTGATCGCAGCGCCGAGATCGTCGCTCAGACGCCGGCCGGTGTGCCGCCGCCGAGCAGACCGATCTCCCGGATGCGGTCGATCGCCTCGCTACGGGAGGCGACGCCGAGCTTGCGGTACACCGCGGTCGTCTGCGTCTTCACCGTGTGCCGAGACACGTGCAGCCGCTCGCCGATCTCGCGCAGCGTGAGATGGGTGGCCAGGAACGGCACCACCCGCAGCTCGGCGGCGGTGATCGACGACGCGCCGGCGGCGCCGTGTCGGAGGTCGTCGACCCGCTTCTGCAGTGCGGCCGTCGAATCGGCGATCACACCGAGGTCCGGGCGCAGCCGCAGGATCTGCTGCACGTCTCGGAGCACCGCGGCAGCGCCGGCCTGGTCGGCGAGCTCGATGTACGCCGATGCGATCTGCAGCAGGTAGATCGCCGTCCATGGCACGGCGTACGTGAGGAGCGGCCGCAGCTGCCCGGCCCGCGCGAGCTGGCGGCGGGCCGTCGGGACGTCACCGCGCCGCGCCGCGACCCGGGCGGAAACGGCGAAGGCGATCGCCGCCTGGCCGTACTCGTGCACCCGGCGGAACTCGACGATCCCGACGGCGGCCGCCGAGAGCTCGTCGGCGTGGCCCCCGTCGTCCTCGAGCGCGACGAGGGCGCGCATGGCGGTGACGACGGCCGATGCGACATGGGCGCCGGTGTCGACGGCGACGTCGCCGGCCCGGATCCAGAGGTCGTCAGCTGATCTCTCGTCGCCGTCCAGGTACGCCGCCACCCCGTCGAGAGCAAGGGCCATCGCCAGAAGCGGGCTGCCGGGTGCGAGGAGGCGTTGGGCCAGTCGGGCGTCAGCGCGCATCCGGGCGACTCCGTCGGCACAGAGGAACGCCCGGTTGACGGCGACGTGAGCGGCCAGCGGGCTGCCGTCGGGCATCCTCACGTTGGCCTCGCCCTGCTCGGCGATCGCGGCGAGGCGCTCGGCGGCCGCCGGATGCCCCGACGTCGCCTCCATGTGCGACCCGTTGACGGCCACCTGCGGGTAGCGCACGAGGAGGTCACGCTCGTCGAACCACTCGATCCACCGACGGACGGTGGCGATCCGACCCGCCGCGTAGGTGGGCTGCACGAGGCTCGCCGACAGGCGGGCGACGCGGTCGGCGTCACCGGCGGACTGGGCGTGGCCGAGGGCCAGCTCCGGATGGCCCTCGGCCTCGAACCAGGTCGCGGCCCGCGAGTGCAGCTCGGTGACGTCAGCCGGGTTCGCGCGGAGCAGCTCGCCGTGCAGCAGCTCACGGAAGAGGTGGTGGTAGCGGTAGCGGGTGCGGTTGCGGTCCAGAGGGACGAGCAGCAGGTTCCGCCGCTCGAGTCCTTCGAGGACGGCCTGCGAGCCGACCCGACCGGTGACCGCGTCGCACAAGGGTCCGGTCATCTGCTCGAGGATGGACGTCCGCACGAGGAAGGCCGTCGTCTCGGGCGGCAGTCCGGCCAGCACCTCGGCACGGACGTAGTCGGCGAGCAGCCGGTCGTCGCCGCGGAAAGCCATGTCGGGGGTGACGCGTGGTCCGCGCGTGGTGCGGGCGAGTGCGGCGAGGTACAGGCCGACGGGCCATCCCTCGGTGCGCTCGACCAAGGACGCCAGGTCATGTTCCGACAGCACGACGTCCTCGGCGGCCAGCAGCTGGCGGGCGTCGTCGACATCCATCGCCAGGTCGTCCGCCGTGATCTCGACGATCTGGCGTTGCGTCCGCAGCCGTCCGAGGGGCACCGGCGGCTCCGTCCGGGACGCGAGGACCAGCCGCCCGCCGAGGGGAAGGTTCGCGACGAACGCCGCCACCACGTCGAGGCTGGCCGGATCGTCGAGCCGCTCCAGGTGGTCGAGCACGATCACGAACGGCGCGGTGGCGACGAGGGCTGGCACCAACCGCATGGTCGTGGTCGTCACCGCCGGCAGCGTCGGCGACACGAGCGCCCGGATCGAACGGCGGCCGGTGGCCGACTCGATGGCGCTGGCCAGCCGGCCGAGGAACCGGACCGCGTCGTTGTCGGCGGGTTCGATGGACAGCCACTGCGTGGGCTCCTCGAGCGTCAGCGCCCACTGCTCGAGGAACGTCGACTTGCCGTAGCCGGACGGAGCGACGATCGACACGATCGGCGCGCGGGAGTTGTCCAGACGCGAGAGGAGCGCCTGGCGCAGCACGGTCCCGCCGCGCACCTCTGACGTCGCCGCGCCACCGACCGATCGCTCCGCACGCGCGGTCCGTGGCTGCGCCGCACACTCCATGCTCTTCCTCTCGCACGGCCACCCGGGTGGGGGACGACCCGGCTCAAAATGTAGTCGGACGGGCGCGCCGCTGGCCGGTGGGCGTCGGGTCGGCCGGTCAGGTCGGCGACATCGCCGGGAGCGACCAGAGCAATGATTGCAAGAGCAGCGGCTCGTTCGGGTTGCGCTCCAACGCCTCGATCGACTCGTGGATCCTCGACACCGCGGCGACCAGACGCTCGGGGCGGGGGTCGCCGCCGGCCACGAGCAGGTCACGGTACGCGCCGGCGAGCACGCCGAGCCCGCTGCGCAGCTCGTCGACGCGGTGGCGGCGCAGCTCGCGCCGGTGGCGCTCCTCGACGGACTTGCGGCCGCTCCCGCGCTCGCCGAACTGCTCCCGCCGGGCATCGAGCTCGGTGACCTCGGCGGCCTGACGCTCCACGAGTGGGGCCGCCGCGGCGTCGATCCTGGCGAGCAGGTCCTCCACCGCCCCCATCACGGCTGCCCCGGTGCCGTCGAGGCGCTGCGGGAGCTCGGCGAACGCCCGCCGGCGCGCGACCAGCGACGGGTCACCCACCAGGACCCGGGCCCGCGAAAGGTCACCACCGACCGCCGCGGCGACCGAGGCCGCGGTCACGCCGTCCACGCCCTCGGCGACCAAGCGGGCGGCCAGCAGGTCGTCGGGGATCGTGCGGAACTCGATGCGAACGCACCGCGACGCGATCGTGACGAGGTCGGGCGGCACGAAGTCGGCCAGGACGACGAACGTCGTCGACGCCGGTGGCTCCTCGATGCTCTTGAGCAGCCACGCCGCCACCTCCGGGGTGACGAGGTGGAACTCGTGCAGGATCAGCACCTTGCGATCGCCCTCGACGGGCGAGCGAGATGCGATCCGGATGATCTCCTCGGCCTGCGGCGTGAGGATCCGCGCCCCGACCCGTTCGATCTCGTGCACGTCGGGATGGGCCCCGTCGAGCGCGAGACGGGCGTCGCGGCCCACCGGGTCGGGCTCACCGGTGATGACCGCCGCAGCGAAGGCGCGGGCGGCATCGTGCTTGGTCGAACCGGCCGGCCCGACGAACAGGTATGCGTGGACGGGCGCGGTGGCCGCCCGACGAAGGTGATCGACGGCGTCGGGTTGGCCGACGACGCCGTCCCACGCCTGACCGATGGTCCGCTCACCCGGCGGGCGGTCGTTCACGGTGCGACCCGGCGGCCCAGCGCCTCCAGGACGCGCGCCGCGACCACCGCGATGTCGCCCGACGCATCGACGACCGCCCAGCGCCCGGGATCGGCGGCGGCCATCTGGTGGAAGCCGCTGAGGACCCGATCGTGGAACGCGTCGCCGGCGCGTTCGAACCGATCGAGCTCACGGTCGTCGAGCCGCTGGGCCATCACGGCCGTCGGTGCGTCGAGCAGGATCACGTGGCTCGGCCACAGGCCGCCGATGGCCCAGTCGTTGATCCGCCGGAGCTCGTCGAGATCGAGACCCCGGCCATGGCCCTGGTAGGCGAGCGTGGAGAACACGCTGCGGTCGCTGACCACCGGTTGCCCGCGCTCGAGCGCCGGGCGCACCACCCGGGCGACGTGCTGGGCCCGATCGGCGGCCGCGATCAACGCTTCGGCCCGATCGTCGAGATCCGTGACCGTGGTGTCGTGGAGGATCGACCGCAGCCGCCGGCCGACGTCGGTGCCGCCGGTCTCGCGGGTGAGGACGGCGCCGAGCGTGGTCGCCAGCAGCTCGGCCTGGGTGCTCTTGCCACACCCCTCGGCGCCCTCCAGCGCCACGTACATCGGCGCCGGGGTCACCCGGGCCACCCTACGCGGGGCCTGTCACATCAGGATTGGTCGGCGGCCTTGGCGGCGGCGGCAACGGGGCGGGGAGTCCTCGTGGCCGTCGACTTCCCGGGCGCCTTCTTGGCCGGCGCCTTCTTGGTCGCCTTCTTGGCGGTGGCCTTCTTGGCCGGAGCCTTGCGGGCCGACCGCTTCGCTGGTCCGCCCTTCGCGGCGACGGCCTCGCGGCGCACCGCGAGCAGTTCGAAGGCTCGTTCGGGCAGCATCTCGTCGATGCGGTCGCCGCGGCCGATCGACGCGTTCGTCTCGCCGTCGGTCACGTACACGCCGAACTTGCCGTCCTTGGCCACGACGGGACGCTCGCTCACCGGATCGGTGCCGAACTCGCGCAGCGGGCCCTTGGCGGCCATGTTCTGACCACCTCGGCGGTACACCTTCGGCTCGGCGAAGATCTTCAGCGCCTCGTCGAGGGTCACGGCGAACAGCCGCTCCTCGTTGTCGAGGTTGCGGTAGTCGCGGTCCTTCTGGACGTACGGCCCATAGCGTCCGTTGGCGGCGACGATGGTCACCCCGTCGCTCGGATCCACGCCGAGCGTGCGGGGGAGCGTGAGCAACGCCTCGGCTTCGTCGATCGTGAGCCGCTCGAGGACCATCGTCTTGAACAGGCTCGACATCTTCGGCTTGTCGAAGCCCGGCGGCGGGGCGTCGGGCGTGCCCCACTGGACGTACGGCCCGTAGCGCCCGTTCTTGGCGAACACGGGAAGCCCGTCGAGCTCGCCGATCGGCTCGTCAGACTTCGGCGCGGCGAGCAGGGCCAGCGCCTTGTCCAGCGTCAGCTCGTCGGGCGTCAGGTCGTCGGGGACGCTCGCCGTGTCGTCGCCCCGCTTGACGTACGGCCCGTACCGACCGGGCTTCACGACGACCTCGTTGCCGTCGGCGTCGGCGCCGATGGCGAACGTGTTGATCACCGCGGCGTCGATCTCGTCGAGGTTCTCCTCGACGAGGCGCTTCAGACCGGGCAGTGCGTCGTCACCGAAGTAGAACGACTGCAGCCACTGGTCCTTCTGGCGCTCGCCGGCTGCGATGGCATCGAGGTCGGTCTCGATGCGGGCCGTGAAGTCGTAGTCGACGAGGTCGTCGAAGTGCTGCTCGAGCAGGTTCACGACCGCGAACGCGGTCCACGTCGGCACCAGCGCCTGGCCCTTCTTCCACACGTAGCCGCGGTCCTGCACCGTCTGGATGATCGACGCCCACGTCGACGGTCGTCCGATCCCCAGCTCCTCCAACCGCTTGATGAGCGCCGCCTCGGTGAAGCGGGCGGGTGGTGACGTGGCGTGCCCACGAGGTTCGAGCGCCGCCACCGCGACGCCGTCGCCCACGCCCAGCGGCGGCAGCAGCGCCTCGCGCTCGGCGCCGTCGCCGTCGTCGGTGGCCTCGACGTACACCTGGCGGTAACCGGGGAACGTGATCGTCGTACCGGAGGCCCCGAACTCGGCGTCGGTCCCGTCCGTCGCCGTCGCTGCGAGGCGCACGGAGACGGTGGTGCCGGTGGCGTCGGCCATCTGCGAGGCCAGCGTCCGCTGCCAGACCAGCCGGTAGAGCGACAGCTCCTGCCCGTTCAGCTCGCTGGCGACCTGGGCCGGCGTCCGCAGCGGCGTCGTCGGCCGGATCGCCTCGTGGGCCTCCTGGGCGTTCTTGACCTTCGATGCGTACTGCTTGGGTTGCGGCGACAGGAACCGATGGCCGTACTCGCTCGTGACGGCGGACCGCACAGCCGTCATCGCTTCGTCCGACAACGTGACGTTGTCGGTGCGCATGTACGTGATGTAGCCCCGCTCATAGAGGCCCTGGGCGACGCGCATCACCTGCGATGCGGACAGCCGGAGCTTGCGCCCGCCGTCCTGCTGCAACGTGCTGGTCATGAACGGAGCCTGCGGCCGTGACCGGTACGGCTTCTCGTCGACCGACCGGACGCGGAAGTCGGCGTCCGTCAGGGCGTCGGTGAGCCCGGCGGCCCGGGCTTCGTCGATCACGACGAAGCCGTCGGCCACGTGGCCGCCGGCGTCGAAGTCCTTGCCGGTCGCGACCCTCGCCCCGTCGACGGCCACGAGGTCGGCCGTGAACGACGGCGCCGTCGCCGTCGTGAGCTCGATGTCCCAGTAGCCGGCGGAGACGAACGCGATCCGCTCGCGCTCGCGCTCGACGATGAGGCGGATCGACGGGCTCTGCACCCGCCCGGCCGACAGGCCCCGGTTGACGCGCCGCCAGAGCACGGGCGACACCTCGTAGCCGTAGAGGCGGTCGAGGATGCGGCGCGTCTCGGCGGCGTCGACGAGGCCGTAGTCGATGCCGCGCGGGTTGTTGACGGCGTGGTCGATGGCGGATGCCGTGATCTCGTGGAACACCATCCGCTTGACCGGGACCTTCGGCTTGAGCTGCTCCAGGAGGTGCCAGCTGATGGCCTCGCCCTCGCGGTCCTCGTCCGTCGCGAGGTACAGCTCGCTGGCGTTCTTGAGATCCTGGCGGAGATCCTTGACGACCTGGCGACCCCGCTCGGTCAGCTCGTAGGTCGGCTTGAACCCGTTGTTGACGTCGACGGCCAGGCCCTTCGACGGCAGGTCGGCGACGTGGCCCACCGAGGCGCGCACGACGAAGTCGTCGCCGAGGAACTTCGAGATCGTCTTGGCCTTCGCCGGAGACTCGACGACGACCAGCGGTTTGGCCATGGGTCTGTTCGCTAGGGGATCGGGAGGTGCCCTGTCAAGGCATCATGTCGCTCCGCACGCCGTTTCGCACGCGACGGGCGATCCTGGGTCGCCGGTCCCGGCCCGTCGGGCATCATGTCCGGTGATGTCCAACGACTGGGAACGACCGTCGTCGCCGCCGCCGGCTGCGCCACCGGCCGGGCCGTCGGCCGGGCCGCCGGCCGGGCGACCGCTCGCACCGCCGTCGGCGGCGCCACCCCCACAGTGGCCGGCCGTCGGCGCCCCGGGGTACGCGCCCCGGGGCGGGTACGTCGTCGCCCGGACGCCGTCCACCAACGGCATGGCGATCGCGTCGTTCGTGACCAGCATCCTGTGGCTGTACGGCATCGGTTCGATCCTCGCGATCGTGTTCGGGGCGATCGCGATCCGCCAGATCAACGCGTCGAACGGGTGGTCCACGGGCAAGGGCTTCGCGATCGCCGGCCTGGTGATCGGCATCGTGTCGCTGTCGGCCCTCGTGGCCTTCGTCGTGTTCCTTGTCGCCCTCGCCGGCTCCGGGCCCTGACCCCCGGCTCCGGGCTCTACCCCCGGGCCGCTTCCCCAACTGTTGACGTGAGCGGACGAAAAGTGTCCGCTCGGGTCAACAGTTGACGAAATCGGACGGTCGTTGCGTGGGGCAAGGGACCGGGTGGGTTCAGACGAGCTCATGCTCCTTGGGGCGGTCGCCGCCTTCGCCCTCGTCCTCGAGCTGTGATGCCGGGATCGGGGCGATGTGGTGCTTCCCCTCGACCTCGATGTTCGGCATGATCTTGTCGAGCCACTTCGGGATCCACCAGTTCCTGTCGCCCAGCAGCTCCATCGTCGATGGGACGAGGACCATCCGGACCAGCGTGGCGTCGATCAGCACGGCGATGGCGAGGCCGAGACCGAACAGCTTGAGCTGGCGGTCGTCGCCGAGGGCGAAGGCCGCGAACACGCAGAACATGATGAGCGCGGCCGCCGTGATGACCCGGGCCGTGGCGGCCAGGCCGTCGGCCACCGCGGTGGCGTTCTGCTTGGTGCGGTCGTACTCCTCCTTGATCCGCGACAGGAGGAACACCTCGTAGTCCATCGACAGGCCGAACACGATGGCGAACAGGAACATCGGCACCCAGGCCTCGATCGGCCCGGCCTTGTCGACGCCGATCAGGCCCATGCCCCAACCCCACTGGAAGATGGCGACGAGGATGCCGTAGGCGGCACCGATCGACAGGAGGTTCATGATCACCGCCTTGAGCGGCACCAGCACGCTGCGGAACACGGCCATGAGCAGCAGGAAGCTGAGCAGCAGGACGACACCGATCAGCAACGGCATGCGGCTGCCGAGGTACGCCGAGAAGTCGACGGAGCCGGCCGTGAAGCCGCCGACCTTGGCGTCGACGCCGGTCGCCGGGATCACGTCGTCGCGCAGCGCGTGCACGAGCGTCGTCGTCTCGGCGTCCTGGGGCGCGCTCTGCGGGTACACGATCACGAGCGACAGCCCATCGGCGAGCGGCGGCCCGGCGGGGAACGCCGCCGCGACGCCCTCGGTGCCGGCGATCGACTGCACGAACTGGTCGAGGGCGGCCGGGTCGTTCGCCGTGTCGCCCTCGACGGTGATGAACAGCGGCCCGTTCGTTCCCGGCCCGAAGCCCTCGGCGAGGAGGTCATAGGCGCGCCGGACGGTGTTGTCCTCCGGGTAGTTGCCGTAGTCCCCGAAACCGAGCCGGATCGAGAAGAGCGGGACCGCCAGCAGCAGCAGGACGGCTGCCGCACCCAGCGCGCTCGGCCACGGCCGGTGCTGGATGAAGCGGCTCCAGCGGTACCAGAGGCGCGTCTCCTTCGAGCGCTCGACGCGGTGGGGGATGAGCTTGCGCAGGGGCTTGATGGCGAAGCTGAGGGCGAAGAAGGCGATCGCCAGGACGAAGCCGCCCAGGAAGATGGCGCCCTGCCCGCTGAGGACGCCGACGAGGGCGCCGACGACGGCGAGCGCGACGGCGCCGAGCGCGGCGCGAGTCGTGTTCTCGATGCGGGGACCGATCCACCCGAGCAGCGCCGGGAGCAGCGACAACGAGGCGAGGACCATCAACAGGACGCCGATCGCGGACGCGACGGCCACGCCGTTCACGAAGTTGAGGCCGATCAGCAGGAGGCCGAGCAGCGAGATGATGACGGTGGTGCCGGCGAAGAGCACGGCGCGGCCACTGGTGTCGATCGCCTCGGCGACGCTGTCCTCCACGCTGAGGCCGAGCTTCAGCCCCTCCCGGTACCGGGTGACGATGAACAGCGCGTAGTCGATGCCGACACCGAGACCGATCATCGCGACCATCGCCGACGTGAAGTCGGGCATCGAGATGAGGTGGCTGAACAGCGACACGAGCGCGGATGCGATGCCGAGGCCGAACAGCGCGATGCCGATCGGGAGGCCCATCGCCAGCACCGAGCCGAACGCGAGGATCAGGATGATGACCGCGGCGATGATGCCGAGGACCTCGCTCTCGGGCACCTCGAACGTGCTGA
Source organism: Ilumatobacteraceae bacterium (assembly GCA_040507575.1). Taxonomy (GTDB): domain Bacteria; phylum Actinomycetota; class Acidimicrobiia; order Acidimicrobiales; family Ilumatobacteraceae; genus JALZMG01. The sequence goes on from JBEVOM010000148.1 coordinate 13,109, forward strand.
ACAGGTCGCCGCCGTACTCGATCTCCATGCCCGACGGCAGCGCTTGCTCGTCGCCGAAGTCCTTGATCTCGGCGCCGAGGTCCTGCAGCTCCGTGAAGCCGCGATCGCGGATGTCGAGCTGGGCGAACGCGATGTCGCCGTCCTGGCTCACCTGTTCGGGGTTGTCGTACGGACTGGTGACCGACACGCCGTCCTTGGACGCGGCGAAGTCCATGATCGTCGTCAGCGTCTCTTCGACTTCGGGGTCGGCGACCCCTTGCTCGGCCTTGATGACCAGCTGGGCCCCGAAGCCGGCCCGGTTCGGGTCGTTCTGTTCGAGCAGTTCTTGGACGTCCTTCGTCTCGCTGCTGGGCAGAGTGAAGTCCGTCCGGTAGTCCGGGCCGACTCCTGCGGCGAGGATGTTGATCACCACGAGGAGCGCAAGCCAGGTTCCCATGGTGATCCACTTGTGGCGGACGCAAGTACGAGCGATCGAGGCCAACATGGTCGGTAACGCTACGACACCGTTGCGAGCAACGTCACGGGGGTTATCCCCCCTGTGGGGGGCGACATCGGTCACACCTCCGAGTGCTGACGGTCGACCGAGTGCCGAGCGTCGGGAAATCGGCCCGCCGGCACTCGGATCTCGACGTCACGGGATGTCGAGGTCGCGGAACACGGTGCGGTTGTCGGCACCGAGAGCAGGAGCCGTGCCGATGATCGGCCGGGCCCGCGGCGCGCCGACCGGTCCGGCCCAAGCCGTCGACACCGGTGCCGGTGCCCGGCGCCGGCGGGCGCACCACGCCGCGACGCCGGACATCGAGACGTCGACGAGCCACCCGCCACCGCTGCGCAGCGCGTCGAGCGTGGCGGCCGCGGCGACGAGGCCCGACAGCGGGTCGGCGATGGCGTCGGCGCAGAAGACCGGTCCGCCGACAGCGTCGACGGCGACGAGGCCGCCAGCCACCGCGGCATCGTCGCCGAACGCGACACGAGACGCTCCCGGAGCGTCGCGGCCGTAGCCGGTGATCGAGACCCACACCGTCCGGCCGGACGACGCGACCGCCGCGGCGTCGACGCCGAGCTGCGCGAGCGCCCTCGGCCGCGACGCCTCGATCACCACGTCGGCGGTCGCCAGCAGTGCGGCGAGGCGCCGCCGGTCGGACGGATCGGAGAAGTCCAGCGCGACCGAGGCCTGGCCCGTGTGGAGGAGGTCGTACATCCCGGCCGGTCCGGTGCGCCCACCGTCCGGGCGCCGGGTGCTCTCGACCTTGATCGTGCGGGCGCCGGCGATCGTCAGCAGGTGGCCGCACAGCGGGCCGGCCCACAGGGAGGAGAGGTCGACGACGACCGCACCTGCGATCGGCCGGGGCGGCCCCGCGGCGAGGCGCGTCGCCGCGAACGCCGGGCGCTCGGCCGTGACCTCGCCGAGGCGGGCGCACGGGATGCCGAGCTCGCCGCCGAGCGCGACGAGCTCGGCACCGGCGCGGCCGCAGGTGCCGGCGACGAGGTCGTGCGTACCCAGCCAGGCCGGGAGCAGCTCGATGTCGTCGGGTCGGGCGAGCGACACCGCGATCCATCCGTCCGTGCACGCCAACAGCTGCGTCGCTCCTCCGCAGCTCCATCGACCATGGCGGCTCAGCTCGGCG
>JBEVOM010000163.1:0-5949 GCA_040507575.1 Ilumatobacteraceae bacterium
CGCTTCGGCCCCGGCGACCCACCGTGACCCTCGCCCGGTCCCGGCCGAGCCGGCGTCGCGTCGGCGCGCCCCGGTCGGTGCCGACCGTCCGATCGGCGAGTCCGAGCGGCGCGCACCGCGCCGGGTTTCCGGAGGCCAGGATCCAGCACGTCGCCAGCCGGTTCGGCGGGTCGAGCGCGAGGTGCCGGTCCGGGCGACGCGCCCGACGCGCCGCGCCGTCGCTCCGCGCCCGGAGCGGCGCCGCACGATCAAGGCGCCCGACCCCCGCCAGCGGGCCCGCCGCACGATCCGCGTGCGGACCCCGCGCCTCGTGTCGCGGTTCTCGGCCGGCCAGCCCCGACGCCGGCTGATGGCCACGCTCGTGGTGATGCTCGTGATCCTCTCCGCCGTGCTGGTCAAGGTCGGCGCGCTCCAGACGTTCCAGGGCGACAGCCTGCGCAACGCGGCGACGCAGCAGTGGACGCGCGACCGCGAGGTGCTGGCGCAGCGCGGCTCGATCTTCGACCGCAACGGCGAGGAACTGGCCCTGTCGGTCCCGGCCAGCACCATCGCCGTCAACCCGATGCAGGTGCAGGACCCGGTCGGCACGGCCGACACGTTCGCCTCGATCCTGCAGCTGTCGGCCGACCGCCGAGATGAGCTGGAGGCCCAGATGGCCGCGCAGGACCGCGGCTTCGTCTACGTCGCCCGTCAGGTCGACGACGCCCTCGGCGAGCAGGTCAGCGCCCTCGAGCTCGCCGGTGTGAGCGTCTATCGCGAGGATCGCCGCATGGTCCCCGGCGGGGACACCGCCCGCAGCGTCATCGGCCGCACCGACATCGATGGCGTCGGCACCGCCGGCATCGAGAAGCAGTACGACAACGTGCTCACGGGCAAACCGGGTGAGGTCACGCTGGAGGTGGCGCCCGGCGGGCGGTCGATCGCCGGCACCGAGGAGGTCGTCGACCCACCCGTGCCGGGGAGCGACATCGTCCTGACGCTCGACCGGTCCGTCCAGTACGCCACCGAGCAGGCCCTCCTGAAGCGGGTCGCCGAGCTCGGCGCCCGCGGCGGAGAGGTCATCGTGATGAGCTCGAAGACGGGCGAGATCGTCTCCATGGCGTCCGTGCGCATCAACGGCGACGGCTACTACGAGATCACGTCGGGCAACTACGCCGCCGTCGACGCCTACGAGCCGGGCTCGGTCGGCAAGGTCATCACGATCGCCGGAGCGCTCAACGAGGGCACGGTGACGCCGGAGACGGTCTTCACGGTCCCGTGGCAGAAGGTGTACACGAGGAACGGTGACCGGCTGCACGACTCCCACGCGCACGGCGACGACCCGATGAGCGTCGAGGAGATCCTCGTGCAATCCTCGAACATCGGCACGATCACGGTGTCGGAGACGATGGGCTTCGAGCGCCAATACCACTACATGCGGGAGTTCGGACTCGGTGAGCGGACCGCGCTCAACTTCCCGGACGAGACGGCTGGCATCCTCGCCCCGTGGGAGACGTGGGAGGGCACGGAGAAGTACACCGTCGCCTACGGCCAGGGTGTCGCATCGAGCCCGGTGCAGCTCATCTCCGCCGTCAACACGATCGCCAACGACGGGGTCTACGTCGCCCCGAAGCTCGTGAAGGCGACCGTCGACGCCGACGGTGAGGTCCACGACATGCCGCCGTCGGCGAGCCATGAGGTCGTCAGCCCCGAGGTCGCGACGCAGATGCAGCAGATGATGCGTCAGGTCGTCTGTCGTGGCACGGCCAAGCAGGCTCGCGTGCCCGGGCTGTCGATCGCCGGTAAGACCGGCACCGGCTACATCGCCCAGGAGAACGGCGGCTACGACCGCGAGGACGGCACGAAGGCGTACTACGCCAGCTTCGTCGGGTTCCTGCCGGCCGAGGACCCCCAGGTGACGATCCTGGTGTCGATCGACCAGCCGCCGGCCGACAGCGGGGACCGCTTCGGCGGGACGGCGGCGGCTCCCGTCTTCCGGGAGCTCGCGCCGACGATGATCCACGAGCTGGGCATCGAGCCGCCGCCCGGCTCGACGGGTTGCGAGGAGTGACCGTCGGTGACCGGGCAGCGGCGGCCGGCCACCCGACGCGCCACTCGACGTTGTCCACGCTGCTCGACGCCGTACCGAGCCGGCGACATCCGTCGATCTCCGGTGACGCGTCGACCGAGGTGACCGGCATGACCCACGACTCCCGCCTCGTCGCGCCCGGGGACCTGTTCGCGTGCGTGCGCGGGACGCGGGCCGACGGCCACCAGCTCGCTCCGGAGGCCGTCGCCGCTGGGGCCACCGCGCTGCTGGTCGACCACGTCCTGGATCTCCCGGTCGGCCAGCTCGTCGTCGATGACACCCGCCAGGCGATGGGGTTCGTCGCCGCGGCCGTGCACGACCACCCCAGCCGTGACCTCCAGGTCGTCGGCATCACCGGGACGAACGGCAAGACGACGACCTGCCACCTGCTGGCGGCCATCCTGCGCGCCGCCGGTCGACCGACGGGCGTGATCGGCACGCTCTCGGGGGCCCACACCACGCCGGAGGCGCCGGAGCTGCAGGCCCGGCTCGGCGCGTTCCGGGACGAGGGCCATCGCGCCGTGGTGATGGAGGTGTCGTCGCACGCCCTGGCGCTGCACCGGGTGGACGGCACCCGGTTCGCGGCCGCCGTGTTCACCAACCTGGGCACCGACCACCTCGACCTGCACCGCACGCCGGAGGACTACTTCCGGGCCAAGGCCAGCCTCTTCACGCCCGAGCTGACGGCGGTCGGTGTCACGAACGTCGACGACGCCCATGGGCAGCTGCTCGCCGACGCCGCCCCGATCCCGATGGTCGCGTTCTCGATGGCCGACGCCACCGACGTCGAACTGGCCGCCGACCGCCACGCGTTCACATGGCGCGGCCGGCGCGTCGAGGTCTCCATGGGTGGCAGGTTCAACGTCTCGAACGCGCTCGCCGCGGCGACGGCCGCCGACGTCCTCGGGATCGGGATCGACGCGATCGTCACCGGCCTCGCCGCGGCCGGGCCGGTCGCCGGACGCTTCGAGCGCATCGGGTCCGGCGACATCGTGGCGATCGTCGACTACGCCCACACGCCCGACGGCCTGGAGCAGGTCATCCTCGCGGCCAGGGGCGTGACGGCGGGCGGGGTGGTCGTCGTGTTCGGCGCCGGCGGCGACCGCGACCACGCCAAGCGACCACTGATGGGCGCCACCGCGGCGGCGTTGGCCGACCGTGTCGTCGTGACATCCGACAACCCGCGATCCGAGGATCCCGCCGCCATCATCTCCGACGTGCTCGCTGGGATCGACGCGTCGCTTCGCGACAAGGTGCATGTGGAACCCGACCGCGCCGCGGCGATCGCGTTCGCGCTCGACGTGGCCCGTCCCGGTGATGTCGTCGTCGTCGCCGGAAAGGGCCACGAGACGACGCAGACGATCGGCCAGCGCGTCCTGCCGTTCGACGACCGGGCCGTCGTCGGCGGGCTCATGCAACAGCGGTCCGCGCCATGATCGCAGTGATGATCGCCGGCGTCGTCGCCGGGGTCCTGTCGCTCATCATCACCCGCGCGCTGATCTCGGCGTTCCGCACGCGGGGCCTCGGCCAACCGATCCTCGGCAAGGAGGATCGCGGGCCGGAGCACCACATGGCCAAGCAGGGCACGCCGACGATGGGCGGCCTGGCCATCCTCGCCGCCGCGCTGATCGGCTGGATCGTCGCCCACGTCCGACGGGGCCTGCCGTTCTCCGACCAGGCGATCATCGTGTGGGTCGCCGTCCTCGTGATGGCCTTCATGGGCTTCCTCGACGACTTCTTGAAGGTCCGTCGGCGCCACAACCGGGGCATCTTCTGGAAGCAGAAGAACTACGTCACGATGCTGCTGAGCTTCGGCATCGCGTGGTGGCTGGTCAGCGCGACGGGCATCTCGACGACGATCTCGTTGACCCGCGCCGACTACCCGGGCTGGGAGGTGCCCACCGTCGTCTGGGTGATCTGGGCCGGCCTCATCATCTGGGCGACCACGAACGCGGTGAACGTCACCGACGGCCTCGACGGCCTCGCCGGGGGCTCGGCGCTGATGGGCTTCGGCGCGTTCATGATCATCGGCTACTGGGCGTTCAGGAACCCCGAGATCTACGGGGCCGTCGTCAACCCGCTCGACCTCGCCGCGCTCGCCGCCGCGTTCGCCGGCGCCTGCATGGGCTTCTTGTGGTTCAACGCCGCCCCGGCCCGGATCTACATGGGTGACGTCGGCGCGCTCGGCATCGGTTCCGCCCTCGCCCTGCTGGCCCTCACCATGAACACCCAGCTGCTGCTGTTGCTGATCTGCGGCCTCAACGTGTTCGAAGCCGGGTCGGTCGCCCTCCAGATGGGCGTGTTCAAAGCCAGCGGGCGGACCAGGCGCCTGTTCCGGATGTCGCCGATCCACCACCACTTCGAGCTGCTCGGGTGGCCGGAGACGACGGTCATCATCCGCTTCTGGTTGATCGCGGCGACGTGTGTGGCAGCCGCGCTCGGGCTGTTCATCGGCGACTTCACCCGCATCTCCGCGGACGGCATGCCGTGATCGTCGTCTACGGCCTGGCGATCGCCGGTGCGGCGACGGTGCGGGCGCTGCAGGCGCGCGGTGAGCACGTCGTGGCCGTCGACGACCGCATCGACGCCGCCACGCGGGCGGTCGCCGCCGACCTCGACGTCGAACTGATCGCCCCACCCGACGACGCCGCGCTTGGCGCGCTCGTCGCCGCCGCCGACCTCGTCGTGCCCGCACCCGGCGTGCCCGAGACGCACCGGCTGTTCCCGATCGCCGCCGCCACGGGGAGCGAGGTCGTCAGCGAGCTCGAGCTGGCCTATCGCTGGGAGCAGGAGCGACCGGGCGGGCCGCGTCCGATGCTCGCCGTCACCGGCACCGACGGGAAGACGACGACGACGTTGCTCGCGGTCGACATGTTGGCCGCCGGCGGGCTGCGCTCGGTCGCCGCCGGCAACACCGACGTGCCGCTCGTCGAGGCGCTCGACCTCGCCGTCGACGTGTTCGTCGTCGAGTGCACGAGCTTCCGGCTGGCGTGGACCCGGGAGTTCCGCGCCGACGTCGCGGCGTGGCTCAACCTGGCGCCCGACCACCTCAACTGGCACACGGGCATGGACTCCTACATCGCGGCGAAGGCCCGGATGTTCGATCAGCAACGGTCCGACGACGTGGCGATCGGCGCCGTCGCCGACCCGATCGTGATGGCCCACCTCGCCGTCGCCCCAGCCCGCCACCGCACGTTCGGACTGCGCGGGGCCGATTACGAGGTGCGGGGGAGCGGGCCGGACGCCGTGCTGACCGGTCCGCAGGGCGAGCTGGCTGCGGTGGCGTCGATGCGCCGGGCCCTGCCCCACGACCGGACGAACGGGCTCGCCGCCGCGGCGCTCGTGCTCGAGCGCGGGCTCGTCACGCCGGCGGCCGTCGCCGCCGCCCTCGCCTCCTTCACCGGTCCGCCGCACCGCATCGAGCTCGTCGCCGACGCCGGTGGCGTCCGTTGGTACAACGACTCCAAGGCGACGACCCCGCACGCGGCGTCGACGGCGATCCGGGCGTTCGACCATGTCGTGCTGATCGCCGGCGGGCTCAACAAGGGCCTCGACCTGGCTCCGATGGCCGCCGAGCCCCAGCGACTGCGGGGCGTCGTGGCCATCGGTGAAGCCGCCGACCTGATCGCTGCGACGTTCGCTGGTGCGGCGCCGATCGTGCGGGCCGACACGATGGCCGACGCCGTCGAGAGGGCCGGCGCGTTGGCCGAGCCGGGCGACGTCGTGCTGCTGTCGCCGGGGTGCGCCAGCTTCGACTGGTACCCCGCCGGCGGCTACCCGGCGCGTGGCGACGACTTCCGCCGCCTCGTGCGCGAGCGCGTCTCGATCCCCCACGGCGCCGAGGCGCCGGCCACGTCAGGAGCAGGAGCATGAGCTCGACC
>JBEVOM010000181.1:0-9225 GCA_040507575.1 Ilumatobacteraceae bacterium
GCGCTTCTGCTCGCGGACGGTCGTAGCGGTTGATCCATCGATCGGCGATGGCGTTGATCGGCGCCGCGTTGAGGAAGTGCAACTTCTCACGACCGCGCCGGCGGGTGGTCACGAGGAAGGCGGCTTCGAGCACTGCGAGGTGCTTGCTGACGGACTGCCGGGCCATGGCCAACCCGGAGCACAGCTCGCGCAACGTCTGGCCGTTGCGCGCTTCGAGGCTGTCGCGGTCGCTGTTGCCCATCGCCCCGAACATCATCGCCCCGAGGCTCTGCGTGCTGACACGCAACCCCGTCGATCCCAGATAGCGGTACTCCACGCCAGCCCCCTCGCTCGTCGTCCGAGCGGGCGGGAGCCTACGGTTCGGCGGGCCCGCGAGCGAACGGAGCGGCGGCCGACACGCCCGGCCCGGCGACTGCGCCGGCGCGGCCGAGGTCGGCAACGGCCTGCTCGTCGAAGCCGAGCATGCCGAGCACGTCGGCGCTGTGCTGGCCCAACGCGGGACAGGCGCGGTCGAGCTGCAGGTGCAGGTCACCGAACGCCCAATACGCGCCGAACTGGCGCATCTCACCCCAGTCGGCCTGCTGGTACGTGGCGACGAGTCCCGTTCGCAGGTTCTCCTCGTCGTCCCACACGTCGAACCAGTGGTGCTCGCGGACCCGCTCCGCGGCGACCCCGGCGGCGGCGAGCGCTTCGAGCACCTCGTCGACCGCGCGCCCGCCGAGCGGTGGTGAGGCATCGAGCACCGTCGCCAGCGACGCCACGCCGACGGCGTCGGGCGCGGCGAACGCCACCCACCCGTCGGCCACTTGACGGATGCCGTACCCGGGTCCGATCGACATCTGGGCGGCGTCCAGCCCGGGATACGGGAGCGGCGTGCCGTCATCGAGACGGCGGGCCGTCTCGCTGTTCGTGAACGTCGCCGTGTTCAGCAGCGCCGAGTACGTCGGGTTGGCCTGTCCGGTCCGCTCACGGTGGTACAGCGCGAGCAGCGTGGCGATCGCGGAGCCGGCACCGGTCAGCGTGTCGAGCGTGCCGAGGTGGTTGAACAGTGGCGGGTTGCCGGCCCCGGCGTTCTCGACGTTCCATCCGCCGATCGCCTGGAAGACGGAGTCGTAGCCCGGCCACGACGCTCGCGCCCCGAGCAGGCCGTACGCGCTCCCGTGGCTGAAGATCGCCGACGGGTTGACGTCACGGAGAGCCGCCTCGTCGAGGCCGAGGCGTTCGGCGGCTGCCGTGCGCACGTTGTGGTGGACGACGTCGGCCCACGCCACGAGGCGCTTGCGCACCTCCTGGCCACCGGGCGACGCCAGGTCGACGGCGATCCCTCGCTTCCCGCGGTTGCAGGCGACGTAGAACCCGTCGCGCCACCCGCGCACCGGATCGCCGCGCAGCGGCTCGACCTTGACGACGTCCGCGCCGAGGTCGGAGAGGATCATCGGGGCGAGAGGCCCGGCGAGGAACGCACCGAAGTCGACGACCTTGACGCCGGACAGCGGCATCGAGCCGCCATCGGAAGGCGGGCCGCAATCGAGTACCGGTACGGCGTCCGCCACAGGCGCATCGGCATCGGCGTCGAGCGCCGGCGCCGGGCCCTTCACGCGTGACGGCGGCAGCGTCCGGTAGGGCGACGTCGACTGGCGGATCCGGCCCCACACGACGTCGTCGACGTCCGCGGTGTACCCGTTGACCAACACCTCGTCGTCGTCGAACACGCTCCCGAGCGGCACGACCAGCTCGACGGCGACGTCGAGGTCGCGGAGTTGCCGCAGCACGTCGTCGCTCGCGTGCCGCTGGAACACGGCGGTCACCATGTCGATGTCCAGAGGACCATCCGCGAGGCCGAGCTCGGCGCGCGTCACGACCATCAGCGGCATGACGCTGATGTCGATGCGGTCGGCCGGGTTCATGATCTGCAGCCACTCGCCGTCGCCGCACTGGTACATGGCCTGTTGCGGACCGATGAGCGTGCCCGGCTGACCGGCGACGAGGCTCGGCGGGCTGTGCTCGGCCCGGTTCCAGGCCAGGTTCTGGATGAGGTGGAGGCCTTGCACGATGCTGGTGTGCGCGACCCCGCCGCGACCGGAGCGCAGGCGGTGGACGAGGCGGGCGACGATGCCGGCCGTTGCCAAGTACGCGGCGCCCCAGCTCGGCGCCGGGAAGCGCCACACGAACGGACCGGGGCGCACGTTGTCCTGGATGTCCATGAGCCCGCCGCGGGCCTGCACGAGGACGTCCCAACCGGGACGCTCGGCATCGGCGTGGTCGGCCGGGTACCCGGTGATCGCCGACACGACGAGCCGGGGGTGGGCGGCCAGCAGCATCGCGTCGTCGAGCGCGAACCGCGTCGCCACGGACGGGCGGAAGCCGTGGATGAGGACGTCGGCCCCGGCGAGCAGGCCGTCGAACCGATGGCGGTCGCCGCTGTCCTCGAGGTCGAGCACGACGCTGCGCTTGGAGCGGTTCCACGTCGCGAACGCCGCCGGGTGCAGCGAGCGCAGCGGGTCGCCGCCCGGCCGCTCGACCTTGACGACATCAGCTCCGGCCTCGGCCAGCAGCAGCGCGGCGACCGGACCGGCCAGCCCCCAGGACGTGTCGACGACGCGCACCCCGTCGAGGATCTGGTCGTGCCTCTCGGTCACGCCACGAGTTCATAGCAGCAGTGAAGAGGTACCTTTTTCGACCGTCCGGTGATCGACGCCTCCGACGCGGTGACTACGTTCGGCCACGATGACACCGCACCCAACTCGGCCACCCGTGGACACCGAGACGTACGACGAGGTCGCCCTGATCGCCGACGCGGCGGCCGAGTTGGATGTGGCGTGGACGGCCACGGTCGAGCGCCGGGACCTGACGGTCGGAGACGGGCAGGTCGTCAGCTCGCTCGTGTGGGGCCAAGGTGAACCGGAGGCCGTGTTCCTGCACGGCGGGGGCCAGAACGCCCACACGTGGGACAGCGTGCTCGCGCTCCTCGGTCGGCCGGCGGTCGCCGTCGACCTCCCCGGCCATGGTCACTCCGATCGCCGCGTCGATCGCAACTACGGGCCGTGGCTCGACGCCGATGCGGTCGTCGACGTCATCGAGCAGTTGGCGCCGACCGCCGACGTCGTCGTCGGGATGTCGCTCGGTGGAGCGACCCTCATCCGCCTGGCGGCCATCCGGCCCGACCTCGTGCGCCACGCGGTCGTCGTCGACGTCACGCCGCAGGTCAACGACCCGAGCCGCCAGATGACGACCGAGCAGCGCGGCGCCGTCGCGTTGATATCCGGCCCACCGACCTACGACACCCTTGCCGTGATGGTCGACGCCGCGGTTGCCGCGTCGCCGCGCCGTTCGCCGGCATCGGTGGCGCGCGGTGTTCGGCACAACGCGCTGCAGCGCGACGACGGACGGTGGGCGTGGCGCTACGACCTGGATCCGCGAGGTTCGCAGCAGGACGGCTGGCGCGACTTCACGCCCCTCTGGGACGACGTGCCGGCGATCACGTCCCCGACGTTGCTCGTGCTCGGCGGCGACTCCGTCCACGTGCTCCCCGAGGACGTGGCGCAGTTCCGCGAGCGCCTGCCCGCCCTGCGCGTCGAGACCGTGGCCGGCGCGGGTCACGGCGTCCAGAGCGACCGGCCCCACGAGCTCGTCGCGCTCATCGAGCGGTTCGTCTGGGGCGACGGGCCGACGAGCGAGGAGTGACCTGTGCACTTCGGGCTGAACATGGTTCCCGTGCACCCGCACCAGCTCGGGGAGCTAGCGGTCCACGCCGAGGCCCTCGGGTTCGAGTCGTTGTGGGTCGGCGAGCACGTCGCCGTGCCGTACGAGTCCAGGGCGGGCTACCCGACCGGCAAACCGCCGTTCAAGCCGAACTCCCACTTCGTCGAGCCGTTCGCGGCCCTGTCGTTCCTGGCCGGCGTCACGAAGACGGTGCGGTTGGGCACCGGCATCGCCATCTTCCCGATCCGGCCGCCGATCCACCTCGCCCGCCTCATCGCCACGACGGATGCCCTGTCGGGCGGCCGGCTCAGCCTGGGGATCGGGATCGGCTGGCTGCAGGACGAGTTCGAGATCGCGCAGGCGCCGTGGGACCATCGCGGCAAGCGGCTCGACGAGTGCCTGGCCATGCTCGACGTGCTGTTCAACGAGGAGCGACCCGAGTTCCACGGCACGTTCTACGAGCTCCCGGCCATCGGCTTCGAGCCCAAACCAGTGCAGCGCCCGCACCCACCGTTCCTCGTCGGTGGCTTCGGCGACGCGGCGATGCACCGGGCGGCCCGCGTCGGCGACGGCTGGTACGGGGGCAGCGGTTCGCCGGACCAGGCCGCTGAGACCATCGGCCGCCTCCGCGAGCTGCGGGCCGAGTACGGCCGGACCGGGCCGTTCGAGATCACGATGCTGACGGGATGGGGGGCAGGCTTCGATGCCGGGCAGGTCGGGGCCTACGAAGCGGTGGGAGTCCACCGGCTCGTGGTGACTCCCTGGCCGCGCAGCTCTCAGGCCCGCGAGGGCATCGAGGCGTTCGCCGCCGCAGTCACCGAGTGGCGGGGGTCGCCCGGCGCCTCCGGCTGAACGCAGCGGGGACCTGCCGCGGCCGCGGCAGCCGGGTCAGCCGGTGATCACGCGAAACGCCGGGAACCCTGCCGCCGCGGCCCGTACGTCGTCCTCGGGCGAATCAGCCCGCAGCCCCTCGAAGAACCGACCGACCTCCCACGCCCACTCGTCGAGATACGCCCGCAGGATCGTCGACTTCTCGTCGTCGGCCAGTTCGACGACGGTGAAGGGCTCGGTGCGGCGACCGAGGCGCAACGTGCCGGCACCGTCGGCGGCGCGCAGGTTGCGCACCCATTGCGTTTCGCCGCGTGGGGCCACGAGGTAGCGCACGCCGTCGACGGTCAGCACGTTGACGACGGTCGAGCGCACCTGGCCGGACGTACGGCCGCGGACGCCGAGGATGCGGGACCCCTTGACGCTGATCCCCCAGCCGGTGAGATGGCCGACCGCCGGGTTGAACACCCGGAGGGTGAACCAGTCGGGAGCGATGTAGCGGGTGCCGGTGCTGGTGCTGTTCATCTCGTTCCTCCGTTCTGAGAGCACTGCTCTCGTCCGATCCTCAGTCAACCGCATGGGGAGAGAGAATGCAAGAGCAATGCTCTCGTTTCGCCTGGGGATGGGCCAGACTGAGCACATGACCACCGGGAAGGGCGGGCGGGCGCGGGCCCGGGCCCAGATCACGGCCGAGATCCTGGACGCCGGCCGTCGTCAGCTGGCGACCGAGGGCGCCGCCGGCCTGTCGCTGCGGGCCGTCGCCCGCGACGTCGGCATGGTGTCATCCGCCGTGTACCGCTACGTCGCCAGCCGCGACGAGCTGCTGACGCGATTGATCATCGAGGCCTACGACGCGTTGGGCGCCACGGTCGAGCGCGCTGCCGCGGGCGACCGCCACCCGGCCGATCGCTTCCTCGCAGCAGCTCGCGCCGTACGGGCGTGGGCAGTCGAGCACCCCCACGAGTTCCTGTTGCTGTACGGCTCGCCCGTCCCGGGCTACGCGGCCCCTGCCGACACGATCGGCCCGGCCTCCCGACCGACGCTCGCGCTGTTCGGGATCGTCACCGACGCCCATCGCGCCGGCGCGCTGGCGCCCCGATCGCCCTCAGAGGCCGCTGTCGCCTCCCCGCTCCGCAGCGATCTGGCCGCGGTCAACCAGGCGCTGGGGACCGACCTGCCCGACGACGTGCTCGTGGCCGCCACTGCCGCCTGGACCCAGATGTTCGGCCTCGTCGGCTTCGAGCTGACCGGCCAGACCCGCAACGTCGTGCACCATCACGCCGAGCTGTTCGATGCGTGTGTGGTGGCGATGGCCGAAATGATCGGCCTGCGCGCCGACTCGGCGCCCTGATCAGCGCTCCTGGCCGCCGGTGCTGGCGAGGTCGGCGAGGATCGGGCCGGCGTTCCAGGCGAGGTCTTCGTTCAACGTGAAGTAGTTGATGCCGTAGCGCTCGTGGACCTCCTGCAGGTGGTCACGCGCCGCAACCGGGTCGCCGACGAGACCGAACGGTGACGCCAGCACATCGGCGATCTCCATGCCGTGCACGCTCGCCACCCGTTCGGCAACGGTCCGACGAGACGTGCCGGCTGCGCCGATCTCCCCGAAGAAGATGCGCACCCCGATGGTGAGGTCGTCGCGGTCTCGACCGCCCGCCTCGTCGATCCATCGCAGCTGCTGTTCGAACGCCGCCCGCCGGCGATCGGCCGTGTCGCCGAGCTGCACGATCAGGCTGATGATGTCGGCCTGCTGCGCGGCCATCGTCAGCATCCGCCGGCCGCCCGCGCCGATCATCACCGGCACCGGCTGCTGGACCGGATCGGGGTTCGATCGATACCTGTCGAGCTGGTAGTTCGCCCCGGTGTGGGTGACCTCCTCGCCGGCCAGCAGGCGCCGGACGACGTCGAGCGACTCGATCAACCTGGCGACCCGCTCCCCTGCGCTGTCGAACGTCGCGATGCCGGTGCGGCTGTAGTCCTCGGGCGCCCAACCGGCGCCGATGCCGAGATCGACGCGCCCGCTCGAGAGGACGTCGAGCGTCGCCACCTCCTTGGCCAGCATCACCGGGTGCCGGAAGTCGTTGTCGATCACCGTCGTCGCCAGGCGGATGCGCGTCGTGACCGCCGACGCCGCCGCCAAGGCCACGAACGGCGCCAGCTGCGGGAGGGCGGGACCGAGGTGATCGGGGACCGAGACCGAGTCGAACCCGAGATCCTCGGCCCGCTTCACCTTGTCGAGCCAGGACGGTCCGTCGGCCGCAGTCGGCAGCTGGACCGAGAACCTCATGGGCATCGCGGCAACGCTAGACATGACCGTGTCGCCGCTTCGGACCAGACGCCGGGTCGCCGGCCGGCGCGGTCATCATCTGAACTGAGCACAAGGGGCATCGTGCAACGTGTAGCAATCGTCACCGGCGCCAGTCGCGGGATCGGCAAGCAGATCGCCATCGGCCTGGGCCGGGCCGGCTTCGACGTAGTCGTCGCGGCCCGCACGGTGGACGCCCACAAGCGGCTGCCCGGGACGATCGGTGCCACGGTGGCGGCCGTCGAGGAGACCGGGGCCAGATCGCTCGCCGTGCGCACCGACATGACCTCGCCAGCCGACGTCACGGCACTCGTGGCGCGCACGATCGACGAGTTCGGACGTCTCGACGTCGTCGTCAACGACGCCGCCGACACGTCCGGCGGCTCGCCCGCGCTCGTCGACCTCGCGTTCGAGGAGTGGGAGCGCCAGTTCGACACCAACCTCCACGGACCGCTGCGGTTGATGCAGGCCGCCGTGCCGCACCTGCAAGCCGCCGGCCGCGGTGTCATCGTCAACATGTCGTCCTCCGCCGGCGACCTCGTCGAGCACGACTGGGCCGAGCGGCCGGCCGATCCATCCGGCCTCGGCGGCGAGCGCCTCGCCTACGCCGCCAGCAAGGCCGCGCTCAACCGGCTCGCCAACGCCGTTGCCCCGCAGCTCGCCGCCGCCGGCATCGCGGTCGTCAACGTCGATCCCGGGTTCACTCGCACCGAGCTCGTCGACCTGATGAGCGAGCGCGGGCTCGTCGACCCGAGGGCCAGCGTGCCGATGGACGTGCCGACGCGGACCGTGCTGCACATCGCGACATCCGGCGACGCGATGCGGTGGTCCGGCCGCATCCTGCGCGCCGCCGACTTCGTCGCCGAGCATGGTCTGTGACGCGGCACTGATCCGGCGCGGCGTCTCAGGCGCGACCGGCGTCGCGGGCGAGAGCGAACTGGCGGGCGATCGCCGCCGGCCGGTCGAGATCGTCGTCGGCGACCCACGCGAGGACGGCACGAGCGACGAGGGCCTGAACGATCGCCGCTGCCGTGAGCGCGACGTCGTCGGGCTCGGCGAGGTGCCGTCGGCGGGCCAAACCGGCCGCGAGCGCCTGCTCGTAGCGGCCGTGCAACTCGTGCTGCCGGCCCCGCAGCACCGCTGAGCCAGCCGCCGCCCGGAGCAGCTGGACGACCCTCGGCCGCTGGCCTTCACCGACCGCGCTCCACGCCGGGAACGCCATCGACGCCCGCTCGATCGCGCCCAGCTCGGACAGCTCCGGCGGTTGTGCGGCGACGAGGTCGCTGAGCGCGGCCAGGCTCTCGTCACTGACCGAGAACAGGACGTCGCTCTTCGAGCGGAAGGAGACACGAACGTCCGCCGCGACACGCCGGCCCGCTCAGCGATCGCGGCGGCGGTCGTGTTCTCGTACCCCCGCTCGGCGAACGACGTCAACGCGGCGTGCACGACGTCGGCCCGCCGCCCGCGGCTCGTGCGGTCCTCGGTCGCCGGTGGCGATGCGGAGCCGGCAGGACGTGACACCTACCCGATCGTTCGGCCGCCGCGGGTGGCGTGGAGGACGCGCGGACGGCGGTCCGACACTCGCGCGCAATCCACATGACGGTCTGGTTACGATCCCTCCCTTCTGATCGGCTCGGCCGGTCGACGACGGGCATGGAGGGCTGACATGAGACGAATCCTGACGATGGTGGCTGCCGCGGGCGCGTGCATCGGCGCGCTGGGCGCATGCACACCGGACGAGGTGCAGATCTGGCAGGCATGGCACGCGCAGGACCCCGCGGCCGCCCAGGAGTACGCCGCCGCCCACGCCGCGTCCACGCCGACTGCGGCCGCCGCAGCGACGGCGCCGAGCGGGGTGTGGGACCAGCTGGCCGACTGCGAGTCCGGTGGCGACTGGGCCATCAACACCGGTAACGGGTACTACGGCGGCCTGCAGTTCCTGGGCTCGACGTGGCAGGGTTACGGCGGCGGCGAGTTCGCGGCGCGGCCCGACCTGGCGACGCGCGATCAGCAGATCATCGTCGCCGAGCGGATCCGCGACGACGTCGGCTACGGCGCGTGGCCGGCGTGCTCACGCCGTCTCGGCCTGCGGTGACGCGCCGATCACCGGATCAGTACAGCGTGGCGCCGGCGATCCCGGCGCAGTTCGACGACGAGTTGCCGTCGATGCGGCGCGGCGCGCCCGCGATCGGCGAGCACAGCGTCGAGATCCTGACCGAGCTCGGCTACTCCCGCGGCTACATCGCCGACCTCGTCGCCGACGGCACGGTCGGTCCGCTCACCGAGGGCGGCCCGCCGGGCACCGATCCCACGGTGGCCGGCGGCTGACGTGGTGTGACGCGACCCGCCGACATCGGCGTCGGCGGGGAACCGGCGGCACGTCGGGGGATCTG
>JBEVOM010000207.1:0-2546 GCA_040507575.1 Ilumatobacteraceae bacterium
GATGGCGGTTGCCCGGAGGGGCGTGGCCGGTCGGCCACGCCCCTCCGTCGCGTCCGGGTTCAGCCGCCCGTCGGGGCCGTCACGGGACCGGCGGCGGATCGGCCGGTGCGGCGGGGGTCGCCGGTGCGGCGGGCGCCGGGGTCGGTGTGGCGGGCGCGGCGGGGGTCGCCGGTGCGGCGGGGGCCGGGGTCGGTGTGGCGGGCGCGGCGGGGGTCGCCGGTGCGTCGGTCAGTGAGTCCACAGCGCTCTTCGCCTTCTGCGACAGATCGTCGACCTTGTCCGCGTGCTTCTCGCCGACGGCGCTCTCGACCTTGTTCGAGACGGTGTCGATCCCGTCCTTCACCGTCGTCTCCTTGCCTTTCAGCAGGCCTTTCAGCTTGTCCATGAATCCCACGCGCGGTCTCCTCGTCGGGTCGTCGTCCGGCCATTGTGGCACGGGGTCATGGCCCGACCGCCGGATGCGATGTCAGCGGTCGGCGTCGAGCAGGGCCATCACGACGGCGACGAGGGCGAAGAAACCGAGCAGCGCGAACCCGACCACCGTGACGGCGTGCGGCTCGAGGTCGATCGACCCGGGGTTCTCGTACGCCGGGCCGATCGGGCTCGTCGTCTGCCCGGTCGCCGCCGTGGCCAGCATCCATCCGGCGCTGACCGCGGCGCCGATCGCCAGCCCCAGCCCGTAGCGCCGGACGAGCAAGAAGCCCACCACGCCGCACAGGGCGACGAGCCCGATCTGCACCAGCCGCCCGGCGAAGAACATCGTCGGCAGGTCGACGCCCAACGTGTCGGAGGACCAGTTGCCCGACCAGTCGGCGCTGCCCTCGGGGATCAACGGTCCACCCGCAGCGATCAGCACGGACACCGCGCCGAGCGCCGCGATCCACGGATCGAGGCCGGCGCGTCCGTCGCCTCCGGCGCGCACGAGGGAGATGACCAGCACGACGACGCCGGTCGCACCGGCACCGACGAGCGCCCAGTAGCCGGTCGAGCGCGAGACGGCCGCGCCAGCCAGCTCGGCCGTCGACATCTGCCATTCGGCGAGCCCGACGAGCAGGGCGACCCACCCCGCGAGCGCGGCGCCGGCACCACCGGCGAGGCCGGCGCCCCAGCGGTACCCGCGACACCACGCGAGCGCGCCGACGACCATCGTCCCTGCGGCGATCAGCGCGGCGATGGTGTTGTTGGTCCCGAAGTCGTTGACCATGTACGCAGGGGTGCTGCCGGTCGGCGGGGGCGTGATCTCGACCACGGTCGTCAGCACCCCGGTCACCGTGGCCGCCGCGGCGAGGACGGCGACGACCAGCATCGGGCGCAACCGGAACCGCCGACGCGCGGTCGGTTCGGCCGCCTCGAGGCGCCGCTGGGCGCCTGTCGCCGGCGGGGGCTGAGGGTCCGTCGGCAGCTCGTCCGTGCGCAGCGCCGCGTCCGGGCTGCTCACTTCGCCGGTCAGCACGTTCAGTGGTGCCGGCGTCGTCGTGATCGTGAAGGGGCCCGCCATCGACTCGACCGGCACGGTGTCGACGACGGACCGATCGGCTTCCGGACCGGTGGGCGGTGAAGGTGGCTTCGTCGACACCATGGAACGCGGCGGCGGCATCGCCGTCGTCGCGGCCATCTCGGCGGTGCGGTCGTCGGGCACCGCGGTGACCGGTTGGCGGCGTGTGATCGGCACCTCGCCGGTGACGTCGGCGACACCCCGCAGCGACGCGCCGCACTCCATGCAGAACTTCTGGCCTTCGCGCACCTCCTCGCCGCAGGAGTGACACTGCATGGCGCGAGCCTAGGCCCGGCCGTCCGCCGCACGGCGGCGACGAGACCCCGCACGACCGCCAGACTGACCGGGTGACCGGCCGCTTCGCCCCCTCGCCGACGGGGTCGCTGCACGTCGGCAACCTGCGCACCGCACTGCTCGGATGGCTCGTCGCCCGCTCGGGCGTCGACCGGACGTTCCTCGTTCGCATGGAGGACCTCGACCGCGTCACGTCATCGCCCGAGCACGAGGCCGACCAGCTCGCCACGTTGGAGGCGCTCGGCATCGACTGGGATCCGCCGGTGATCCGCCAGAGCGAGCGCTTCGATCGCTATCACGACGCGATCGGCACGCTCGGCGTCCGTGGGCTCACCTACGAGTGCTTCTGCACGCGTCGGGAGATCCACGACGCCGTCGCCGCGCCGAACGGGCCGACGGCACCGGGCCGCGGGTATCCCGGCACGTGTCGCCGGCTGACCGCCGCCGAGCGGGGCGCCCGGCGGGCCGAGCGGCCACCCGCGATCCGGCTGCGAGCCGGTCACGAGGTGATCTCGTTCGTCGACGCGCTCGTCGGCCCGGTCACCGGTCGGGCCGACGACGTCGTGCTGCGCCGCAACGACGGCGTGCCCGCGTACAACCTGGCCGTCGTCGTCGACGACGCGGCCCAGGGCGTCACCGACGTGGTGAGGGGCGACGACCTGCTGACGTCGACCCCCCGGCAAGTGCTGCTGCAGCGGCTGCTGGACCTGCCGCCCGTCCGCTACGTCCACGTGCCGCTGGTCGTAGGCGCCACCCA
>JBEVOM010000208.1:0-35012 GCA_040507575.1 Ilumatobacteraceae bacterium
GCGCGAGCGGATCTCCCACAGGTCCGGGAAGGCTGGCCGGAAGAGCGTCGCGCGAAGGTACTCGACCCCGCTCGAGCCACCGGTCCCGCGCTTCGTGCCGATCGTCCGCTCGACCATCTTCACGTGGCGATAACGCCACTCCTGGACACCCTCGTCCAGGTCGACGAGTCGCTCGCAGAGCTCGGCGTTGGCCGGGTCCCGCCGATAGACGTCGATGAGGACCTGCTGCACCGCAGGGGACGGCTCGATCGGCATCGTGACGTCACGTCGCAGCGCGTCGACCGGCACCGGATAGCCTTCGCGGGACAGCAGGTGCAGGAACGCGTCCCAGACCGTCGGCTCGTGCCAGCGCGCCGCGAGTGCCGCCCGTGCGCGCGAGCCTTCAGGGAAGCGGGTGCGCGCGCCCTCCGTCTTGCGACCAAGGACGAACTCGAGCTGGCGGAACTGGTCCGACTGGAAGCCGCTGGCCGCCGCCAGGCGCTCGCGGAACGACAGGAACTCGAGCGGTGTCATCGTCTCGAGGATATCGAGCTGCGCGACGAGAACCTTGAGGATGGTCAGGATGCGCTTCAGCGTGTGCTGCGCGCGCGGCCGATCGTCGGCCGTCAGCAGCGTCACCACGCGGTCGAACTCGTGCAGCAGTTCCTTGAACCACAGCTCGTAGACCTGGTGGATGACGATGAAGAGGAGCTCGTCGTGCTCGTCGGACCGCGGCCGCTGGGCGGCGAGCACCTCGTCGAGGGCGAGGTACATCGCGTATGTCAGTGCGGCATCGGTGTCGGCCGGGCCGCTCGGACCAGGGGCCATGTCGGGGGCCACGCCGGCGATCGTACCGAGTGGCGTTTCGGCGGCGTCCTGGCCCGCTCGGTAGCGTCGCCGCCGTGCTCGCCATCTGGAACTTCTCGAACGGCTACGAGACCCTTGGGGTCTTGCACATCCTCGCTGTACTCGTTGCGTTCGGCCCGCTTTTCACGTATCCGTCGCTCCAGCGAGCCGGGGCCGGCGCGACGATTGCCAAGCTCCACATGCGCCTCGCCTTGCCGGCGTTGGTGCTCGTGTGGGTGTTCGGGATGGGTCTCGTCGGCATGTCGGCCGACGGAACCTGGGAGATGAGCCAACTGTGGATCACCCTGTCGCTCATCGGCTGGGTGATCCTGATGGTCGTCAGTTGGTTCATGATCCGCCCAGCGCTCAGCGACACCAGCGATGCCGCCCGCGGCCGGCTTGCCTCGGGCATTGGCATCACCCACCTGCTGATGATCGTGATCCTGGTCCTGATGGTGTTCAAGCCCGGCGCGCCGGCCGGGTTCTAGACATCGGCCTCTGACGGGGCTGCCCCTCAGTCCAGCTGGATGGGGACCTCGTCGGCCGCGGTGAAGCCGATGGCGTCGACGGCAACCTCGGCGACCGGATCAGGCGCGTTCGGATCGACCTTGAGTCCGGCGGCGATCAGGACCTTGTCGCTGATCTCGACCATCACCTCGGGGTTCTCCATGAGGAAGTTCTTGGCGTTCTCCCGGCCCTGACCGAGTTGCTCACCCTCGTAGGTGAACCACGCCCCCGACTTCTTCACGATGCCGAGGTCGACCGACATGTCGACGAGCGAGCCCTCACGGCTGATCCCCTTGCCGTACATGATGTCGAACTCGGCCTGCTTGAACGGCGGGCTGCACTTGTTCTTGACGACCTTGACCCGGGTGCGGTTGCCGACGACCTCGGCACCGTCCTTCAACGACTCGATGCGACGGATGTCGAGGCGCACCGACGAGTAGAACTTCAACGCCCGTCCGCCCGGCGTGGTCTCGGGCGAGCCGAACATCACCCCGATCTTCTCCCGCAACTGGTTGATGAAGATGGCGATGGTCTTCGTGCGGCTGAGGTTGGCGGTGAGCTTGCGGAGCGCCTGGCTCATCAGGCGAGCCTGCAGGCCGACGTGGGTGTCGCCCATCTCGCCTTCGATCTCGGCCCGCGGGGTGAGGGCCGCCACCGAGTCGATGACCACCACGTCGATGGCGCCGGAACGCACGAGCATGTCGCAGATCTCGAGGGCCTGCTCGCCCGTGTCGGGCTGGGAGATCAGCAGTTGGTCGATGTCGACGCCGATCGCCTTGGCGTAGATCGGGTCCATGGCGTGCTCGGCGTCGATGTAGGCGCACACGCCACCGTTGCGCTGGGCCTCGGCCACCACGTGCATGGCGAGCGTCGACTTGCCCGACGACTCCGGGCCGTAGATCTCCGTGACCCGACCCCGGGGCAGGCCCCCGATGCCGAGAGCCAGGTCGAGCGCCAGCGCCCCCGTGGGCACAGACTCGATGTTCATCGACGTCTTGTCACCCATCCGCATGATCGAGCCCTTGCCGTACTGCTTGTCGATCTGCGCCAGCGCCATGTCGAGCGCCTTGTCGCGGTCGTTGCTCATCTCGTCTGCCTTTCGAAAGGTGTGCGGTGATCGGTCCGTGGTGGCGACCCTACGGAGGGGGTGTCACAGCGAACGGGGGCGTCGAATGACACGAGTGTAATCACGAACAGCCGTTCGTTCAAGGACCTGCTGACCGGCCGGTTCGGCCCGTCAGCGCCGCATCGGCGGCGTGCCATCACCGGGCTCCGGCGGGCGCATCGCCAGGTCGACGGCCTGCCACACCGTGTAGCTCACGGGGTAGACGAGGACAGGCAGCACCACAGCGCCGGCGCCGAGGATCAGCAGCAGCGGCAGGACCGCCACATCCGGCAACGTGAGCACGACGCCGATCGTCAGGCCGACGATGAGCGCCCCGAGGACCACGACCGCACTGATCGTCATCGCCCCGAGCTCGAAGCCTTCGTACCCGCGGCGCCACGAGATGCCGCACGTCCGACACGTCTCCTCCTTGCGGAACCAGCCGCTGAAGAAGGCGCCCCGTCCGCCGCACCAGGCGCACCGTCGTCGCACGCCGCGCCACAGCATCGTCGCCAGCGGGGGTCGGTTCGGACGCGCCGGCGGTCGGCGTGCTGGACGTCTCGGCTGGGCCACAGTCGCAACCTAGGGCGGAATCCGCGAGACTCCCGGGGATGCGACGCGGCCTCGCCGGCCTCCTGTTCTTCGTCGCCGCGATCGGGCTCGCGCTCGCGGCCGGCGGCTGGTGGTTGCAGCGGGTCGCGTTCGACACATCGCACAGCGGGGACCTCGCCGACGTCGTGCTGGAGGACGCCGCGATCCGCGACGAGATCACGACGGCGGCCGCCGACGCGGCGGCGGCCACGCTCGGCGTGCCGGCCGCCGACCTCAAGGCGCGGATCGACGCGCTCGCCCAGACGCAGGAAGGTGCGGCGCTGATGCGCCAGATCGTCGTCGACTCGCACGGCCGGCTGATCGGCGAGCGGGCCGAGCCGGTGCAGATCACGGCCGACGAGCTCGTGCAGCTGACGCGTGACCAGCGGGCCGCCGCGCTGCCCCCGGTGACGCTGCCGGTCGAGGAGGTCGGCGTCCTGGCGACGATCGACGACGTGCTCCGCTGGGCCGTCCCGATCGCCGCCGCGGTCGGCGGCGTCGCGCTGCTGCTCGGGCTCGTGGCCCATCCCCGCAAGGCCGACGCCGTGTTCGGGATCGGCGCGTTCTGCATCTTGGCGGCCGTGTTCGCTGTCCTGCTCGGCTGGGTCGTGCCGGTGTTCCTGCTGCCGGCGCTCGACGACTCGACCTGGTCGGCCGTGATCCCGGCGATCGCCCAGGACTCGCTTCCGATCGTGGTCGGCGCCGCCATCGTCTTGGCCGCCGGCGGTCTGGCGTTGATGATCGGCGCGGCCGCCGCGCGACGGCGCCGCGACTGGTCGTCGCCGGTCGCGATCAACCGCTACGGCGACCAGCGCCGCTGGTCCTGACCACCCGACGGCCGCAACGTCCTTCGTCCCGGCGGCCGGTCAGCGACGGCCAACCAGCGTCAACCGGTGAGCTCGTCGGCGAACTCTGCGAAGACCTCGGCGTACCGGGTGGCGTCCGCCTCGTCGTGCATCACCGAGATGAGCCACTGCTCGTCGAGGCCGGGTGGCAGCAGGATCCCGCGGTTGATGCCGTGGATCCATTGGGCGAACGCGAGGTCGAAGTCGGTCGCCTTGTAGTCCCGGTAGTTGCGCACCGGGGTCGTGGACCACGTCACGCAACCCTTGGCGCCGAACCGCACCGTGTGGGCCGGGAGCTCGGCGCGATCGATGACCGACTGGCACGCGGCGACGAGCTGCTCGTTGCGGGCCACCGCAGCCGCCGTGGGTGCGGCCGCACACGCATCGGTCAGCACGGCCTTGGCCGCCGCCATCACGAGCGGGTTGCCGTTGTACGTCCCGAGATGCAGGACCTTGGCCTGGGTGATCAGGTCCATGTACTCCTGCTGGCCCCCGAACGCGCCGACCGGGAAGCCGCCGCCGATCGACTTGGCCAACGTCACGAGGTCGGGCACCACGCCGAAGTGACCGGTGGCGCCGCTGAAGCCGGCCGTGATCCCGGTCTTGACCTCGTCGAAGATCAGCAGCGTGCCGTGGCGCCGCGTGATCTCGCGGACCGCCTCGAGGTAACCCGGCTGGGGCAGGCAGATCCCGATGTTCTCCATCACCGGCTCGACGATGAAGCAGGCCACCTCGCCCGTCGCCAGCACCCGGTCGAGCGCTGCCGCGTCGTTGTACGGGATGACGATCGTGTCGGCGAGCACCGACTTCGTCAGGCCCAACGTGCCCGGCACCGAGTACGGCGCATCGGCGGGGCCGGCCTCGTCGATCGGCGGCTTCATCGAGATCATCACCTCGTCGTGGTGACCGTGGTAGCCGCCCTCGACCTTGACGATCTTGTCCCGACCGGTGGCGCCCTTGGCGACCCGGATGGCGTCCATCGTCGCCTCGGTGCCGGAGTTCGTGAACCGCCACATCGGCAGGCCGTAGCGATCGCGCAGCAGCTCGGCGACGTCGGCGTCGAGCTCGCACGGCGTCACGTACAACGTGCCATCGTCGAGCTGGGCCTCGACCGCGGCCCGCACGACCGGGTTCATGTGCCCGGCGAACAGCGCGCCGAAGCCCATGTCGTAGTCGATGTACTCGTTGCCGTCGACGTCGATCATGCGGCAGCCGGACGCATGGCGGACGACGATCGGGTGCGGGTCGTAGGCCTGGAAGCTCGACGGGACACCGAGCGGCAAGACCTTGCGGGCCCGATCGGAGGCAGCCTGCGAGCGGACGGTGCGGACGGTGTAGTTCGCCAGCTCCCGCTCCGTGATCGCTCGGGCCCGCTCGGCGAGTCGGCGGGCCTGAGGCGCCTGGTCGACGGCCACTCCGGTAGACGGATGGGTGGCGGTCATCGGTTATCACTTCCTCGAAGCGGTCTCGTGGGCGTCGACATCGACGCCGGATCGGCTGATCCACGGTACCACCGGCCCGGAACGGCCGAGTCGATCGGGGTGTGGCGTTCGAGTGGCGCCGTGGCAAACTGTCCCGTCCCATGGTGGGCGTAGCTCAGCTCGGTTAGAGCGCCAGGTTGTGGCCCTGGAGGTCGGGGGTTCAAGTCCCCTCGCTCACCCCAAACGACTCGGCGGTGTCCGGGGCGCCGGTGCGTCCCGTACACTGTCGGGCCGCTTGTCAACAACGACAGCGCTGCGCCTCTAGCTCAATGGCAGAGCAGTGGACTCTTAATCCATTGGTTCTGGGTTCGAATCCCAGGGGGCGCACCACGAAGTCCCAGGTACAGGTCGGTTTCGGTGGGGTCGGAGCCGCTCGAGTCCGAACGTGGTTGCTACCGGCTTGCGATGCCGGCTGGTCGATCCGACGGCCTGCACTTTGGACGTTCGTGTGCTCAGAGCAAGATGTGGCGGGCGAGGACGTCACCGCGTCGTTCCCGCCTCCTACTGATCCGAGGGGACACGACCGATGGCGAACGCTCACCCCGCCGACGAATCACGCGTCGCGATCGACGGTGCCACGATCCGCTACCGCAGCATCGGAGATGGTCGTCCGATCTTGTTCGTGCACGGCGTCTACGTTGGCGGCTCCGTGTGGAACGCTGTCGTCGACCGGCTCGACGGACATCGGTGCATCGTGCCGACGTGGCCGCTCGGCGCCCACACCGATCCTGCCCCCGACGCCGATCTCTCGGCGCGCGCTGCCGCGCGCCGGATCCTGGGCCTGATCGTTGCACTGGACTTGTCCGATGTCACCCTCGTCGGCAACGACACGGGAGGAGGACTGTGCCTGGCGGCGCTCGGATGCGATCATCCAGGGCTGGAGCGCATCGGTAGGTTGGTCCTGACCAACTGCGACAGCTACGAGCATTTCCCACCGAAGGGGTTCGACAAGATCGCAGCGATCTCGCGTCGAGTTCCGGCGTTCGGCGCGGCGTTCATCTGGTTCCTCTCGTCACGACTCGGGCGCAAGTTCTTCATGAAGTCCGTGTGCGTGAGTCCACCGCACGGGGCCGAGGCTGATCAGGTCTTCGAGGCATTCGCGACCAGCCGAGCCGCTCGCAAGGACGCCCTGCGCACGACCCGATCGCTCGACTCGAGCGTGACGCTCGATGCCGTCGATGCGCTCCGATTGTTCGAGCGGCCGGTGCTGCTGGCGTGGGGCGATCACGACAAGTTGTTCCCGCTCGCCCACGCCGAGCGGCTCCTCGTCGATTTTGCCAACGCCACGTTGCGCCCGATCGCAGATGCTGCGACGTACGTCATGCTCGACCAACCCGACGAGCTGGCGAGTGCGATCAACGAGTTCGTGCTGGCGACCCCGCGCTGAACCGCAGGCGGTCGAGCATCACGTCGACACCGACGATCGCCCGATCCTTGGCGATCCGGGGCTTGGCCGCGTTGGCGACGAAGCGCTGCTGCCTGGCTCGCTGCCAAGCGCATCTGCGACATCGCCTCGATCGGGATGTCTGGGAGGCTGCCTTCTGCCACCGCCCGCCTCAGCAATCCGCGCATCGTGCTCAGCCCATATCGGTCGTCGCGCTCGCTCGCTCGTCGGCGGTGAGGATGGCAGGGCCGTCGATGAAGACGATGCGTTGCACCTCTGGCGTCAGGGAGGCTTCCATGAGCTCGATGAGCCCGCAGCGGAGCCGATCGAGTATCCGCGGTCGACGAATAGCCGGCGGGCGGCGGCGACCAGCGCGTCGCGCGTGGCAGTGGCCCGCTGGGCCACGTCCACGGCGCGAACCGGGCCCGCGGATCGCGCGACGTGACGACTCGGCATGTGTTCAGGATGGATCGGCCTACGGTGTGAATGACCTGCTCGTTGTATGACCAGGCGGTCCACGCGTTGATCGAGACAGGCACACCTTGCGTGCTCGCGTCACCGAGATGCTCGGCGCTGCGCAGCATCCCAGACCCATCTCGCGGGCTGCGGATCACGCCCAGAGCTCACGCCCATCGCCCCCAAGACGAACCGTCACCGATGCGCGTGAACGGTTGACGTTGCGCCATTCGAGCCGTACTGTACGCATACACGTTGTATGTCGATGAGTGGATCGCCTCGGCATCGCCCGGACGGTCCGATGAGAGAGGTACGGATGTCGGAACCTGATCGACCGACAGCCGTCGGCGGCACGGCGAGTCTCACCGTCCGCGTCGACCACGAGGTGTGCAGCGGCACGGCTCACTGCCAGCAGTCGATGCCTGACGTCTTCGTGCTCGTCGACCGGAAGGCCCACATCCGAGCCGATGTCGATTGGTCGGCCGTCGACGTGGCCGGTCTGCATGACGCAGCCGAGGCCTGTCCGTGGTTCGCGATCTCGGTCACCACCTCACCAGGAGAAGCACACTGACATGGCGCAGTATCAGCCGGTCGTCGAGAACCTCGATCCGCCTTGGGAAGCGATCGCGGCTGATCGCCGTGAATGCCCGGTCGCGCACGTCAGCCTGCCCGAGCAGGAGTACTTCCAGATCACCCGGTACGACCTGGTCACGGAGGTGTTGCGGAACCACAAGGTGTTCTCGAACATCCACGGCACCACCGTGGCCCCCGAGTCGATCAGCGAGGAGGAACAGGTGCTCGCCTTCGCCGACCCGCCTCGGCACACCAAGCAGCGCCGTCTCCTCGTGTCGGCGTTCTCGCCTGCCCGGGTCGACGCGATCGGGCCGCACATCCAGCAGGTCGCCGACGACTACGTCGATCTCCTCCCGCCTGATGGGGGCACGTTCGAGCTCACCACCGCGCTCGGCGCCGCGCTCCCGGTGCAGATCATCTGCGAGATGCTGGGCGTCCCGTTGGACGACCGAGACGACTTCCGCCGGTGGAGCGAGATCTCGGAACGCGCCGCATCCGTTGCCGACCGCAGCGCCTTCGCCGCTGACCTCGAAGCCTTCAGCGCATATCTCACGAACCTCGTCGAGGAACGCCAGCGAGCGCTCCTCACCACCGGGGCCGGACCCGACGATCTGATCACGGCCATCGTGAAGGCGGAGGTCGATGGCGAACGGTTCACGAGCAACGAGGTCGTGGCGATCATCCGCCTTCTGCTCTCAGCTGGCAACACGACCACGACGACGCTGATCGGCAACCTCGTCAAAGCCATCGAGGAGCATCCGGCGGAGAAGGCGAAGCTGCTCGCCGATCTCGAGGGCCTCTCGATGTCCGCGGTAGACGAAGGGATGCGCTACGACGGACCGATTCATGGTCTGTTCCGCACCGCCCTCACCGACACCGAGATCGGCGGGGTCGCGATCCCCCAGGGATGCCGGGTCTTCAACGTCTACGGTGCCGCGAGCCACGACCCGTCCGTCTTCGACCAACCCGACGACTTCGTCATCGATCGTGACTTCGACCTCCTTCCGAGCCACCTCGGGTTCGGCATGGGCATCCACCATTGCCTGGGGTCCAACCTGGCCCGAATGGAAGCACGCGTCGCGATCGAGACGCTGTACCGGCGGCTCCCCGGCCTCCGCATCGCCGACGACTTCGTACCCCAGCAGTACCCCGGCGCGATCTTCCGCACCTATGGCCAGCTCCAGCTCCAGTACGACGGCCCAGTCGGACCTCGCACGAGCGTCTGAGGGCCACGACCCCCCTCGATTGCCCCAGATTTTTGCCAGGCGAACACTTCGTCGAGCCGCCCGATCTGTTCCAGACCCGCTTGCCGAGCCGCCTGCGCGATCGCGCGCCGCAGGTGATCTCGGTGAAGCTGCCCGATGGACGTGAAGGCGAGTTCTTCGTCGTGGAGAACCTCTGAACCAGCCGGTGTGGCCGGGATCCTGGGCGCCGGACAGCCCGACATCCTGAAGGCGAACAAGCGCGGCTACGCCGGCGCCCCGAAGAGGGTATGGGACCCGGCCGAGCGCCTCGAGGAGCAAGGACCTCGACACGATCGCCGCCGAGGTCTTGTACTCGTCGTGGGGCATGTTCCTCTACAGCCTCGACGACGACGAACTGCGCGCCGAATGCTTCAGCGCGTTCAACGGCTGGGCCGGCGAGTACTGCGCCCACGAGCCCAATCGCCTCAAAGGTCTCGGACTGTGCGACGTCACCGATCCTGTGACCGCGGTGCAGGACCTCCAGCAGATCAAGGACGTCGGGCTCAGCGGGGCGCTCATCACCGGCTCGCCCGAGGACGGGCGCCCATACTTCCTCGACGACTACGACACCATCTGGGCCTGCGCCACCGAGCTCGGTTTGCCCTTGAGCATGCACATCCTGACCGAATCGAAGGGCAAGGGCGGCATCGTCCACGCAAGGGTCCAAGACAACGGCAAGCCCAGCCCGGCCGCCCTCGTCCACTACGCCGCGAACGTGCTGACCGAGCTCCAGACGTCCGTCGGCCACATGATCGCTTCCGGCGTGTTCGACCGCCACCCCACCCTCCGCCTCGAGCTCGCCGAGACCGACGTCGCCTGGCAACCGCACTTCATCTACCGGATGGATCACTTCCTCGACACAGGACACGGCCGCTACCTGACGATGGAACGCCGGACCGCCGACTACTTCGCCTCCAACATCTTCTCGACAGCGCAGTTCGAGAGGAGCGGCTTCAGTGGGCCGTCGAGCAGCTCGGCGCCGATCACTTCATGTGGTCCACCGACTATCCGCACTACGACTGCCTGTACCCACGCGATCGCGACCTCATCGCCGGCATCCTCGAGGACGGCTTCAGCGACAGCGACGCGTCGATGATCCTCAGCGGGACCGCCGCCGCGCTCTACGGCATCGATGTCGCTGCGCTCCCCAACGTCGTAGCCAGCGCAGCCTGACGACGCGGACCACACCTCCCGAGCTCGCTCGGCCGACGAGACCTCGACTCGCGATGGGCACGGCGTGTGACCGTTCGCACGGTGCCCCAGGCGGAGTGCGTGAGTCGGTGAGCTCGCCGGCATCTCGAAGCACCTCGTAGCCAGGTCGCCCTCGGCGCCGTTCCCGCTGTCTCCGTCCACTGCCAACGTCGCGAACTCGCCGCCCTCGAGTTCGAGCAGCCAGAAGCATCGCACCAGAGGTTGGGCGCCTTCTGCGGTGTAGGTGATCGGCTGCGGGAGGAGTCCGTCGAGCGTTTCGCCGCTGATGGTGTGGTACACATCGATACGTCCTGCGACGTCACCTCGACCTCGGCGTCGGGGCCGTTCTCGCCCATGGCCTTGCGGAACAGCTCCAGCGCCGCCCACGTCGTCGTGGCGGCCGGGTTGCGGACATCGGTTCCCGGGGAGTACTGCTCCAACACGTCGCGGTACTGCTGCGCCGGCGCAACGTCTGCGAACCAGGGGAACCCGTTCAACCGGCGAGGAACGTCAAGCCGTCGATGTCGACGAGATCGCCCGGTACGACGGAGTTGTACGACGCGCTGTACACCCCGTCGTAGCCCTGTAGATCGCACTCTGCGATCATCGCCACGATCGTCGGTGCTGTCACACCCAGGTCGATCACATCGGGAACGTCGCCGACGAGCTGGAGACACGGGGCGGTGTAGCTCGGGTCCGCTGCGCCGACCGTCACGTACCCTCGATGGTCGACGTCGAAGCCGGGCGCGAGGTTCGCGAACAGTCCGTCGGCCTCCGCGCACACCGGTACTTCGGAGCAGACCGCAGCAGCGAAGGATGTGTACCCGGCCGCCTGCGTGAGGAGAAGGGGCGTGGCGCTGGTCGTCGGGCTGCTCGGCTCCCCATGGCGCACGGTCCTCGAGTGACACAAACACGGCACGCGAGTGCCAATGTGTCGACGGGCTCCCGGTTGTGAAGAGCATGAGCGGATCACGTGAGCCGCGCGCTCCACCGCCCCACGCGACGATGGTCGAGCAGCTGCGACGCATTGTCCCGACCCCGTCGCGCCCTCGGCCGTCGCTATGTTCGCCCCATGGCGCCGGAACCGGTGGGTTCGTTCGACACGTCCACCATGCCGACTCCACCGAGCGGGGCACGCGAGCGTCGACGTCAGGACACGCAACGGAAGCTGCGCGAGGCCGCACTCCGGCTGTTCTCGGCGCGAGGGTACGACGAGACGAGCGTCGACGAGATCGCCGCACTGTCCGGAGTGAGCAGGCGCACGTTCTTCCGCTACTTCGATTCCAAGGAGGACCTGCTCTTCTCGGGCGACCCCGGTTTCACCCTCATCGTCCCGCGCGCCGAGTTTGATCGGGCGACCGCTCACGTCGACCTGGGTGCTGTCGACCTGTCCGATCTGGGCGCCCTGAATGCGCTGCTCGCGGCCTATGTGCCCGTCCTCGAAGCCAGACGTGAACGCCTGATCGCGTTTCGGGCGGCGATCGCGTCGTCGGCCGCGCTGCGAGGCCGGACGATGGACTCGTACGCGTTCGTCGAGCGATGGATCCAAGAGACGCTCGGGTCGGCTCGCCAGATGAGCCCCGAGACCGGTGCCGTGCTGGGCACCGTCGGGGCTGCGGTCCTCAACCTGGCAACGTCACAGTGGGTCGCCGATCCCCGCGTGCCACTGGCGGGCCGGGTGGAGGAAGCCATCGAGGTCATTCGACGCGCTGGCGACCACCCGGCTGCGCGGGGCGCCGACGGACGTCCCCCATCAACCGGCCGGTGACACAGCCACGAACCGCGCTCCGAGGACGTGCCGCTCGCGACCGAACGCGTAGGGCGCGGACCGTGGACCGACGAGTATCTGCTCCATCACACGACGTGGCAGCGCGCTTGCACATGTGGCACCGGTGTGCCAACAATTGTTCGGGGCTCGGGGATCACGGCGCAGCCGGTTGATCCGGCGCAGCCTCGGGATGCGCCGCCCGACTGGCGACGTATCGTGATCACACGGACGACCGTCGAGGCTGGGGGTAGCCACGTTGAGCAACGCGCAGATGAGCCGAGACGAGCTGAGCAACGCAGCCGAGGCCGTCGAGTCCTACTTCCGCGACACCACCTCGTCCATCAATCCGTACCTCGCCTACGAGCGACTGCGAGAACTCGCGCCTGTCTATTGGAGTGAACCGCTCGGCTACTGGATCGTGACGGGGTACGCCGAGGGTGATGCGCTGTACCGGAACCCAGCGCTCAGCCGGTACGAAGCGAGCCGCCGACAGCTGCGGTGGCTGCGCTCCCCCGACGATCCCCCAGAGGTGCAACGTGACATCGCCGCGTGGTCGACCACCGTGCTGAACATGGACGACCCCGATCATGGCCGACTTCGACGGCTCCTCCAGCCAGCATTCAGCCAACGATCGGTCTCGCGCTGGGAGGGTCGCACCGAGCAGATCGTCACGAACGTCTTCGCCCGCATCGCCGACGAGGAGGAGTTCGACTTCCTCAGCCAAGTCGCCTATCCCGTGCCGGAGACCGTCATCTGCGAGATCCTCGGCGTACCGCACGAGGATCACGCCCGCTGGCGGGAGTGGTCGAAGGCAGTTGCAGCCGGTTTCGTGGTCAGCGCGACGGCGACCGCGGTGTCCGAAGACTTCCGACGCTCGGTCGTGAGTGGCATCGTGAGCTGGTGCGAGTACTTCCGCGCACTCGTCGCCGAGCGGCGCAGCGGCGACGGCGACGACCTGATCTCCGTGCTGGCCCGGCTCGAGGAGGAGGGCGACCGGCTCACGGCGGACGAGCTGACCGGCACATGCATCCTCACCATCGGTGCGGGGCACGAGACGACCGCGAACCTGATCTCCAACGCCATGTTGGCACTTCTGCGAAACCCCGCGCAGTATCGCAAATTCCGCAACGACCCCTCGCTCGCCGCCAAGGTCGTGGAAGAGACGATGCGGTTCGACAGCCCATCGCGCTCGCAAGGACGTGTCGCGCTCGCCGACATCGAGGTCGGCGGCGAGACGATTCGCGAAGGGCAGCTCGTGATGGTCACCGCGAACGCGTGCAATCGGGATCCCCGCCGCCACGAGGAGACAAACCAGTTCGACCTCGACCGCGAGGATGTCGGTCACATCGCGTTCGCAGGCGGCATCCACTACTGCCTCGGTGCCGCGTTGGCGCGCATGGAAGCCGGCATCGCACTGCGCCACGTCGCCGAGCTCGACGCCGAGCTCGAACTGACGCGGTGGCCGCTCCCGTACAGACCCGCACACGGTCGGGCCGTGGCGACCCTCCCCGTTCGCCGCGTGCGCCACTGACGTCTCGGTGACCGTTCGCGACTGCCAGGAGCTCGGGCTCGACTCCAGCCGTCGGGTTGTCAGTCAGGTGGTCCGACGCCGACGTCCGGGAAGAGCTCGAGGAACGAGCCCGTCGTGATCCGTCGTCGCACCGCATCATCGACGCCATCGAACAGTTCGTGCAGGGTTTCCTGGGTGTGTCCGAAGGTCCCCTCGAGGTGCGGGTAGTCGCTTCCCCACATCACGTTCTGGTATCCCATCGCGGTCATGGTCGGGATGGCGGTGACGTCGTGTTGGAACGAGGCGTACACCTGCCGGTACAGGATCTCCTTCGGCGACGAGGAGAGCTTCGGGTACGACCACTCACCGTGCTGGCGATACGCCTCGTCCATCCGGTCGCCGAGGAACGGGACCCACGACGCGCCCGACTCCGACACCAGCATCTTGAGGTCCGGGTGGCGGTCGAGGACGCCGGAGGCGACCATCAACATCGTGACCCTCAGGACGGAGATGGCCGCGTGCGTGTGGTTGATCACAGCTCCCCCGGCGCCACGAAAGGCCACGCCGATCACCTCCCCCGCCTGATGGTCGATCGGCTCGGTTCCGATGTGGAAGGCCAGGACCATCCCGGTCCGCTCGCACGCCGCCCAGAACGGCTCCCACGACTCGTCGTTGTAGTGCGGGAGCGCCTTCGGCGGCTCACACGGCATGAACACACATTTGAAACCCATCTGCCGCGTGCGTTCGAGCTCCTCGATCGCGTCCGTGATGGACAGCATCGAGACCTGCGCTGTCGGTACGAGCCGAGTGGACGCGTCGACCAGTTGCTCCTTGACCCAGTCATTCGACACTCGCATCGCCTCGCGGACGAGCACCGGATCGCGATACATGCTGTTCCACATCCCGAGCGACGGATAGACGACCTCGGCCCAGATGCCTTCGTTGTCCAGGTCGGCGAGACGGGCGGCGACGTCTCCGAGCCCCGGCCGTCGGGCCATCTCCAAGAATTCCTGCTGCTTGGGCGACGGCATGCGGCGACGAAACGACTGACCGTCGATCGTCACCGTCTCGTTCCGACCGTCGGCGTCCTTCACGGATCGCGGCATCCGCTCGGCGAGCGCCGGCGGTAGCGACTTCCATGCCTCGTCCGGCTCGATGAAGTGGGAGTCACCCGAGTTGGCCCAGATCTTGCCTTGCACGACGGCCTCCATTCCCCTGACCGAATCCAACAATACTGGCACTTGGGTGCCATGTGCAACCGGCGCGAGGGTATCTCAGAAACCCATCGAGGCCGCCACGGCATGAGTTGACATCCGAGTGCCACAACACGACAATGGACCGTAGGTCGACTTGGAGGTGCCAGCGACCGGTTCAAGGGGGTAGTGGATGAGTGCAGCACCGTATGTCCCCGTCACGAAGGACGAGGTGGCGTTCGTCGGGACCGGTCCGGTCCCGACCCGGCCGTACTACGACCCGGCGTACTTCGAGCTCGAGCGGGAGGCCATCTTCAAGCGCGTCTGGCTCCACGTCGGACGCGTCGACGAGGTCGATCAACCCGGCCAGTACATCGTCCGTCCGATCGAGGCCGCACGCGCCTCGGTCCTGATCGTTCGAGGCGCTGACGGCGAGCTGCGCGCCTTCCACAACGTCTGCGCCCATCGCAGCGCCCAGCTCGTGCCGGGCGACGGCGGCACAGCGAGGAACTTCCAGTGTCGCTACCACGGATGGACGTACGGCTCGGACGGACGTCTGCGCGGCGTGCCCGACGAGGGCTCCTTCTTCGATGTCGACAAGGCGGAGTGCGGCCTGGCGCCGATCGCACTCGAGACCTGCGCTGGCTTCATCTTCGTCAACCTCGATCGCACGCCGCGCCACTCGCTGCGAGAGTTCCTCGGCGTCTGGGCGGACCGCATCGAAGCGCTCGACATCGGCGCGAGCGACGTGTTCTCGGAGTACACCTACGAGGTCGAGGCGAACTGGAAGGTCACGTTCGACAACTTCCAGGAGATCTACCACGGTCGTATCGTGCACGCGAAGTCGATCGGTGCCCAGACGTTCGCGCCCGAGAACCCATTTGGCTACCCGACCAAGTACAGCTTCGCCGAAGACGGTCTCCACCGCAGCAAGACGCTGTGGTTCAACCCGAACTACCAGCCGGGTCCGATCGAGGCGCTGGCCAGCAGGATCGTCGCCACCAGCTCACCTCCCGTCTCCGACACGATGGCGTCGTCGACGGAGCACTTCTACCTCTTCCCGAACGTGACGTTCCTCGCGGCGCAGAACCGGTGCTTCACGCAGACGGTGTGGCCGATCGACGCCCACCACACACGAAGTGTCATCCGCGTGTACTGGGAGGGACCTGACCCGTCTGCGTCGGTGCGCTTCGCTCGCGAGTTCCGCACCGCAGCGACGCTGGACGTCCATTGCGAGGATCGCGACATCATCGAAGCGAGTCACCAGGGATTGAGGAGCGGGGCATTCGAGTCGCTCCACTTCCAGATCCATGAGGTCGACTGCCGGCACGCCTACCACGCCGTCGACCGCCACGTCGAGGAGTACCGGTCCGAGCTCGCCGGCGGGAGGCCGGCATGACGATCAACGTCCACGCCGCCCTGCTCCCGCCCGGGTTCGAGGGGCTGGAGCCTCTTGTCGCGGACTGGGCGATCTCAGGCAGCGACGCCCGGAAGCGCCGGCGCATCGCCAGCTCCGAGGCCGAGCGACTCGCGTTCTATGCGGCGATGGGGGCGGACGTCGAGCGAGCGCTGGACCACCTCGACCAGTTCCCGGTCGACGACCTCGATGCCTCGCACCAGCGCCTGATGGACCTGGTCCTGATGCTCGCACACGTGGCGCTCGCCGTCGAGAAGCAGGGCGAGAGCGAGTCCTACCACTCGATCAGCCAGGCCCACTTCACGATCACGCGCGCCACCGAGGATGCGGCACGGAAACACGGCCACGCCCTGCAGCAGAGGCGCCCGTGAACATCGACGGCATCGCCGCGGTGACGGGTGCCGGAGCCGGTCTGGGCCTGGGGATCACGAAGGCGCTCGCCCAGCGCGGCTTCGATGTGTTGGCGCTGGTGTACGAGGAATCCCACGCTGAGGCCGTCGAGAACGCGGTCGTCGACGCCGCAGGGGGCGCACGCGTGCACGTCCTCGATGTCACCCGGCTGGACGGTTTCACATTGCCCGACGATCTGCAGGTTCTCGTGAACAACGCCGGCGTCAGGCTCTCGTCGCGCCCGATCGAGGCGATCGATGCCGCTGAGTGGCGGCGCACCATGGACGTGAACTTCTTCGGCCTCGTCGACCTCACCCGACTTGCCCTGCCGATCATGCGCACGGCGCGCCGAGGTGTCATCTGCAACGTGAGCTCGGGTTCACTCTTTGCTCCGACCCCGTTCCTCGGCGCCTACCGCGCGTCCAAGGCGGCCATTAGTGCGTTCAGCGAGACGCTGCGGATCGAAGTCGCCCAGTTCGGCATCCGTGTGGTCGAGATCATGCCAGGAGCGATGCGCACCGGGATGAACGTCAACTCCATCCTGAACAAGATCGCTGATACGTCCGCGTGCCCTGCGTACCTGCCCATGGCACAGGCGCAGCGGGCGATGTTCGAAGCGATCGAGGTGCCGCATGCAACGGTCGACGAGGCAGGGCGGTGGGTCGCTGACGCGATCCTCGACGACACGGGCCCGCAGCGCTACGGGAGCGACCCGCACTCCCAGCGCTCATTGGAGCGATGGCGCACGACATCGGATGAGGTCATCGCGGGAGAGGTGCTCGCCACCTACGCCGGCGTGGTGCGGAGCGAGCCCTAGCCGGAAGTAGAGAGCGGCGCGACCGCCAATCGCGACGGCTCCGAGCCCCATCACAGCGACCGCGACGCGCAACATCTCACGCCGGGCTTCTGGGCGGCCTGGGTGACAGCCCCTGTCACGGTGGCCGCCCAGTCCGGGGCTCACCGCGATCCGTCGACGGGGACGAGTCCCTTGCCGACGATCACGTCGGTCGACTTGATGATCACGACGACGGGGTCGCCGGGAGCAAGGTCGAGGTCGGCGACAGCCTCCTTGGTGATCGCCGCTGTCAGGCCCTGGCTGTCATCGAGCACCGCCTTGACCGTCGACATGACCTCGCCGTGTCGCACGTCGGTGAGCGTGGCCTGCAGTTGGTTCCGGGCGCTCAGTTGGAGCTCGGGCGTCCTCGCCTCGCCGCTCCCTGACGGGGGACGCAGAGCCTGGTCCAGGAAGCGGCGTACGGCGCGGGCGCTCTCGCGACGCCACAGGTCTACGAGGTCGTCATCACGGGAGGTCGACGTGAGCGCGTCGATCGCCGGCTCGAACCGTTCCTGCTGCACGGCGAGGAGCACGGTGTTGTCCAGCCCGGCCCGCTCGCGCAGGAACAGCTTGACGAGCAGTTCGGTGCGGACGTCGCGGAGGTGGGCCACAGGGGTGTCGAGCCACGCCCTCGCCCGGCGACGTCCAGGCGGCGTCGGCGACAGGATGACCCGGTCACGGCCGCGGCCGGCGGCCTGTCCGGTGCGCACGACGAACCCCTTGTCGACGAGCCCGTCGATGGCCCGGTAGGTCAGCGGACGGCTCAGCGTCCAGATCCGGCCGACCTCGCCGTCCGGCGCCAGCATCGTGCCGAGCGCCCAGCCGTGCGTCACCTTCTGGCTGACCAGCGTCAGACACACCAGTTCGGCGATGGACACCTGCTCGAGTCGCGCATCGGCCGGTTCCGCTGGACGCATGCGTGCTGGACGCGCGACCGCGGTCCTGCTCATGACCGGCAGCGTAGTCAGGTTCTTCGTAATCAACATGAGAACCTGACTACAGTCCCGGCCGTGTCGCGTCGCTCGCAGCCGTTCCTGATCCCTGTCGCCGCCCTCGCCCTGATCGCTGCGGCGTGCGGCGACGACGACGACAGCGCAGCGACCACGGCCGAGACGTCAGCGGTCGAGACGACCGAGGCACCGGCCACGACGGAACCGGGTGTCGCAGGCGACACCACCGTGTTCGCGGCGACGTCCTTGACTGACGCCTTCACCGAGGTCGGGGACGCGTTCAGCGCCGCGTACCCCGACGCCACGGCGACGTTCAGCTTCGACGGCTCGTCGGCGCTGGTGCAGCAGATCATCCAGGGGGCGCCCGCCGACGTGTTCGCGTCGGCGGACATGGCGAACATGACGAAGCTCACCGACGCCGACCTGAACGGGACCGAGCCCGAGATCTTCGCCACGAATCTGCTGACGATCATCGTGGCGCCGGGCAACCCGCTGGGGATCACCGGGGTCGCCGACCTCACGGATCCGGCGATCAAGGTCGTGACCTGCGCGGCGGAGGTGCCGTGTGGCAACTACGCCGACCAGATCTTCGCGGCAGCGGGGGTCACGGTCACGCCGGTCAGCCTCGAGCAGAACGTCGGCGGGGTGCGCACCAAGGTCGTCGAGGGCGAGGCCGACGCCGGCATCGTCTACGTGACCGATGTGATCGCCGCCGGCGACGCAGCGGAGATGGTCGAGATCCCGGCCGACATCAACGTCGTCGCGCAGTACCCGATCGCCACCGTGGCGGCGTCCACGGACCAAGCGGTGGACGAGGCGTTCATCGACTTCCTCGCCGGCCCCGACGGCCGGGCCATCCTGGCCGACTACGGCTTCGGAGCTCCGTGACCGAGACGGCGCCCGCTCGCCCGGTCGCCGTCCGCCACCGCCGCGTCGGCCAGGAGCGCCTCCCTGTCGCGGCGATGATCCTCGCCGGCACCGCCATCGCGTTCTTCGCCCTGCCCTTCCTCGGGCTGCTGTGGCGCGCGCCGTGGGGCGACGCGTGGTCGATCCTGACGTCCGACAGCGCATTGACGGCGTTGCGCCTGTCGCTGTGGTGCTCACTGTGGGCAACCGGCGCCGCCGCCTTGTTCGGCGTGCCGCTGGCGTGGCTGTTGGCGAGGGTGTCGTTCCCCGGTCGGGGACTCGTGCGCGCGTTGTGCACGCTGTCGATGGTGCTGCCGCCGGTCGTCGCCGGCGTCGCGTTGTTCTACGCGCTCGGCCGCCGTGGCCTCGTCGGCCAGTACCTCGATCGCTGGTTCGGGTTCACCCTGCCGTTCACGACGACGGGCGTCATCGTCGCCCAGACGTTCGTCGCGATGCCGTTCCTGGTCCTCACCGTCGAGTCGGCGCTCCGGCAACTCGACACCCGTTTCGAAGACGCCGCCCGGACCCTCGGCGCGTCGCGCTGGTACGTCTTCCGACGCGTCACGCTGCCGGCGATCCGGCCCGGTCTGATCGCCGGCGCCGTGCTCGCCTGGGCACGCGCGCTGGGCGAGTTCGGTGCCACGATCACGTTCGCCGGCAACTTCCCAGGTCGCACCCAGACGATGCCACTCGCCATCTACCTCACGAACGAAGGCAACCCGGACGAAGCCGTCGTCCTCAGCCTCGTCCTGATCGCCGTCTCGTTCGGCGTGCTCGTCGCGCTCCGCGACCGGTTCCTCGGCGGAGGGCACCCCCCGACCACATGACGCTCGACGCCCGCATCGTGCGCACCGTCGGCACGTTCCGACTCGACGTCGACATCACGGCCGCCCCCGGCGAGACGATCGCCGTCCTCGGCCCCAACGGGTCCGGCAAGAGCACGCTGTTCCGTTGCCTGGCGGGACTGCTCCCGATCGACGACGGCCGCATCGCCCTCGACGGCGACCCGCTCGACGACCCGGCCGCCGACGTGTTCATCCGCCCGGAACGCCGACCCGTCGCAGTCGTGTTCCAGGACTACCTCCTGTTCCCCAACATGTCGGCGCTCGAGAACGTCGCGTTCGGGCTGCGCGCCCGTGGGCTGGCCCGCACCGACGCCCAGACCCAGGCCCGCACATGGCTCCAGCGCGTCGACCTCGCCGATCACGCCGATCACCGCCCGGGCACGCTGTCTGGCGGTCAGGCGCAGCGCGTCGCCCTGGCCCGCGCCCTCGCGACCGACCCCCGTCTGCTCCTGCTCGACGAGCCTCTCGCCGCCCTGGATGCGGGCACGCGAGCCGACGTGCGCCGCGACCTGCGCACCCACCTGTCGGGGTTCGACGGTCTCCGATTGATCGTCACCCACGATCCCGTCGACGCCTACGCCCTCGCCGACCACGTGATCATCCTCGAGCGCGGCCAGGTCGTGCAGTCCGGCGCACTCGCCGACGTCACGGCGCGGCCCCGCTCCAGGTACGTCGCCGACCTCGTCGGCGTCAACCTGCTGGCCGGCACCGGCCATGACGGTGAGATCACCACGTCGGCCGGTGGCCGGATCGTCCCGGTCGGACCCGTCCACGGGCCGGTGTTCGCGGTCGTGCCGCCACGGAGCATCGCGCTCTACCGTGCTCCCCCGACCGGTAGCCCGCGCAACGAATGGCCCGGCACGATCACCGGCATCGACCGCCACCGCGACATCGTGCGCATCCAGCTCGCCGGGCGAGTGCCGCTCGTCGCCGAGATCACGCCGGCCGCACTCGATGCCCTCGACCTCCAGCTCGGCGATGCCGTCTGGGCCGTCGCCAAGGCGACCGACATCGCCACCTACCCCCGCTGACACGGTCGGAGCCGATCAGCTGATGCGCTCGCCACCCGTGACGTCGTCGGTCGGCATCGTGGCGACGACCTCCTCGAACAGCCGAAGCCCGTCGAACACCGCCGGCATGCCCGCATAGACCGACATCTGGATGATCGCCTCACGGACGTGCGAGGCGGGGCTGGTCCTCATCGCAATGCGGATGTGCTCGGACAGCTCGACGGTCCGGCCGAGTGCCGTGAGCGCGGCGACCGCGCACAGCTCACGGGTCGCGGTCGTCAGGACGTTGCGGGAGTACATCCCGTTCGTGATGAAGCTGCTCGTGATGTCCGCCCAGCTGGTATCGACCGACGCCTCGCGTCGCTCGTAGGCCGCCTCCAGTCGGGCCGGTCCCTCGTCGCCGAACATCTCGATCGCCGTGGCCCTCCCCGCTGTGGTGAGACGTTCTCCTCGGGTCATCCTGCCCTCCCCTTCGTCGGTGCCGGATCCCCATCATGGCGTCCCGCGACCCCGACGTTGGTGGCCATCCAGTGGTCGGCCGACACCCGGCGGCATCGACGAGCGCGCCGAGGCCGTTGCCACCGTCAGCATGGCCCGCTACCACCTCGCCGTGCGGCGCTCGCTGGCCGACGACGGGCGCCGACCGCTCACCATGTTCATCGCCACCGCGTTCGCGCAGATCGCACCGGTGGCCGAATCGACCCGCTCGGCCGGCCGGCGGGCGCCGGTCAGACGTCCCAGAGGAGCGGGAGGTTGTCGATGCCGATCTGCCCGCCGTGCTCCACGATGTCGACACCGGGGGCGAGGCGGTAGTTGGGGATGCGTTCGTGCCACATCTCCATCGCCACCCGCAGCTCCTGGCGGGCCAGGTGGACGCCCAGGCAGCGATGGGGACCGGCACCGAACGCGATGTGGCGGTTGTTCGCCCGGTCGATGATCACCTTGTCGGCGTCGTCGAACTCGCGAGGGTCGCGGTTCGCGGACGCGAGCGGCAGGTACACCATCTGTCCGGCCTGCACGGGGCAGCCGCCGATCTCGGCGTCGGAGACGACCTTGCGGGCGGGCGTCACGAAGCTGTAGTAGCGCAGGAACTCCTCGATGGCCGACGGGATCAGCGCCGGGTCGGCGACGATCCGTCGACGGTCCTCGTCGTGCCGGGCGAGGTGCCAGAAGCTGAAGGTCAACTGCGCGGCGACGGTGTCGAGCCCGGCCATGAACATCAGCAGGCAGAAATCGAGCAGATCCTGATCGGGGATCGGCTCACCGTCGATCTTCCACGACAGCGCCTGGCTCAGCAGGTCTTCCTGCGGATCACGACGCCGCTCGGTGATGAGATCGCTGAAGTAGCCGATCACGGCCATCATCGCGTCGAGTGACCGCTGCTGGCTGCTCGGCGCCGTGCGATCACCGTGCAGGATGGCGACCTCCCACGCCTCGAACCGCTCGGCGTCGGCCCGCGGCAGGCCCATCAGGTCCATGAAGATCACGTTGGGGAACAGCAACGCCACGTCGTGCACGAAGTCGCACGAACCGCGCTCGGCGACATCGTCGAGCACCTCGGCGAAGCGGCGCCGCACCATCGGCTCCCAGCCGGCCACGGCGCCGGGCGCGAAGAACGGCCCCAGCAGCTGGCGCCACGTCGTGTGGATCGGACCGTCGAGCATCTCCGGGATCCACCGGTACGGCGGGTTCGGCTCCGTCGGCGTCACCGCGGCGTTGGAGAACACCTTCGGCGCCTGGAACGACGCGCGGATGTCGGCCAGGCGCGTCACCAAGTAGTACTGCTGCTCGGCGGCCAGACCGGTGTGCACGGGCGCTTCTTCACGCTTGGCGTCGAAGTTTTCGAAATGCCAGCCCGCCGGTGCAGAACCCTTGTTGACCTCGCCGAAGTGCGTCACAGGACAACCCGAGGGGTTGTCCAGACCGGGATCGTCGATATCGATGCTCATGGCTCAGTATGCCGCAGGCACGAGGGTCGAGACGTCCTCGCCGCTCACCATCTTCATCGGCAGGGCCGTGTCCCAGTAGTCCGTCCACCGAGTGATCGTGGTGTCGCCGCTCAGGATGAACGTCCCCATCACGGGCACGGCGTGCACGACGCCATCGGGCCCTTTGATCATGTCCAACCGCTCGGTGAGCACGGCGTTCCCGTTGCCGGCGATGTTCTTCACGACGTACTCGTAGGAGTCGGGGAACATCTGGAACTGACCGGCGAGGTTGGCGATGATGTCGTCCACCCCGACGCTCGCCGGCATCCCGGTGTTCTGGTACACCGCCCCATCGGCGAAGTACGGCCGCAACGCCTCGGCGTCGCGACTGGCCATCAGATCGCAGAACTTCTGAACCGTCTCGACGGCGTCGCTCATCCCAGGCTCCCTTGATCGATCCGCGCGATCCTGTCGGGCGGACATGCACATACCGACTGCACGCGGACAATACTGACGGTGTGCCAGACAGTCAAGGCAACCCGACCGGCTTGCGGCCGCCGCGCTCCGCCGACGTCGCAGCGCGCGCCGAAGCGACCCGCCAGCTCCTGATCGACTCGGCCCGCACCCTCTTCGTCGAGCAGGGCTACTTCCACACCGGCACCGAGGAGATCGTGCAACGCGCCGGCGTCACGCGAGGCGCGCTCTACCACCACTTCGCCGACAAGAAAGCCCTCTTCAGAGCGGTGTTCGAAGCGATCGAGACCGAGCTCATGAGCGCGGCCCGTCCGGCCGGCTCCGCCGGCGCCTTCGACCAGCTCCGCGACGGGCTCCTCGGCTTCCTCGACGCCTCTCTCACCCCCCAGGTCCAACGGGTGCTGCTCATCGACGGACCCGCGGTGCTCGGATGGCACGAGTGGCGGACCCTCGAAGCTCAGTACGGGCTCGGCGCGCTCCGACGCATGCTCACCGATGCCATCGCCGACGGGACGCTGACCCCCCAGCCGGTCGAGGTGCTCGCCAACATCCTCCTCGCCGCTCTCGACGAAGCCGCTCTCTACATCGCCAACGCCCCCGACCAGCCCGCCGCCCGCGATGCATCAGTCACCGCCATGGACGGCCTGCTCAGCGGGCTGCGCTCGACCGGCGCCAGACGCTGACGGCCGCCGGCCGGCGCTCACACTGCTGCGGGTATCGGATGCCGGAACAGCTCCGACGCGTTCTGCCACGTGATGCGCCGAACGGTCTCGGCGTCCAGCCCGTCGAGCTGGCGTCTGAAGTGCTCCTGCGTGTCGGGCCAGCTGCCATCGGCGTGCGGGTAGTCCGCCTCGAGGAGGAAGACCTCTGGGCCGATGCGTTCGCAGATGGCGAACGTGGTGGGATCGTCGACGGCGCAGAACCGGAAGTTCCGCAGCAGCATGTCGCAGGGTTCGATCGAACACGGCCAGTCGTCGGCGCTCGTGTACTTCATGATGTGGCGGAGTCGATCGACGAGGCCGGGGACCCAACCGATGCCGCCCTCGGAGAGGCAGATCGTGAGCTCGGGGAAGCGGTCGGGGATCCCCGAGTAGAGCCAGTCGATGGCCGTCAGCGAGGCGTAGGTGCCGAAGACCACGGTGAACGCGGCCCGCGGCATGTCCGCGCTGGTCGTGATCACCTCTCCGCCCGAGCCGACGTGGAGGCACACGACGGTCCCCGTCTCCTCGCAGGCACGCATGAGCGGATCCCAGTGCCCGGTGTGCAACGACGGGAACCCCAGGCGCTCGGGTGATTCGGGGAACGCCAACGCGGTGAAGCCGCGATCGGCGTTGGCGCGGACCTCGTCCGCGGCGAGGACCGGGTCGTGCAACCAGGTGATCTGGCAGGGGATGAACCGGTCCGGGTACGCACCGGCCCACTCCTCGGCGTGCCAGCTGTTGTACGCCCGGACTGCGGCGAGTGCGAACTCCCGGTCGTCGGTGATCGTCTGGATCCGGCCGCCACCGAACCCGGGGAGGAACGACGGGAAGCACAACGATGCCTGGACCCCGTCGATGTCCATGTCCCGGACGCGGGCATGGACGTCCCACGCGCCACGACGCATGTGGTCGAACCGGGTGGGTTCCATCGACTTCTCCTCGATGGCCCGTCCGGCGACGGCGTTGAGGCCGACGTTGGGGAGGACGTGGCCCTCGTACAGCCAGGCCTGCCCACCGTTCTCGACGTCGACGACCCGCGGGATGCGGTCGGCGAAGCGGGCCGGCATCCGCCCGTCGAACAGCTCGGGAGGTTCGACGACGTGGTCGTCGACCGAGACGATCGTGAGCGGGCGGGCGCGTGGGTCGGGCTCGGGCAAGAACGTCGGCGGGCGGTAGGGCCTGGCGTCGGCCGCTCCGAGAGCATCCATTCGTTGCGCCATGGTCAGGCCACCCTCGTCCGGGCCGGCTGCTTGCCGGGCAGCCAGCGGCCCGGTCGCGATGCCGTCGCGACGCCGTGCGACTGGGTCGGCACACCAGCCACGACCGTGCTGCGATACCCGCCAGGTGGACGGCGGTAGCGCAGCGACCCGCCGGGGAAGTCGTGGCAGGCCACCGGCTCGTCCCAGTGGAGCTCGTCGAGCGCGAAGACCGTCAGGTCGCCCGCCTTGCCGACCTCGATGCGGCCGCGGTCGGTGAACCCG
Source organism: Ilumatobacteraceae bacterium (assembly GCA_040507575.1). GTDB lineage: Bacteria > Actinomycetota > Acidimicrobiia > Acidimicrobiales > Ilumatobacteraceae > JALZMG01. Next base: position 25,611 of record JBEVOM010000208.1, read on the forward strand.
TACACGTCCGCCTGGCGGGCGGTCATCTCGGTCACCGCCGCTTCGAGCTCCATGTCGCCGCGATCTCGGACGTAGCGCGTCAGCAGCAGCGTCGTGTCCCCGGCCGTGCAGTGGGCCTGGACGTGGGCGCCGGCGTCGCTCGCCGACACCAGCGTCGCCGGATCGGCGACGAGACGTCCGATGCGGGCCGGATCGTGGTTGCCGACCACGTACGCCATCCCGGGCGCGAGGTCGTTCGACGCGACCCAGTCGGCAAGGGCGTCGGACGGGTGGCCGCCGTGGTAGCGGGCGTACACGTCGAACGTCGATCCGACGAACCGTTCGAGGTCGGGCCGTGCCGCGTCGAGCACGGTGACGCCTTCGAGGGCGTGGTGCGGGAAGACGCTGGCGGTCGTGTCGTCCCATTGTTCCGCCGCCTGACGCCGCCAGGCTGGATCGGCGAGCATCGCCAGCTTCGTCGGCCGATCGGCCTGGACGAACGTGTGCCACGCCGGGATGTACCTGAAACCGAGGCCGCCGTTCCAGTTCGCGGTGAAGTCGACGGGACGCGGCGAGATCGTGGGCAGCGCCCGCATCCCCTCGCCTTGCAGGCGGCGGGCGAACGCCAGGAAGTCGTCGCTGATCGTCGGGTCGTTGCGCAGGTCGAGGAACGCGTTCCACGTGAGGGTCACGTCGGCCGCGGCACACCACCGGGCGCACCGCTCGAGGGTGTCCATCGCGTCCTGGCGGTCGGTCGTGACTCCTCGGGGGATGATCTCGAAGTGGCCGCGATGCCGACCGAGCACGTCGATGACCGCGCGCAGCTCGTCGTCGTCGGCCGCCGCGCTGGGTACGAGCCGGCCGTCGCGCCCGACGTCGGAGAACGACGTCGACAGCCCGGCGGCGCCGCCGCGCAGCGCGGCGTCGACGACCGCGACGATGCGGTCGCGCTCATCGGCCGTCGACGGTCGATCCCATGCCTCCTCGCCGACGACGAACAGGCGGACCATCGACAGGCCGACCAGCCCGGCGACGTTGACGCCGTAGCTGCCCGCGGCGACCGACGTCACGTACTCGGCGTACGTCTCCCACGTCCACGGCACGTGATCGTCGAACGCGACGTCGGGGAACTCCTCGATCGTCCCGAACGTCTCCCCCACCTGCTTGCGATGGTCGGGGCGTACCGGCGCCAACGAGAGCGAGCAGTTCCCCATCAACACCGTCGTGACACCGTGCTGGGGCATCGGGTCGCAGTCCGGGTCCCAGAACAACGACGGGTCGAAGTGGGTGTGACCGTCGATGAAGCCCGGCGTGACGTAGGCACCGCTGGCGTCGATCTCGGCCTCGCCGTCGGGGACGAGCCGCCCGCCGACCTCGGTGATGACCCCGTCGCGGATGCGGACGTCGCCCGGCTCGGCCGGGTGGCCGGAGCCGTCGATGATCGTGCCGCCCCGGACAAGGACGTTGCCGGCCACCCCGCTCAGCCGATGCCGTAGAGCTGGAGGGCGCTCTCGCCGGCGATGGCGCGTTGCTGGTCGGCCGTCAGGCCGGCCATCACCTCGCGCAGCGCATCGGTGGTGCCGGGGAACTTGGCATCGTGGTGCGGGAAGTCGGACGCCCAGATGATCCGGTCGGCGCCGACGAGCGGCGACGTGGCGGTCACCTCGAGGAACGACTCGTCCGGGTCGAAGCTGATCCAGCACTGCCGCCGGAAGTATTCCGACGGACGCATCGTCAGCCACGGCACGTCCCACGAGTACTTCTCGGCGTGGTGATCGAGACGCTCCAGATAGGGCACGAGCCAGCCCCCGTTGGCCTCGAGGAAGATGAACTTCGCGCCCGGGAACCGCTCGGCCACGCCGCCGGCGGTGATGAACGTCACCGCCGCCATCATGTCGACCGGGTTGGCGAGGGCCTGCTCGAAGTAGATGTTGGGCAGGAACCGACCGGTCTCGGCCATCGACTTGGCCTCGGCGGCATCCATCTCCTCCAACGTCACATAGGAGCCGTCGGCGTTGCGGGGCCGGGCCAGCTTGAGGCCGGCGCAGGCGCCCGGGAGGTCCGACGTGAGGAACGGGTGGAACCCGATGGGCAGTCCGGTCTCCTCCAGAGCCCTCCAGATCGGGTCGTAGACCGGGTCGTCGAACGGTCGCCATTCGACGGCCGGGTTCGGGCGCATGAACACCGAGACCATGCCGGGCATCCCGGCGACGCGGTAGATCTCCTCGGCCACGCCGCTCACGTCGTCGGCCTCGTGCATGGGTGGCAGCGCACCGGATCCGAAGAGGCGGCCGTTGCCCGACTTGAGGTGCTCGCAACACCAGTCGTTGTACGCCCGCGCCTGCACCTGACCGAAGTCGACGTCCCGCACGCCCTGCAGGCCGAGCAGCCGCGTCGGGTACAGGACGGACAGGTCGATGCCGTCGGCGTCGAGGTCGTCGAGCCGGAGGTCGGCCGTCCACCCGGCTGGGCGAACCTTGGAGTAGTGGCCCGTCCACACCGCTTGGCTCTCCTCGTCGGTGAACCCGGCGGTCCCACTACCGCCTTGCGCGATCGAGCGGTGGCCGTTGAACACCATCCACTCCTGGCCGTCATCGCCGAACTCGATGTGCCAGATCCGGTCCTGGTACGCCGCGGGCGCGTAGTCGAGCAGCGCCGTCGGCGGCTCGAGGATGTGGCCGTCGGAATCGATGAACCGCAGGTCGCCGGACGGTGCGTCGGTCTCCGTGATCGCCATGTGGACCCCCCTGTCGTGTGAACTCGCCGGCCCGGCGAGCGCGGACCCTCCGCTGTTCCCGAGGTCCAATCAACCATCGGCTGGGCCCGGCATCAATGGCGAGCTGTTTGACGTCCATCCCGCTCGACAGGATGATCGGCTCGGGACCCGGCGATGTGGGCGCGGTCCTCGCTACGTCGTCACACGTGTCCGGCCGACCCGCCGACGACGAACGACCACGATCGAGGGACTTTCGGGAGCGCCCGCGACGTGCTGGAATGCACGACGCGGGCGTGTGTGGGCGAGCCGCCGACTCGAGCAACGTCGCCGCAGTCGGCACGAGCGGCTGTCGGCTGATGCAGCCGACGACACGACCGGGATCCAGGGCTTGGGCGACCCCGGATCCGCGCCCCGAGCCCGGCTCGACGGGGCCGGAGGCGAGCGGGCCAGGCGATGCCGGCGGCCGTCTCGCTCGTCGCTCGTTATGGTGCCGCATGGCCTCGGAGTCGGTGATCGATTGTCCGGTGTGCGGGTACTTCGTGTTCCTGGAGAGCAAGGCGTGCCAGCGGTGTGACGCGGCGCTCGGGTTCCACCCCCCGACGCTGTCGTTCCTTCCCGTGGTCGACGGCGGCGTCGATGTCGGCGGCGAGCGCTGGCTGCGGTGCGCGCAGTGGGACTGGGGGTGCAACTGGTTGCTCAGCGAGCGTGACGAGAGCGCCCGCTGCTTCTCGTGCCGGCTCACGCGGCGCCGACCGGAGAACGACGACACGATCGCTCTCGAGAAGCTGGCGGAGACGGCCGTGGCCAAGCGCCGGCTGATCGTGCAGTTGCTCGAGCTCGGCCTGCCCATCGTCCCGTACCACGAGCGCGACGGCGGACTCGGGTTCGATCTCGTCTCCAGCCGCAGCGGCGAGCGCGTGATCATCGGGCACGCCAACGGGATCATCACGATCGACCTGGCCGAGACGCTCGACCTCCACCGCGAGATGCTGCGGATCAGCCTCGGCGAGCCGTATCGGACGATGCTCGGACACTTCCGCCACGAGATCGGGCACTACTACCAGTGGCAGCTCGCCTCCGAAGAGCCGTGGGTGTCGGCGTGTCGCGCCCTGTTCGGCGACGAGCGGGTGAGCTACAGCGAGGCCATCGACCGCCACTACCGCTTCGGGGCTCCCGACGACTGGCCGGCCAGCTACATCTCCTCCTACGCGACCATGCACCCGTGGGAGGACTTCGCCGAGTGCTTCGCCCACTACCTCCACATCACGGGAACCCTGGCCACGGCGGCGCGCAGCGCCGTGACCATGGCCGCCGACCGTTCCCGTGGGTTCCTCGCCGCCGATGTCGTGCCCCGCAGGAGCTACGCCGACGCGTCGGCCGACGAGATGCTGAGCGACTGGCGGTGGCTCTCGCTGATGTTCAACCGGATCAACCAGACGATGGGCAAGGGCGACCTGTACCCGTTCACGCTGGTGGGCCCGGTCGTCGAGAAGTTGGCCTTCGTCCACCGGCTCGTGACCAACGCGGCCATGGGTACCACGCGCCGCGCTGACCCCGATCGGCCGGCGACGACCATCACGCCGTGAAGCGGCCGGTCGTCCTGTCGGCCGACGCCCTGATCACGGGTCAGCCGGGTCGGCCGCGTTCAGCGCGCGGCGAGGTGCTGCAGCAGGTCTCGGGTGCGACGAACGAGAACCGGACGCGTCGTCGCCGACCGGGAGGATCGCCGCCCACACGTCGGTCGCCCCAGCGTCCACGAGTCCCTGCAGGTGCGCCGTCACCGCGACCGGGAGCCCGGCGACGAGCAGCCTCGGCCTGGCGGGCCTGTTCCATCATCCGGTCGAGGGTCCCGCCGCCACCATTCAGGCCGATCCGCATGCGCGGAACGTATCCGCCGCGCCCGGGCCGCTGAGCGCCGGGCGACCGATCCAGCACGTCGCGCCACCACGTCCCACGGTGGACGCTGATCACCCCATCCGACGACAGATCCGTGGCCGCCGTCGGCGTCACCGCCACCGCGGTTCAGGCGATGGCGCGGTGGTGGGCTTCCCAGCGCCTGCGGTACTCGGCGCGCGACGTCGTCGAGGTGTCGACGCCGTCGGCCGTGGCCGCCGCCCGCAGCGCGCCGACCGTGGCGTCTTGCTTCTCGATGTGGAGGAACGGGTCGAAGCCGAAGAACCGCGCCGCGTTCTCCCACGTGATGGCGTCGATCTCGGCGTCGCCGCACCCGGCCTCGGCGAGCTCCGCGAACAGGATCTCCGGCGAGTTCGGCCACCGACTGTCGGAGTGCGGGAAGTCGCACTCCCAGGCGATGGTCTCGACGCCGATGCGGTCACGCAGACGGAGCGCCGAAGGGTCCGAGATGAAGCAGGCCAGGAAGTGCTCCCGGTAGATCTCGCTGACCGTCTTGCCCTGCGGGAGCTTGTCGAAGTGGGCCCACGACTGGTTGCGCACGACGTGCTCGAACTTGTCGAGGAAGAACGGGATCCAGCCGATGCCACCCTCCGACAGCGCGAACCGCAGGTCGGGATACATCCGCAGGCGCCCGCTCAACAAGATGTCGTTGCACGTGATCGCGCTCAGCTGCGGCGTGAGCACGAACAGGTCGTTCACGGTGGCCGACTCGGGCCGCTGCAGCAGACCGTACGCACCGCCGATGTGCAGGCACCCGACCTGACCGGTGTCGCACATGGCTTCGAAGATCGGATCCCAGTAGCCCGAGCCGTAGTCCGGCACGCCGATGCCGTATGGGGTCTCCGGCAGCGTCACCGCGATGCTGCCCTTGGCGGCGACGCGTCGGACCTCGGCGACGCTGGCGTCGACGTCGAAGAACGGCAGCACGGTCATCGGCAGGAACCGTCCAGGCGCCGCGCCGGCCCACTCGTCGATCAACCAGTCGTTGTACGCCGACACGGTGAAGTTCGTCAGCTCGCGATCGGGCATGCGAGCCAGGTGGGTGGCCGAGAACCCGGGGAACGACGGGAAGTTCATCGAGGCCAGCGTCCCGTTGGCGTTCATGTCCCGGACCCGCTCGTGCACGTCGTACGTGCCCGGCCGCATCTCGGCCAGGCTGCACGGATCCATGCTCCACTCCTCGTCGGGCCACGACATGACCGCCCCGATCCCCGGGACGCCGATCGACTCGCCCTGGAACACCCAGCGGTCGACACCGACCGCGTACTCGATGCCATCGGCGCTGGCCGCCTTGCCGACACCGGCGACGTCGTTCATCAACTTCGGCACGCGATCCCGGAACCGCTCCGGCATGTGCCGGGCGAACACATCCGGAGGCTCCACGACGTGGTCGTCGATGCTGACCATGATCATGTCGTCAACGTTCATCCAAGGCTCCCGAGGCACTCGTGGTGGGCGCCGGCCAACCTACTTTCCGACCGCTCGACTCGCCCGGTCGGCCGTCACGACCACGACCGTGACTACAGCTGGAGCGGGTGGCCGCCGGCGACCTTGAGGGTCTCTCCCGTGATGAACGACGCGGCGTCGGAGCACAAGAACAGTGCGGCGTTCACGATGTCGTCGACGGCGCCACTGCGATGCACGAGCTGGAGCTCGTCGCGGAACTCCGCCACGAGCGCCTCGGGGAGGTCGGCGGCGGCGTTGTCGGTCAGCATCAACCCCGGCGCGATCGCGTTGACGCGCACGCCGATGGCCGACAGCTCGGTGGCGAACGCGATGGTCAAGCCGCGCACGGCCAGCTTCGTCACGCCGTACGGGGACGTCGACTTGAACCCGGCGATCGAGGAGATGTTGATGATCGCCCCGCCGCCGCGCGCCGCCATCGTGTCCTTGCACGCCAGCGTGCAGTTGACGACGCCGATGACGTTGACGTCGAAGACCTCGCGGATGTCCGCGATCGGCTGCTCCGCGAACGGGCGGTTGTAGCGGGTCAGGTGGCGACCGGCGTTGTTGAACAGGATGTCGACGCCGCCGAACCGGTCCACCGCCTCGGCGACGGCTCGGCCGACCGACACCTCGTCGGCCACGTCGCAGGCCACGCCGAGCGTGGAGATGCCCGCCTCCTCCAGCTCCTTCGACGCGACGCGCAGCGTGTCCGGGTCGATGTCGGCGATGACGACAGCGGCGCCCCGCTCGCCGAACGCGTGGGCGAACGCCAGACCGAAGCCGGCACCCCCGCCCGTGATGAAGACGACCTTGCCGTCGAAGCGCTGCTCGCTGATCATCGCTCCATCGTGTCAGGACGGCGGCGCGGCGTTCGAGACGAGGAGCCTCTGCGGTCGCGCGCCGCAACGGTCAATCGTCGAAGCCGGCGGCGGCGAGCTGGGCGTCGACCTTCGCCCGGGCCTCGGCGCGCCGCGTCGGGATGTGGTCCGTCGGCCAGAGACCCGGGGCCGGCCGGTAGTCCTTGAGGATCTGGCGGGCGGCGGTCACCTTGTGGACCTCGCTCGGACCGTCGGAGAACCCGAGGGTGAACTGACCGACGAAGAGGCTGCCGAGGATGAGCTCGTTGGAGATCCCGAGCGCACCGTGGACCTGGATGGCCCGGCCGACGACGTCGTTGATCACCTTGGGGATCAACACCTTGATCGCGGCGATGTCCTTGCGCACCTTGCGGTAGTCCTGGTACTTGTCGATCTTCCAGGCCGTCTGGAGGACCAGGAGGCGGAACTGCTCCAGCTCGGCCCACGAGTCGGCCACGTACCCCTGCACGAACTGCTTCTCGGCCAGCGGGCCGCCCTTCGTGGAACGGCTGAGTGCCCGCTCGCACATCATGTCGAACGCGCGCGAACACGTGCCGATCGTCCGCATGGCGTGGTGCACCCGGCCACCGCCGAGCCGGGTCTGGGCGACCGCGAAGCCCTGACCCTCACCCCCGAGACGGTTCTCGACCGGGATCCGCACGTTGTCGTAGTGGATCAGGGCGTGCGAACCCTCCTCGTCGGGTTCGTCGAACACGGCGATGTTGCGCTCGATGTCGACGCCCGGCGTATCGGTCGGCACGACGAACATCGAGATGCCCTGGTACGGCCCGGCCTCCGGATCGGTGACGGCCATCACGATGAGGAACTCGGCGTAGCGGGCGTTCGACGAGAAGAACTTGTACCCGTTGATCACGTACTCGTCGCCGTCGCGCTCGGCGCGGGTCTGGAACACGCCGGGGTCGGCGCCGCCCTGCGGCTCGGTCATCGAGTAGCACGAGAAGATCTCACCGTCGAGGAGCGGCTGGAGGTACTTGGCCTTCTGCTCGTCGGTGCCGAAGTGGGCGAGGATCTCGGCGTTACCGGTGTCGGGCGCCTGCGTGCCGAAGATCCGCGGGGCCCACCGCGAACGGCCGAGCTGCTCGTTCATCAGCGCCAGCTTGAGCTGCCCGTAGCCCTTGCCGCCGAGGTCGGGGCCGAGGTGGCAGGCCCACAGGTCCTGATCGCGCACGGCCTGCTTGAGCGGCTCGACGACGACCCGCTGCTCGTCGGTGAGCGCCTTGTACCGATCGTGCGGCCAGAGCAGGTCGAGCGGCTCGACCTCCTCGCGCACGAACGCCGAGACCCAGTCCAGCTTCTCCTGGAACTCCGGATCGGTGAAGAACTCCCAAGCCATGGTGCACACCCCTTCGAGACAACGGCAGGACGAGCCACCGTACTGCCAAAGTTGTACACCAGTCAATTTCCGCGTCCAGCTCGATGGTGCGCATATACTGGATCGATGGCGAACATGGGCCCCACGAACCTGGTCGACCATGGTCAGCGACGAGCGACGTTGCAACGGGCGCGCTCGCAGCAGACACGGCGCGCGCTCGTACGCAGCGCAGTCGCCCTGTGGCGGGTGAAGGGTGTCGACGACACGACCGTGGCCGAGATCTGCACGGCCGCCGGCGTCTCCAAGGGTCTCTTCTACTTCTACTTCCAGCGCAAGGAGGACGTCCTCTTCGAGCTCGGCGTGCTGTCGGTCGAGTCCATCGCGCGCCGCATCGGCGAGCTGCTCGCCGACGACGGCTACGACGTGCTCGACGTCATCCACGAGTCGCTCGTGACGATGGAGCGGGACATGCGGCCCAACCCGCCCGACCTCATCGCGAGGGCGGTCCTCGAGGGCTACCGACGTCAGCCTCGACCCGAGGACGCCGCCGACGGCGGCCGACCGCTGACATCGACGTTCGTCGACCTGTACGAGCGGGCCGTCGCCGACGCCAAGCTCCCCGCGTCGATCGACGTGGACCGGCTGGCGTACATCACCCAGCTCCTCGTGAGCGAGGGCGCTCGGCGCTGGCCGGGGTGGACGGAGGGGCGCTCGTTCGCCGACGACATCACCGCCCAGGTCCGCCTCGTCGTCAACGGAGCGATCGCCCTCGACGGACCGGCCCGATGAGCCCGAGATCGGTGAGCTCGGCCACGTGACCTGCCCGACCCGGTTTTGGTCCGGATTTTGGTCGCAGGTGCGACGGCGGGTTCTACTGGTCATCGCAACACCTTCGTGATGGAGGTGTGTGATGAGGGGTCGTCCGAGGTTGCCGGGAGAGGTGCGGCGCCGGTTCTGGATGGAGGTTCGGGCTGGTGTCGGTGTGCCCGAAGCGGCCGGGGCGGTTGGGGTGTCGTCGCGCACTGGATGGCGATGGTTCCGTCAGGCTGGCGGGGTGATGCCCGCGACGTTGGAACCCAGTGGACTGCGTCTGTCGTTCGTTGAACGAGAGGAGATCGCCTGGCTCCGCGCGGCTGGTGGACGTGTTGGCGAGATCG